>JAKSDJ010000604.1 GCA_022360155.1 Chloroflexales bacterium | reverse complement strand
GTGCTAGGCAACGATTTTCACTCGTCAGGGTGCGTTATAACTACGCAGAACCCTGACCGACAGATCCTGACTGATGCAGCATAAAAAGAGGAGGAGGGTTTCGTGAACAGCACAGTGCATCATGATTTGTTGTCTGCCGCTGTGCCGATAATCGAAGCGGAGAACGAAGCGCGCCCTCTCCAGGTAAAAAAGGCGATAACTGGCAGCCAACGTTCGGTTGCGATCCTGCACTATGCCGGCCCCCCTGGGCTGGGCGGCGTCGAAGTGACCATATTGCACCATGCGCGCTTGCTCGCAGCAGCGGGTCACCAGACACGAATCCTAGCTGGACAGGGCGCACGCTTTCATCCCGACGTCGAGACGATCACAGATCCACTCTTTGGTTCACGGGGCAGCGATATCGAGGCGATGAACCACGAACTCGCGCTTGGCAATACGAGTGGCATATTCCCAGCCATATGCGAGGCGACATACAATGCCCTGGCCCAGGCGCTGCGTCATGTGGACGTGGTCATCGCGCATAATGTATTGACGTTGCACAAAAATCTAGCTCTTACCACTGCACTGCACCTACTTCATCAGCGCGGCGGTATCAAGAAACTTCTCGCCTGGTGTCATGATTTTGCTTGGCAAGACCCGCTCTATCTTCCGGAACTCCATCCCGGTGAGCCTTGGGATCTGCTGCGGCGTCCTTGGGATGATGTTCGCTACATTGTAGTTTCGCATGACCGGCAGCAGCGTCTAGCAGAACTGCTCGATATCCCCATCGACCAGATCGACGTGGTTCATCCTGGCGTAGACTTAGCTGCATTCTACAAACTCGAAATCGCAACGCAGCGATTGATTGAACAACAACAGCTCCTTGGCGGTGATCCATTCCTCCTTTTACCTGCCCGTATCACACGCCGCAAAAATATTGAACAAGCGATTGCTATTGCTGGCGCACTGCACACTCAGGGCCACCAGCCCAAACTTGTCATTACTGGCCCACCAGGACCACATAATCCCACTAATGCAACCTACCTGGCCGAACTCCAGGCGCTCCAATACCAGAGCGGTGCTGAAGACACCGTCGTCTTCCTCTACGCCGTCTACACTGATGAGCATGACTGCCCTCGTCCCATCAGTGATGCAATGATGGCTGATTTCTACCGCCTCGCCGACGCTTTGCTTTTTCCTAGCCGCGCCGAAGGATTCGGCATTCCACTCATCGAAGCAGGGCTCAGTGGTCTCCCAATCTTCTGCAGTGATATCGCACCGTTCCGCGAAATCGCTGGCGCAGCAGCACACTATTTCGATCCATACGGCGATCCCGCCCGAATCGCTGAACAGATTGCAGCAACCCTGCACTCTGATCTGCGTTACGCCTTGCGCCGCCACATCCGGTTACACGCTACCTGGGAAGCAATCTACCAGCAGGACATCGATCATTTGATCGGATAACTCGTCGACAGCAATACCCTCGGTACGCATGTTGATCTGACCCTGGTAATGGCGAGCAAACGACAGCCCTGCGACAGGGTGCGTCGCCGATACCAGTCGACGCTGTGTTTGCTCTCAATCACGAGGTGGTTTATGAAAGAACTCTCTCAGACCACGCAGCACAACAACGCATTAACCGATACGCCTGCATCTCCAGGCTATCGAGTGCTCTTGCCGATACTCACGCAGAACGAAGCCCTCCGTCTGCTTCCTATCGCACAGGCGCTAGCTGAGCTTCATGGCGGTAGCGTTATCGTTTTGGGGATCGTCGAAATACCCGTTGAGGCGCCGTTGAGCGACGGCCTTTTGGAAACACGAAGCTATCGCAATGAGTTGCATAGCATACCCGAATTCAATACCCCGCGCCCGACTGTTGTTCGCGCGACGGTGCGCGTTGGCCATAATTCGACCGAAGCAATCATCAATGCAGTTCGCGAAGAGCGGATCAATCTCGTGTTGCTGGGCTGGCAGGAAGAGCTCTCCTCGCCCGAACGACTCTTTGGACCGCCAATCGACGATCTGCTGCGGCATCCGCCTTGTGATGTCGCCGTTGTCAAGCTCCAAACCGACACAAACTGGCAACGTATCTTGCTGCCGGTGCGCGGCGGCCCCCATACCTCGCTCGCCTGCGACACAGCTTTAGCGCTGGCAAATTGGCAAGATGCCGCTATTACGGTGCTCTATGCCACCGACGTACGCCAACCCGATGACAAGATCGTCCGCGAGTCGCTCCAGTCATTACGACAAATGCCACGTGTTCAGCGCTGGCTCGAACGATCCATCCCCGCCGAACGAGCGATCCTGAGCGAATCAACAAGCCACCAGGCTATCGTCTTGGGTGTTACCGGACGACGGCGCGACCCGGAAGCGCCGGTTGGACTGCTCGCCGAGCACGTACTCCGCGATACAAACGAGACAGTTATCCTGGTGCGCCACAAGCTCGACCAAGCCGAGGAGCAAGCCCAGATTATCTGGCAAAAACAGCGTGACCTCTCGGCGACCGTGGATCGGTGGTTCGCCGAAAACAGCTTCAGTAGCACCGAATTCGAAGATTTGGAGCGATTAGTCGCCCTCAAACAGCAACAGGGCCTGACGATCAGCCTTGGGTTGCCCACACTCAATGAAGAGACGACTGTTGGCAAGATCATCCAAACCGTTCAAGCAACGCTGGTTGAGCAAGCGCCGCTGCTTGACGAAATCGTGTTGATCGACAGCGCCTCGACCGATCGCACCCGCGAGATTGCCGAGTCGCTGGGCATTCCCGTCCACATTCACCAAGAGATTCTGCCCCAGTACGGGCATTTTCTTGGTAAGGGCGAAACGCTATGGAAAAGCCTCTACGTGCTGAAAGGCGATATTATCGCCTGGGTTGACACCGACATCACAAACTTCCATCCGCGCTTCGTGTACGGCATCCTGGGGCCTTTACTGCGCAATCCGCGGCTGGTCTATGTGAAGGGATTTTACCGCCGGCCTATCCGCATCGGCGATGACTTGATCGCCAGCGGCGGCGGACGAGTCACAGAACTTACAGCTCGCCCGCTCTTCAACTTGTTCTATCCCGAACTCTCGGGGATACTCCAACCCCTCTCGGGCGAGTATGCAGGCCGGCGCTCGACCCTCGATCAAGTTCCCTTTTTTACGGGCTATGGCGTCGAGACGGGTTTGCTCATCGATATTCTCGAACGTCATGGCCTCTTTGGCCTGGCTCAGGTCGACTTACAGGAACGCATTCATCGCAATCAAGAACTTGCGCCGCTTTCCAGGATGGCCTTTGCCATTATCCAGACGGTGATCCAGCGCCTGGAGCAACGTCATCGCTTGCATGTCCTCGAAGCCGTCAACCAGAGTATGAAGCTGATCAAACAAACGGCGGAGGGGCATTTTCAATTGGAGCTACGCGAGATTCGCGATCACGAGCGACCGGCGATGACGACGATACCGGAATACCGACAACAGCATGGGATGCCGCCTCTATTGACCAATAACGAAATCGCCCATGAGCAGCAATAGTGCAGTCACAGATCGAGATCTGGCTCGATTCTAGAGCACGACCGCGCATCGAAGTTCAGCGCCCTATGGTATGATAGAGCAGTGCGCTGTTGACAGGTTGACATCCTTCGGCGACGCCAGTCCTGAGCGAAGCCGAAGGGCTCAGGACCGGGGTTGACATTTTGGCAGGCTGCAGCCTCGCACGCTCAATTGTCAATTGTCAATTCTTCACTATCGGTAGCGTCAGCGTGCCATTGCAGAGACGATGGGCTTGATACATCGATAAGAAGATGAGGAAAAGTCCGATCCAGAACGATCCTAACACTTATATGAAAAATCACTCCGCTCTCCACAATCTAACCATCACCGCCGCTCGTGCTGCACTCGATGCCGGCGAGATCAGCTCCGTAGCATTGACCGAAGCGCTGCTCGCGCGCATCGCCAATGTCGAGCCGCACCTTCACGCCTTTCTGACCGTAAACGCCGAGCAAGCGCTTGAACAAGCCCGCGCCGCTGACGCTCGGCGCGGCCAGTCCAACTCGCCGCTCGATGGTGTTCCATTAGCGATCAAAGATGTGATCTGCACCCGCAATGTGCCAACGACCTGCGCCTCGCGTATTCTCGAAGGCTTCACGCCGCCCTATGATGCCACCGTTATCACCCGGCTCGATCAGGCTGGTGCGGTGATGCTCGGCAAAACTAACTGCGACGAGTTTGCGATGGGGTCGAGCACGGAAAACAGCGGTTACGGAACCACGAGCAACCCCTGGGATACCACGCGCGTCCCCGGCGGGAGCAGCGGCGGCAGCGCAGCGGCAGTCATTGCATGCGAAGCGCCAGGCAGCCTGGGGACCGACACAGGCGGCAGCATTCGCCAACCGGCTGCGCTCTGCGGCGTAAGCGGACTCAAACCTACCTACGGGCGGGTCAGCCGCTATGGGCTTATCGCCTATGGCTCATCCCTCGACCAGATTGGCCCCTTCTCCCGCACTGTCGCCGACTTGGCGTTGATCCTACAAGTGATTGCCGGACATGACCCGCTCGATAGCACCAGCACCACCCAGCCGG
>JAKSDJ010000395.1 GCA_022360155.1 Chloroflexales bacterium | reverse complement strand
GTCTCCTTTCGTTCCATAGCTGGGAAGATTGGATAGATAATAAACGGTAGCATAGCATTTTCGTGATAAACGGTACGAGATATCCCGACAACTCTATGTTGTGATCTGTCAACTGTTGTAATGCTGCAACTCTTCTTGGTCGTAGCCGACCGGCGCATAGAGGCCTTTACTAAAGCCAAGCGCACCGCTTGCTGCGCGTCTCAGGCGGTATTAGAATTGCTTGGCGTCGGCATACTCCGGCGCCGAGGCATGCCAGATCTCCACGTAGTCCGACTGGGCAACCGCTCGCCAAACGCTCATTGCCTTGCTCTTGGTGTTGGGCTCAATTGGCTGCCTGCGCTCACATACGGCCTCTGCGCGCTCTTGCCGATGTTGACACAGCTCTAACCATAGCCTCTTGATCCATCATAGTAAAACAGGATCTGTTACAATACGTTTATTCTGTTCGCATTTCGTATCCAGATGAGGAATGAAGATGGCCCACCTTTATGGCTTCGAGATTGTGCGGGAGCAGGATATCCCGGAATTGAACACCCATGCTCGGCTCTTTCGACATGCGAAAACAGGCGCAGAACTTCTTTCGCTCGAAAACGATGACGAGAACAAGGTCTTTGGTATTACCTTTCGCACCCCGCCTAGCGACTCTACTGGGATTGCCCATATTCTTGAGCACTCCGTGCTCTGTGGCTCGCGCAAGTATCCGCTCAAGGAGCCATTTGTCGAGCTGATCAAGGGCTCTCTGAAGACCTTCCTCAACGCATTCACCTACCCGGACAAGACCTGTTACCCTGTGGCAAGCACCAACCTCAAAGATTTTTACAACCTGATCGATGTCTATCTCGACGCGGTCTTCTATCCGCGCCTTTCCCCACAGATCTTGCAGCAGGAAGGCTGGCACTATCACCTGGAGCGCCCCGAAGACCAGATGATCTTCAAGGGCGTGGTCTACAACGAGATGAAAGGCGCCTATTCCTCGCCGGATAGCCTGCTCCATCGCTATAGCCAGCGGGCGCTCTTCCCCGATACAACCTACGGCGTGGACTCGGGCGGCGATCCTCGTTCTATTCCCGATTTGACCTACGAACAGTTCCAGCGGTTTCACCAGACGCTTTACCATCCCGCGAATGCCCGGATCTTCTTCTATGGCGATGATCCGCTTGAAGAGCGGCTACGCCTGGTCGATGCATATCTCCGCGACTTCGACCGAGCAGCTGCCCACTCGGAGGTGCAGATCCAGGAGCACTTCACCGAAACGCGGCGGATCGCGCATTCCTACGCTGCTGGGGCCGATGCAAAGGCAATGATGACGGTCAACTGGATGCTGGACGAGGCGCCCGATCCCGCAACAACCCTTGGACTGAATATCCTTGAGCATATTCTGATTGGTACATCCGCCTCGCCGTTGCGCAAAGCATTGATCGACTCGGGCTTGGGCGAGGATCTGGCCGGGAGCAGCTTGAAGGATGGCTTGCGCCAGTTCTGGTTCTCGGTTGGCATGAAGGGCATCGCGGTCGACAGCGTCGATACGATTGAAACCCTGGTGATAGACACATTGCAGTCTTTGGTTGAGGAGGGCATCGATCCGGATACCGTTGCCGCCTCGCTCAACACGATTGAATTTTCACTGCGTGAGAATAATACCGGCTCTTACCCGCGCGGCCTCTTGCTGATGATCCGTGCGCTGAGCACTTGGCTTCATGATGATGATCCCTTCGCGCAACTTGCTTTTGAGGCCCCTCTGGTAGCAATCAAGGCGCGCTTGGCCCACGGCGAGCGCTATTTCGAAGAGTTGATCCAGACTGCGTTTTTGCAGAACGCGCATCGAGTCACGCTGCTGCTCCAGCCTGACCCCAACCAGGCCGAACAGGAGGCCGCGACCGAGGGAGCGCGGCTCGACGCTGCGCACGCCGCGATGAGTCCTGAGGAGATTCAGGCAATTGTTGCGCAGACTCGTGAGCTACAACTGAAGCAAGAAACGCCCGATCCGCCCGAGTTGTTGGCGACAATTCCTAGCCTAACCCTGGCCGATCTCGACAAGCAGAACAAAACGATCCCGCGCGACGAGTTAGACTTGGCCGGGACGCGCGTACTCTCACACCCTCTCGCGACCAACGGCATCGTTTATCTCGACATTGGGCTCAACCTGCGCACTTTGCCGCCAGACTTGCTGCCCTACGTGGCGCTCTTTGGCCGCGCGCTGACCGAAATGGGCACAGAGCGCGACGATTTTGTGAGGCTTTCC
Source organism: Chloroflexales bacterium (assembly GCA_022360155.1). Classification (GTDB taxonomy): domain Bacteria; phylum Chloroflexota; class Chloroflexia; order Chloroflexales; family Chloroflexaceae; genus JAKSDJ01. Next base: position 2,329 of record JAKSDJ010000395.1, on the reverse strand, counting down.
CAGCGGATTGGCCGCACAACTGGCGGCGTCTATTCATCGACTTTCGCCTCGCTGGTGCAGGCGAGCGAAGAGAGTACGGCTTGGCTCTTCGTGCATGGCAAGGCGCTAGCCGACCAGGTCGATGAGTTGCTGGCGATTCTGCGCGATGTCTTGCTATCCGTGCGGCTCGATAATCCGGAGCGGTTTCGCCAGATCGTGCTCAAAGCCAAAGCCGGGAATGAATCCAGCCTGACTCCAAGCGGCCACAACGTTGTGGCAAAACGCCTTGGTGCGCGTTTCAACGAGGCAAACTGGGCTATTGAGCAAACGAGCGGGGTCGACTATCTCTTCTTTTTGCGCAAGCTGGTTACCCGGATCGAAAACGACTGGCCAACAGTGTTGGCCAACCTCGAAGCAGTGCGTCACCTGCTGGTCAACCGGGCGACGATGATCTGCAATGTCACGGCTGATGCGGCGCAGTGGGCGACACTGCAGCCCAGACTGCAAGAGTTCCTCGAAACCTTGCCGGCGGCGCCGACCCAACTGTCGGGCTGGACCTTCAGCGACGGCGTCAACTTCGAGGGCCTCACGATACCGGCGCAGGTGAACTATGTCGGCAAGGGTACAAATATTTACAAGCTGGGCTATCGCTATCACGGCTCGGCGGCGGTCATCACACGGTACATACGCACCAACTGGCTCTGGGATCGGGTGCGTGTGCAGGGCGGGGCCTATGGTGGCTTCTGTTCGTTCAATCGCAGTACGGGGATCTTGAGCTATACCTCGTATCGCGATCCGAATCTGCTGCGAACGCTCGATATCTATGATCAAACCGGCGCATTCTTGCGCCAGGCCGATCTCAACCAGGGCGAGTTGACCCGCAGCATTATTGGTGCGATTGGTGATATGGACGCCTACCAACTGCCGGACGCCAAAGGCTATACCTCGATGGTGCGCTATCTTACTGGCCTGACCGACCCGATGCGCCAGCAGATCCGCGACGAGATTCTGGCGACCACGGCTGTGGATTTTCGCGCCTTTGCCGATGTCCTTGATGAGGTGCGCGACTCGGGGCTGGTTGTCGTTATGGGTTCGCCGTCGTCGATCACTGCCGCGAATGAAGCCCGTGGCGGGATTTTTGAGGTGTTGAAGGTGATGTAGCCGCAACATGCTTGCCGGAGACCGCGATGGTCGATGCGATCAGCCCACTTGGCCCGCCCGATCACGGCGTGGAACGTGTTCCTCTCTTGCTGACGAAGCTGGCAGTTCCGCCGGCGCGCGGCGATCTGGTTGTGCGGCTACGCCTGTTCAAGCGTTTGAATGCGGGTGTAGCGGGGAAGCTCACGCTGGTTGTGGCGCCGCCCGGTTTTGGTAAGACGACGCTCCTGGCTAATTGGCTCCATCATGTCAGGGCCGAAGGCCAGCCAACCGAGTCGGAAGCGCTCCGCAGCGCTCAGGTCGCCTGGGTTTCACTCGATAAAAATGACAACAGCCCGGCGCTCTTCTGGCGTTATTTCGTCGCCGCCCTGGAACGGTTGCGCCCCGGCATCGGCGAGCATACCCTGGCGTTGCTCGCCGCGCCACAATCGCCTTCGAGCGAGGTTGTCGCCAGCACCTTGCTCAACGAGATCTGCGCGACGAGCGACTCCATCGTACTGCTCCTCGATGACTGCCATCTGCTGGTCGAGCCAAGCATTCACGCCGCGCTCGACTTCCTGATCGAACACGCCCCGCCGCACTTCCATCTGATTATTGCCAGCCGCAGCGAACCGTCGCTGGCTCTGGCGCGCTTCCGCGTGCGGGGGCAGCTGACCGAGTTGCGCGGCGGCGATCTGCGCTTTACTGCTGACGAAGCGGCGCAATTTCTCAACCGGGTGATGGGCTTAGGTTTGGTCACCCAGGACATCGCAGCGCTAGAGCAGCGCACTGAGGGTTGGATTGCCGCGCTGCATCTTGCTGCGCTTTCGCTGCGCGGGCGCACCGACGTGCAGCAGTTCATCGCCGCCTTTGCGGGGAGCCACCGCTATCTGGTGGACTATCTTGCCGAGGAGGTGTTGGCGCGCCAGACCGCAGAATTGCAGACCTTCTTGTTGCACACATCAATCCTTGATCGGATGTGCGCGCCGCTCTGTGATGCTGTTCTCGGTGTTACGACGCCAGAGGGCGGGTCGCTTGCAACGGCGCAGGCCGCCAACGAGCCTAGCCAAACGGTCTTGGAGGAGTTGGAGCGCGCCAATCTTTTCCTGAGCCCGCTGGATGACGAACGGCGTTGGTATCGTTATCACCATCTCTTTGCCAACTTCTTGCGCGAACGTTTGCACCGGGTCAGCCCCGATCTTGCCCCGGAATT
>JAKSDJ010001030.1 GCA_022360155.1 Chloroflexales bacterium | reverse complement strand
CAGCGCCGCAACACTTACCGCTGCGCTGTAACATAACGGCTTATGAAGGCGTCTGGATGGATGAACCGCTTGCACCGCTCGCCGGTGTGCGTCGGCCCTCGTTCTTTTCCGCAACACGCGGTGACCGGCGACAGCGCTGTCATCTGATGAAAACAGTATCTTCTTCCCCACTATTTGATCGTGAGGCGAACAGTATGCATCGACCCTTTCGCACGACACATACCTGGGTAGCGCTAATTCTTTTCGTCGTGGCCATCGTGGCCGGTTGTGCGACTCCACCGCTGCCCAATCCGGCGGGTGAGTCGATTACCATCTCCTTCATCACCCGGCGATCACGGCTGGAATACCATCAACAACTCGCTGCGGCCTTTCATACAGAGCACCCGACCATTACCGTGGAGGTGATCGATCTGCAGCAACTGCACGCGGCGTGGGGCGATCACCGCACCATCGCTAGCGCGGAATACAGTCGGCGTCTGGTTGAGCGCGCCGACGTGGTCCCGATTGGGAGTTATTACGAGGGCGTTAACCTCTACGACGGCATTCGCCTCAACCTGCTCACCGATCTGCAACCGTTGCTCGACCAGGATGCGACCAGTCTGCGTGATCTCTTCATCCCCCAGACGCTGGCGGCGTTCGGTTGGCAAGACGGGCTCTATGGCTTGCCGTGGTTCTTTCAGGTGCCGCTGATGGTGTACAACCCTCAGCTCTTCGACACTGCGGGCCGGCCCTACCCAGCGGAACACTGGACCTGGGATGATTTTCTGGCTGTCGCGCAGCACTTCAGCAATCTAAGCGCCAAGCAGTTTGGCTTTTTGGATATCGAGTCGGGGCCTGCCCTCATGCCGTTCGCGCTCGTCACGCAGAACAAGGCCGAAGTGATCCGTGCGGCGGATCGCCTGCCCGAACTGAACCTGGACGACCCGGCGATCATCCAAGCGCTCGAATGGTATCTGGATTTGAGCAAGGTCCATCAGGTGACGCAGCCGGTTTCAGCGCACACAGGCATGACTGATGCGATATGCCAAGGTCAGGTTGCGCTGTGGCATCTCGATATTCTATTCAATCCAACCATTCGCTCTGACCCAGACGATCCATGTGTGTCGGGTACCGCAGCCACATGGCCGCAGGGCGACTTAGCGGCGCCCCCGATGCTGGTCCATGGCTTTGGGATCAGCGCTGGGACAAGTCAGCCCCAAGCAGCCTGGCAATGGTTGACCTTTGTGAGCCGCCGGCAAAGCGATCCGCAGTTTTTAGAATGGTCTGCCCTGCAGGTGGATTTGGACAAAGATTCTCTGGCTGCGGAGCGTCGAATAACCCAGCAGGCGGTCGACACGATACGGGCGACGGTGGCCGCTGCTGTTCCGCGCCAACTGGAGTATGATGCCTTGCAGCCGGTGTTGAAGGCATTGCCCCAAGCCTACGATGATCCGACCGCGCTGCGCCAAACGATCCAGGAACTCGCCGCCGCGCCGGCGCCGACGACCGCTCCTGCACCAATCGCGGTCGCCACGCCGGCGCCGCCCACCAGCGTCGCCCAGACCACGATCGGGTTTGTTCCGCCCACCCGGTTTGGCAGGGTTGAAGACATCACCGCCTATGAAGCGCTGGCGGCGGAATTTCGCAAACAAAACCCAGATATCCAGGTTGAGGTGCGCACCTTTCCCGATTTTATGACGGCGGATGCGATCGCGAAACAGGCTGATGTGTTTCTTGGGACCGAGCGGGTTGCGTTTGAATCGGTCGCCGCGAATCACTATCGGACGTTGGTCTTGGACCTGCAGCCGCTGATTGATGCGGATCCCACCTTTGCGGCCGCTGATCTCCCGCAGGTACGGTTCACCTATCCCCCAGGCTCGAGTGCTGCCGGCATTGCGGGTGTTCCTGTCTCATTTGATAGCATGGGGATGTTGTATAACCAGGAGCAATTCGCAACTGCCGGCGCGCCGACCCCTGCGCCGGACTGGACGTGGAACGATTTCGGTCTGACCATGGGGAGCCTGACCGCAGGCGCGGGTGACGCCAAACAGTACGGCTATGTCAGCAGCGGCGACGCGCTCGATCTCGAACTGTTTCTGGCTGGGCGCGGCATTACGCTGCCGGAGCAACGCTTGGGCGATCCGAATCAGGCTAGCAGCAACCATTATGCGCAGGAGTCGGAGCTGCGCGCGGCGCTGGCCTGGTGGTTCGCCTTCCAGCAGGATGGCCCCATGGCGCCCGTCGCTCTCCCCCGGCCTGAACTGCTGGAACAGCGGCGCGGCGCCATGTGGGCCGATTTCCTGGGAGATGTAGGCCGTTCTGCCAATCCACTCTATTTGCGCGCCCAAGCCGAGGGATGGGAGTTGGGTTTTGCGCCGATGCCACAGGGCGCGGCGGCGGCGGTGGCGTTGCGCTGGAACATTGCCTACATCGCGGCGCAGACGCAGGCGCGGGAGGCCAGTTGGCGCTGGGTGCGCTTTTTGAGTGACCATCCGGTTGGAACGCTGGCGCCAGCCCGTCAATCGTTGCTGCGTGCTGAGGCGTTTCCGAGTCAGGTTGGGGCGGAGATGCAGCAGGTCTATCTGCAGGCGCTGGATGCCTATGCACAAGGCGGGACGGCGATCAGCCACGAGACCTTGGGGTCGCCGTTCTTGCAAACGATCCTGCAGGCAGTTCGTGAGGGAAGCGCTGTTGATCTGGCTATCGATCAGGCGCTGCAGAATCCGTGAGCGGTGGGTTACTCTGAGGCAACAAAACAGCACGAAAATCGGCGCAGGCAGATCTGGCAGAGAACGCTTTGATGGCAGGACGGTACCGTTCGTGTTTGGCTCGGTGCGAGTTGGGCTTCAGGATCGCCAGGCGGTGTGGGCCTGCGCCCAACAGGTCGACCCGCAGTACGAAGGCCAGATGGGGCCGTAAACGCGGAGGTGAGGAGGCGCGGAGATGAGGGAGGAGGCGGAGAGGCGCAGCGGCGTCGCAGGCGTGCGTTTGCCGCCCACCGTTCTCTTCTGCACCCATGCATCTATCGCAGCGGAGGCATGCGCCCCAGCCGGACGATCCGCCGACCACGTCACCTGCGGCGGGGTTTGGGGAACCGGCACGGTTCCCTAGCGGGGCGCCCGAGGGGCGGAGCCCGCTCGAATCGGCACTAACCATGAAAGAGAACAATCCTTTGGGTAAAAACAAGGTAAGTGTTCAGGATTCCCCAGGGAGTGTACGAAATAGCGCCCCTTAGCTCTGCGAGGCGCCGCACAGCGGGGAGGGGTGAGCCGACGCGCCACGCGCGGACGAATGAACCGTCAGGGCGTCCCAGCGGGGAGCGTGAGGGGCAAACCCCTCAGGTCTGCGAGGCGCCGTACAGCGGGGAGGGGTGAGCCGACGCGATCAGCGCGAACGAACGATACCCTCGGTGGCGGGCCGCCGCTCTAGGTCGCTCCCACGTCCGCCGCCATTGCAGCCCCGGCTGTGGTAGGCGGACGGCCTGGCGGGTCTGCGCGCCCCGCACCCGCGGACGGGGCCTGCTCCGTCACCCCGCACGGGGCGTGGAACCTCCGTGGACCCCCGCATGTTGGCCCAGTGGCGGTTCAAACGCATTGTGGCGCATGCCTCCGCCCGCTACGCGGGTGCAGATGTTACAGCTGCACGGTCGCGACGGACGCGGCGGTGCGGGCGCTACCCAAAGAGCCCAGCGCTGCCAACAGTCCGCTATTAGAGAGCATTGACGCAGCCCTACATCACTTCCCAGACAGGATTGATAGGGCTGCGCCAACTATGGTATAGTGGTTGGAACCTATGTCGTTGCAAATCATCGGGTTAGGATTCGGGCACAAGTGCAGCCCGAGGGTATAGATTTGCGACGGAGTGCAGCGCCCTATATAATCAGATGCATGAACTCCCGGTAACTCAGAGCATTCTCAATATCGTTATGGAGGCGGCGCAGCGGGCTGGCGCGCCGCAGATCCTGGCTATCGATCTAGTCATTGGCGACTTGAGCAGTATTGTAGACGACTCAGTGCAGTTCTATTTCGATATTTTGAGCAAGGACACTATTGCTGAGGGAGCAACACTACGTATTCGCCGTGAGGCAGCCACCGCCGTCTGCCTCGATTGCGATGCCCAGTTAAGCGTCAGTGCGCCGCTCATGCCGGTATGCGTCGCTTGTGGCGGCGCGCGCCTGAGGGTTAGCGGGGGGCGTGAGTTTTATATCGAAAGTATCGAGGTGGAGGATGAAGATTCCGGTCGTACAGGAGATCCTGGGGGCCAACGACCAAGTAGCGGCTGAGAACCGCGCCGCGTTCGACGCCGCCGGTGTGTTCGTGCTCAACGTTATGGCCTCGCCCGGCGCCGGCAAGACCAGCGTCATTCTCGCCACAGTGGATCGGCTTCCGGCTGGCGTGCGGCCTGGGGTCATCGAGGGTGATTTGGCGTCGAGTATTGACGCCGAGACGATTGGCGCGCGCGGCATCCCGGTTGTGCAGATCAATACCGGCGGCAACTGCCATCTGGATGCGCCAATGATCCGCACGGCTCTGCCCCATCTGCCCCTGGCTGAACTGAATCTGCTCTGGATCGAGAATGTGGGCAATCTGGTCTGCCCGTCGAATTTCGCCTTGGGCAGCGACATAAACGTTGTTGTCGCCAGTGTGCCGGAAGGTCACGACAAACCCTACAAATATCCGAGCATGTTCGCCAGCGCCGACGTTGTGTTGCTCAACAAGGCCGATCTGGTCAAGGTATTCGAGTTCGACCTGGATTATTTCCGGCGCGGCCTAGCCATGGTCAACGCGGAGGCGCCGCTCTTTAACATATCCTGCCGGACTGGGAGCGGGATGGGCGAGTGGTTGGCGTGGCTATTGGAGCGGATCAGGTAGTGATCCATAGATGAGAACAGACAAACTATGGCGGCGCTGGTATCATCGCTGGCTCCGCACAGCCAAGGCTGATCGCAACGCGATGCGCATGGTTTCGTGAAGTCCAGGAATGGACAGGGTTTACGGACGGTATCCGTTCAACTGATATGAGCTACAGGAAGCTCGGGCGATGTGCAGAGCCGATACACCATGGAGCAACGACGCCTCAAAATTGAAATTCACGGCGCTGTCCAGGGGGTCGGGTTCCGGCCTTTTGTGTACCGGCTTGCCACTGACCTGGCGCTCGGCGGATGGGTGATCAACGACACCGAAGGGGTGTTCATCGAGGTCGAAGGCCCTGATACGACCCTGCGCTCGTTTCTGGAACGCATCCCCGCCGAAAAACCGCCCAGGGCGATCATCCACAGCCTGGAGTCGAGTTGGATTGCAACGTGTGGCGAGCAGCAGTTTAGCATCCGGCATAGCGCTACGCGAGGCGCAAAAACGGTTTTGGCGCTGCCCGAGATCGCGACCTGCGCCGATTGTCTGGCCGAGATCGGCGACCCGGCCAATCGCCGCTATCGTTATCCCTTCACCAACTGCACCAACTGCGGCCCGCGCTTTACCATCATCGAGGCACTGCCCTATGACCGCCCAAATACAACCATGCGCCAGTTCGCGTTCTGTGCCGATTGCGCGGCGGAATATGTCGATCCGCGCGACCGTCGCTTCCATGCGCAGCCAAACGCCTGTCCGGTGTGTGGACCGCAGTTGGAGCTGTGGGAACGTATCGTGGACCGCGAGTCGACGCAGGGCGATGTGGCTGTCGTGCCGGGTCATCGGGTGATCGCCAGGCGTGACGAGGCATTGCAGCGCGCGGCTGCGGCCCTGCGCGCCGGCCAGATTGTGGCGGTCAAGGGGCTGGGCGGCTTTCACCT
>JAKSDJ010000122.1 GCA_022360155.1 Chloroflexales bacterium | reverse complement strand
TTGGCTTCTTTTCCAATCTGCTGACGCCTATTCTGATGATCGTTGCGTTTGCCCTGCTTGTGGCGAGTCTGGCGATGCTCATCCTGGCCTGGCGCAGCGGTGAGATGGCGGAACAGCTTGACCGGGTGCGCCAGGCGGTTTCCGACGAGCGCCAGCGCCGAACGGCGAATGATGAATGATGAGGCGAGGAGCCCCGCGTATGCAGGGATGAGGCGGGGATGTTCTGCGTTACGATAAGGAGGAACAGATGGCAACCGATCTTACCCTGATCGGGCGGCGGGCCAAAGCGGCGGCGCGCAAGTTGGCGGCGCTCAGCCGGGAGCAGAAAGACGCTGCCCTGCACGCTATCGCCGCTGCGCTGCGCGAACAACAGGCGGCGATCCTGGAAGCCAACGCCGCCGATATTGCGGCAGCGCACAGCGCCGGAACCAGCGCTGCCTTACTCGATCGGATGCTGCTCACGCCGCAGCGTTTGGCGGCAATCGGCGCCGACACTCGTAACGTGGCCCAACTCGATGACCCTGTGGGTGAAATCTTCGAAGCGACTGAACTGCCGAGTGGATTGCGCCTACACAAGCGACGTACCCCGCTCGGCGTGGTTGGCGTGATCTACGAGGCGCGCCCGAATGTCACTGTGGATATCGCCGGGTTGTGTCTCAAGACCGGCAATGCGGTGATTCTGCGCGGGGGCAGCGATATCAGTCGCAGTTGCGCCGCTATCACGAGCGCTATTGGCGCTGCCCTGGAGCGCAGCGGCCTGCCCGCCGCTGCGGTGCAGAGTATTACCGATACTGATCGCGAGTTGGTGCGAGACTTGCTCCGGCTCGACGAGTATGTCGATATGATTATCCCGCGCGGCGGTGCAGCGCTGCACCGCTTCTGCCGCGAGAATGCGACCATTCCGGTCATTACGGGCGGCATCGGCGTGTGCCATATCTATGTTGACGAAACAGCGGATATTGCCCGTTCAGTACCGATCATCCACAACGCCAAAGTCCAGCGTCCCAGCGTTTGCAACGCGCTGGACACGCTGTTGGTTCAGCGGGCGCTTGCCCCGGCGTTGCTGCCGGCTGTGGCCGACTCGCTCTGTGCGGCGGGGGTGGAGCTGCGCGCCGATCCCGAGGCGCTGGCAATCCTGTCTGATGCGCCTGGGGCGGGCAATTGGACGATCAAAGCCGCCACTGCACAAGATTTCGGCACGGAGTTTCTGGACTTGATCCTCTCCATTCGTGTGGTAGACGGGCTTGACCATGCGCTCGACCATATCGCCGCCTACAGTACTGGACACAGTGAAGCGATATTGACCAACGATCGAGTCTCCGCCGACCGGTTCACGCGCGAGGTGGATAGCGCTGCCGTCTTCGTCAACGCCAGCACTCGCTTCAACGACGGCGGGCAGTTTGGCCTCGGGGCCGAAGTAGCGATCTCGACGCAAAAATTGCACGCGCGTGGGCCGATGGCGCTGCGCGAACTGACGACGTACAAATGGATCGGGACAGGGGAATGGTTGGTGCGTTCATAAACGTAAGTCGTGCGCCGCGAGGGGGAGAACCCACGACTTACAGTTCACGTTTTCTGTTTGAGCCGAGGCGCAAAGCAAGGTTATCATCCATCTCGCTTTGTTGCATCATAAAGTTTTGCTTTGCATAATATGAGCTATCAGCTAACCCTCGCTCATCTGTATCCAGAACAGATGAATATCTATGGCGACCGGGGCAACGTGATCACCCTGCAGCAGCGCTGTGCTTGGCGCGGGATCGAACTGCACGTGACGCCACTTGGCGTTGGCGATGCCATCGACTGGATGGCCTGCGACCTGGCTTTCTTTGGCGGCGGGCAAGACAGCGGTCAGGCGCTGATCGCCGAGGATTTCCTGCGCCGCCAGGGCGAGAGCCTGGCCCGCGCTATTGAGGATGGCCTAGCGTTGCTGGCCATCTGTGGCGGCTATCAGTTGTTGGGGCACTATTTTCTGACCCACACTGGTGAGAAACTGCCTGGCGTCGGGGTGTTTGACATTCACACCGTCGGCGGCAAGAAGCGCTTGATTGGCAATATCGTCGTCGAGGCGAACCTGACCGAAGCAGAGCCGCCCGTCTCCAAAACCCGATTGGTCGGTTTCGAGAATCATAGCGGGCGCACCTACCACGGGCCACGGGTCCGTCCACTGGGACGCGTACTGCTGGGGCATGGTGACAACGGCGAAGACGGGTGTGGCGGAACGGTTTTCCGCAACAGTATCGGCTGCTACTTGCATGGCTCACTCTTGCCCAAAAACCCGCAGCTTGCTGATCATCTGTTACTTTTGGCGTTGCGGCGGCGCTATGGCTCCAGCGTGACTTTGCCGCCGCTTGATGATACACTGGAACTACAGGCTCAACACGCTATGGTGACGCGCTTGCTGCGCCATGCCTGAGGCGATGACGCGATGACGCGATGACACCGTAGGAGCGAACTAGCGTGTGTGTCTGAGGCAGTGACGCAATGAGCTTGTAGTGAGCAGCACTAGAAGAGAGGAGAAGGCAATGATCCAGAATAAACCAAGCGAAGACGAGGTCGCGGCGGCGCTTGCTGCGGTCGCGTGTCATCTGGCGGAGATCGGTGAAGAAGCGGGTGAGGAAGAGCCGGCGCTCTGGCAGTGGAAGGCCTCGGCGGCGCTGGTATCGCAAGACCTGGCCCCGATCCGGATGCCGTATCGTCCATCCTGGAATAAAGTCGAGCGTCTGCGCCGGGCTGATCGCGGAGTGAAAGGGATTACAGGACTGTAGTATGAAGATAACCTATACCGACTACCTGGAGCTCGCAGCGTCGATGCCGGTTGTGTCTGCGGCTTTACAGGATATTTCGATATGGGCTATGCTGCCCACCGGTGGTGAGCGCCAGGGGGAGTTATGGCGTTGGGGTGATGAACTCTATACCGTTCAAAGCAAACATGACATACCTGTTTCTGCTTTGTCTGATGCCAATCAGCATAATGCTTTGCCGCACACCTTGCGTTGGCATCTCGCGCCGGCGGTGCAGAATGGGACGACGCTGTTTATTGAGTTGCGCCTGTACGATGCGTTGATTGCAACTCATGTGCAGGTTCGGATTGAGTTGGAGCGACCGGGTTGGGCATGGCCCTGGGCGCCCCTGCTTATTCGCCAACGCCTCACCGCGATTACCCGCATGTGCCGGCTTGGACTCGAACTCTTGCTGCGCGAACGGGCGCTCGCCCCAATTGCACTCGACGTGGCTGCATCTCCCATCCAAGCCCGAGTCGCTGTGAGCACTGCAGTTGGCGAACACAGTCAGGCGGACAATCAGATACCCGGTTTTAAGCGACAATCGGCGCTGGTCAAGCGCCACGATCCTCTCGCCGAGCGGCTGCGACCGCTATATCCACAAACCATCGCTCACTTTGAGGCGATGGGCGCCTTTGATCACTTGGAGCGAATCTGGCGGCTAGAGCAAGGCTGGAAGCAGATTACGGCTGGCGTCTATGACGAGTCGTGCTATAGCAGCGACGAGCGATGTTCAGAAGCCGCAAACCACGAACTCGATTACGACCTGATCTATGCCGGCGGCGGCCTGGGGCTCTTCCACGCTTTGGCGATGGCCCAACGCTATGGCTGGCGGGTGATGGTGTTCGATCGCGGTCAGGTGGGTTGCGCCCATCGCGAGTGGAATATCAGCCGCGCCGAACTCCAAGCGCTGATCGATCTGGGTATCGTAAGCTGGGACGATCTGGACGACGTGATCATGCGCAACTATCACAACGGACTGGTGAGTTTTCACACTGGACCGAATACGCAGACAAACGCGGCTGATGTCTGGCTGCCTAAAGTGCTCAATGTAGCGATCGACTCCGGAGCGCTGCTGAACCTGCTGCGGCGCAAAATCGAAGCAGCTGGCGGAACGGTCTTGAGTCATCGCGCTTTCCGGCGGGTACGTGTCACACCAACCGAGGTGTTGTCCATAACGGTTGACCTGGAAACGTTGAGCTCCGCTCAACCGCAAAAAACCGTTGAGTCGTATACGGCGCGCTTGTTGCTCGACGGGATGGGCAGCACCTCGCCGCTAGCGCTACGCCGCCATAAGGGACAGCCCTTTGCTGGGATCTGCCCAACCGTCGGCACTGTGGCCAAGGGTTTTGTCCAAGGCAGCGGGCCGCGCGAATACGACCCAAACCTGGGCGAGATCCTGATCAGCCTGACCGATGCACAGCAGGGCCGGCAACTGATGTGGGAAGGGTTCCCTGGGCGTGGCGATGAGTTGACGGTCTATCTGTTCTATTATGCGACCCTGAACGACCGGCGACCAGCGCGCGACAAACAGCAACCGTTGCATCATGGCTGGGAGTCATCGTCCAGCGCCTATTATCCGATAGTAAGCGAGCGGATCGCGGGAAATGGGAATGGCCAACGAACCGGAACGGAACGCTATGATGGGCGCGGGGCAAGGTCTGCGCTGGTGGCAGGAACCAACAGGCTTCAGCACTCGTCGCTCTCTGACTGCCAGCCGCTGGCGGATACCAGTGTATTGGCGGTCGGCAGCACGTCATCGATAACGGAGAATGGAAAATCGGCGCTTGGCGCTGATCGCGCTACACTGGCCGAGTCTTGGACGACGTCGTACTCGCTCCTCGACTTGTTCGAGCGCTATTTTACCCTACTACCGAGCTACAAGGCGCCGGGGCCGGATTTTCATCATGTCAAGCCTGTCTATGGTTATATTCCAGCGCGGCACAGCCTGCGGCGACAAGAAGCCCCGCTGTTGCGCGGCGTGATGCCGGTCGGCGACTCAGCTGCACAGCAAAGCCCGCTGACGTTTTGTGGGTTTGGCTCGCACGTGCGCAACCTGCACCGCACGACCAGCCTGCTCGACTATGCGCTGCGGCGCAATCTGGTCGAACCGCAGCACCTGCGCCATATCAGCGTCTTCCAAACCAATGTATCGCTGAATTGGATCTTCAGCCGCTTTATGCAGCCCTGGAATCGACCGAACGATGTGAACGAACTGCAAAATACGTTCCTCGCAGCGCTGCGTGATCTGGGCGAGGAGGCGGCAACACGCTTCTTCCAGGATCGGATGCGCTGGCGTGATTTTCATCTCTTGATACGGGGCATACAGAAGCGCTATCCAATGATTTGGCCTGTTTCCTGGAAGGTGCTTGGTCTCGATGTGATCTGGCAATGGGGGTGCGATTATCTGCATTTCACGCACGTAGCCGCCGCCGCCGCCATCGCCCGACTTGGCGGTTCGCAGTGTGAACGCGCCGCCTACTGGCTCGCCGAGCGATTCTCACCCGCGCTAAGCCTGCAGATTCGCGGCTGGTACGCCGAGTGGCGTGCTATGGGCTGGGTGTGAGGGGAACGTTGGAACGTTGGAACGTTGGAACGTTCCAACGTTTTCACTGATCGAGCCAGTTGAGCCATTCTTGCTCCAGCTCGGCGAGTCCTTTGCCATAGAGCCCGACATAGTCCGCCGAGCCGGGAGCGTGGCTGCCCGTGATATACAACGCATCAAACGTTTCGCGCCCGTAGACCGTGATCAGAAAATCAACGAAACTGGCCCATTGGTAGTACAGCAGATTCATGTCGTTGATCGAGCGGCCTACATAGCTGGTCGCCAGCGGCAGGAGCTGGTTGTTTTGTTTGTAGGGGCGGAGAAACATTGCAAAGTTGGGCTGCCCGTCAAGCCAGTATTCGCCCGCGCCCCACGTTGCGACGCCTTCGAGCAGGATCATATCGGCTTGCAGATGCTGTGGGCCATAGCGGTCGTGGGCGAGCTGGTGAACGAATTCGTGGGCCATAATGTTGACTACCCGGCTGCGCGGCAGATCGGTGCAGGTAAAGGCTTGCACAAGCCGTTGGTCGGTATAGGCGATGCCGTGGAGGCCGCAGCCGGCAGCCACGCCCACATAGGTGTTGATCCGCCCGGTCGAACTGCTGCCGAAGCGCCTGGATACATAGTTGAGCGCGCGCTCTAAATCGGCAGCGAGCCGTACCTGATCTTCTGGGCTGAACAAGCCGTCGGCGCTGATAACATCGAGGTCAGCGCGCTGCAAGAACGTACCGCTGAGCGGTTCGGGTAATGGCGTCGGTTCACCAGGAACGCTGGCCGGTTCGGGGGCGGTGAAGTTGTTCTTGAGCGCCCAAGACGTCACAATCGCTGGGCCTGGCGTTGATGTGTACCGAAAAACAAGCAGCACCAGCAGCGAAATCAGCAAGATTGGGCCTAAGGCGACCGGAGAAATCTGTGGTAGACGGCTCATAGCGTGATCGGGCGACCAGATGGGCGGTGAGGGGCGACACGCTGCTCAAGCTGTTATGTGTCGCCCTCCCGCGCGTTCACCTGATCAGTTGCAGGCGATAATTTCCTAATTCGGTGGTATACGGTGTGGTTGCCGAAACAATCAACACGCCGCGCTCGCCGGCGGCTAAGTCGGCGCTCACCTGTCCATCGTCGTCGGGCGAGAGTCTTTCGATGCTGATCTGACCGTTGGCTCCGGTGCGAGCTAGGCGCAACGTCCACATCTGGGACAGGTCGCCGTCAACGCGGATGAATCCCTCGCCCTGCCAGCCGCTTGGACCGACGACAAAATCATCAGCGTAGTCGAGCTCGGGAATAGCAATGTCGTCGATCAGCAACCCCGGACCATTGATCGCCAGGTCGCTGATCTGCCAGAAGCGCAGCAGGATCTCTTGGCCAACGTATTGAGCCAGATCCATTGTCTCGTCGACCCAGACACCGCGTGTCTCCTCTCCCATCGTAGCGTTCGGGTCGCCGCTTACCCCAGTCAACCCGTTTCCGAAGTTCACGCCCTGAGGATCATTGTCTGTGGTGCTGGTTCCCTTCAGAGTTTGCCAGGTGGCGCCGCCATCGCGCGAGACGCTGACAAACGCATAGTCGTAGCTGTTTTCAAGCTCGTACCACATCGTAAACTGCAACGTAGCCTTGGAGAGGCCGCGCAGATCGAAAGCACGGGTAAGCGTCGAAATACTATCATCGCCGCGCCCGCTCCACCAGGCCGCGTTATCTCGCGGGGAAGCGCCGGTTAGTCCAATCGTCGTATCCCCGGTGAAGTTGAGCGTGAGCGGCCCTGGCGGCAATTCCAGGTAGTCTACCCCGTATTGGTGAATGGTGGCGTTGATGTCGTCCTCGCTCATTGGCTCCGGTTCAACCTTGAAAGGCAGAAGCTTGGGCAGGTTGTGACCGGTAGCGTAGGTGTAGCGGCCATCGCCAATGGCTGGGTTATCGAACAAGTTGGCAACCGCCCAGTCAGCAAAGAGATCTTCGAAGCTGCTGATATCTGGGCGGGTCTGTGCCGCAAGTTCGGCAAACACCTCTGGATTGTTTCCCGCATCGGCGCGGATCAGCGGGAGGATGCCTTCTTCTCCCGTGTATTGGGCGAAGAGGTAGCGCAAGAACAGGCTTGCTGCGCCATAGTGCGCCACCAATGCCTGTGGTTGGCGCCCCCAGGCGGTGAGCTGCGTATCGGGGATCTTCAGGTATGTCTGGGCGTACCCCTGATTGATGAATCCGTTGAGATCCTCGGCCAGGGTCGAGCTTCCCTCGTTGAACCATGTCGGCGATCCGCGCTGTTCGTTCCAGTGAATCATATGTTGGAACTCATGGGCGAGTACGTCGAGATAGTCTGAATTGCCGGGGTAAAGCGTGTCGGCATTCATAAAGAACATCTCGCGCTCGTTGCTGAAGCGGTTGACACTCTTGGGGACAGTGTCGCGCTCGGAGAAGTACCCGAGGACGCCGCCGGTGCTGTGGGCGTTTAGCACCGTGATCCGCGTGTCGCCGTCCACGCCGGGTTGCTCTTCAGAGCCAAACAGGGCGCGGGTGCGGGGATAGATCTCTTGCTCGAATGCATATGCGGCTCTCTCGATCGTAGCTTGATCGAAATCGAACCCTTCCTCGACATACATAAGCACGATTGGCCCTGCGTAACGCAGCTCGGCAGTAACCGTGTAGTTGCTGCTATCGCGGAAGTTGGTAACCCAAAACTCTTCTCGATCGCCAACTTGTACGTCAAGCGGCGTTGTACGGGCGACTTTGGGGCAGCCCATAGGAGCGCTCGGGCATGCGCCGCCCAACGCATATGCCAATGCGGCGTTATCGCGGGGTAAGCGCTGTGCTTCTTTAAGCATTGCAAGCTCGGCTATACCGGTCAAGCGCAGCGGCATGTTGTCTGCGCTAGGTGCATCTGCGCTTTGCGCCGTCGTGGCGTCTTCTGATGAAGTGGAAATGTCCGTCGCGAATTGTCGACTGGCGGGAACTTGTGTCGAGGTTGTCGATAGTACAGGCGATGACGTAGGCACGGGTTGCGGTGAAACTGATCCGGTACATGCAACCAGGATCAGTGTCAGCGGGAAGAATAGAGTCAATCTCATAATTACAACTAACTAACACGAACATAGCCAGTAATATCAAATCTGGTTTAATACGGTGCATCATGTCACCCTGAACGCACGCGAAGGGTCTCTGCAGCGACCAGTCAGAGATGCTTCGCGGAGTTCATCCTGAGCGAAGCCGAAGGGCTCAGCCTGACATGCACACTATCTATCAAGATTTGATATAACACGGCGCTGAGGAGCCATGTTCATGTATTAGGGCGCGGCGGAGCCGCATAGACGCCTAACACGAAAAAACTGCCTGACGTTCAAACTCTTGCACACAGGAGAAGCGGATCAAAGAGTTTGGACACCTAACACGAAAAGAACCGCCTGGCGTTAAAACGTTGGAACGTTTCAACCTACGAACGTGAACATAGCCGATAAGCCATGTTTGTCCTGTGGTGTGCGCGCCGCTTGTGGGGCTTGCTATGAAAGGATACCGGCGCAGTTGCTCTGTGTAGAAATACTATTCCTCCCTATACTATGCCCGAAAGCCGTCTTATATGGAAAAATGACAAAGAGTAATTCTGATGTTACAAGTCTACCATGGTTCTTGTCGAATAAATGTTCGGATATTGTGGCCGATCCACGCTGCCACTGCAATGATAGCATCATTTGGTGGGGGCCATGTCAAGTTCTGCAATAGAATTCATGCTATGGAGGATTCAGTTAAAGGTTGTACAAATAGTTTAACTGCAAGGTGTCAGAAAGGGGGCAATTGGCATAATGAAACGAAAATAGGCGACCTTTTCAGGCAGATTTTCGGGAAGCTTCTGACGATCGGGGTGAGCCTGGGGTTGGGAGGGGAAACGCTTGTGCAGATCTTGCTGGCCCCCGGCGATATTTCCTCGTAAGGAAAGCCGCCAGGGGCCAGGTATTACAACGAGACGCTTCTGTATCTAGGTCTCGTATGAAGCCTTAGGCAACTGCGCTCGCTCGCGGTAGGGCGCGTAGTCGTGCGATACGCTCAGTCGTGTTGGGGTGGGTGCGGAACAGTCCAGACAAGCCGCCGCCACGCAGTGGGTTGACGATATACAGGTGTGATGTTGCCGAGCTGGTCTGCATGGGGACGCGCCCTGCCGCCCACTCTAGCTTCTCCAGAGCGCTCGCTAGCGGCAGCGGGTCGCCCAGGATACGCGCGCCGCCCGCATCAGCGGAGAACTCCCGCGACCGCGAGATTGCCATCTGGATGAGCAGCGCCGCGATTGGCGCCAGGATAATCATCAGGATACCGCCGATCATACCGGCTATGCCGCTATCTTCCTCGTCCTGGCCGCCAAAACCGCCGAAGATCGATGCCCACATCGCCATCTCGGCCAGCATTGTGATTGCACCGGCAATAGTCGCTGCAATGCTGGAGATTAGCGTGTCGCGGTGCTTGATATGGGCCAACTCGTGGGCGACTACCCCGGCCAGCTCATCACGGGTCAACATCCGCGCAATTCCGGTCGTTACCGCGACCGCGCCCTTGCTGGGGCTGCGTCCGGTCGCAAAAGCATTGGGCGCTTCGCTATCGATGATGTAAACGCGCGGCTTGGGTATTCCCGCCCGCGCCGACAAAACTTCAACCATCTCGTGCAAATCTGGGGCCTCGGCTGGCGTGACTTCACGTGCGCCGCTCATACGTAGGGCCAGCTTATCCGAGAACCACCAGGCCCCCATGTTCAGCGCTATTGCAAAGATAAAGGCAATAACCATGCCGACCTGCCCGCCCAACGCTGAACCGATAACCACAAACATACCAGTTAGCGCGGCCAGTAGCACACCGGTCTTCATTGTGTTCCAAAACTGCATAGATTTTACCTCGTCAATATGTAAATACCGGGTGCAGCCATCATTTTGCACCCGCAACAATTTATCTTTTCGTTGCTAAGTATACTGACTCAGCGCGGGGTTGTTTAGAGCGCCTATCCCTAGGCGGATAGGGGAATTTTTCCCTACTTATTCGACGGTTGGGGGTGGGGCTAGGCCGCGTTGTACTGCCACAATCGCTGCCTGGGTGCGGTTGCTGACGCCGAGTTTCTGAAAGATCTCGCTGAGCCGGTTGCCGATCGTCTTCTCCGAGAGGTTGAGTTTGAGCGCGATGGCCCGGTTGTCGTCGCCCTGAGCCACAAGGGCTAGGATATCGCGCTCGCGGGGCGTGAGCATTTCGGGCGATGGTTCGTTCCCTTCGCCGCGTCGCAAGAGTTCGAGCACCCGGACTGCGGCGCTGCCGGCCAGGGCGGCCTCGCCGCGATAGACCGCGCGGATAGCCTCGATCAGCTCGCTAGAATCGGCATCCTTGAGCAGGTAAGCGTTCGCCCCGGCGCGCACAGCCTCTAGGACGGTACGTTCATCGCGGTGCATCGTCAGGATCACGGTACGCGTTTGCGGGCTGGCGCCAGCGATCTGGCGCGTCGCTTCGATACCGGTCAAGCCGGGCATCGAGATGTCGAGCAGCGCGATGTCGGGCTTGGTCTGGCGGGCCATATCGACTGCGGCAAGCCCGTCGTTGACCTCGGCGACTACCGTGAATCCACCCTTCCGCTCAAGGATTTCACGTAGTCCCTGGCGAAACATCGTATGATCATCCGCGACGAGGATTGTGATTGGGTCACTCATTTATTGCTCACTATTTCAGGATGGGCGTAGTGCGACGCTGTGACGGGGCAAAACCCTGCCTGAGACACCAGCGCTCATCTTACGGCTCGCCTCATCTATGCTGGTCCGTATACTGCTGATTCGTTTGGCGCGCATTGTGGCCTATGCTATGATAGCACCATTGTATACAGTTTGTCGAACAACGTTGGAACGTTGGAACGTTATTGTAGGCGCGGCTTGTAGCCGCGCAGAGCGTTCGTTGGAAAACAGGGTTCAACGTGCCAACATAAACATAAGAGAGGATTCGATCATGAGTGCAATCGCCTCGTTTCAGATACATACGCCGACGCCAATCGAGTTTGGCGTTGGTGTTGCCGCACACGTCGGGGAGCGCGCGGCGGCTTTGCAGATGCGCCACGCCTTCCTGGTGACCGATCAGGGTTTAGTAGACAGCCCGACTTGTAGTGCGGCCCGTCACGCCCTGGAGCAACGCGGCGTTGCGGTAACAGTCTATCCCGATGTCGTGCTCGATCCCACCGTAGAGAGCATCAGCGCAGCGGTACAGGCCTATCGCGCAGCCGCGGCTGATGGGCTGATCGCCCTGGGCGGCGGGAGTGCGATGGATACCGCCAAGGCGCTTGGGGTTCTGGCCGTGGGCGGCGGCGATGATATTGCCCCCTATTTCTTCGGCGGCACAGATCCAATTAAGGGCATGCCCCCGTTGCTCTGTCTGCCGACCACCGCCGGTACCGGTTCAGAAGTAACCTTTGTGGCGATTATCGCCCACGAGGGACACAAGAAACTGTTGCGCGATCCGTCAATCAGCCCGACCCTGGCCCTGATCGATCCGGAGCTAACGCTCAGTATGCCGCCGCGCCTGACCGCTTCCACCGGCATGGATGCGCTGGCCCATAGTCTAGAGGCCATGACTTCGACGATGGCAAATCCGATCTGCGACACCCTGGCCCTCGACGCCATCACGCGGATCGGGCGCTGGCTGCCGCGCGCGGTCGAACAGGGCGACGATATCGAGGCGCGCATCGAGTTGAGTCTGGCGGCGCTAAACGCGGGGATGGCGTTTCTCGGCGGGCGGGTTCACCTGGGGCACGCGGTTGGCCACAGTATGGGGGCGGTTTTTCACATACCGCATGGTTTTGCCTGCATGATGTGTATGCCTGCGCTGCTGACCTATCTGCAACCGGTTTGTGAGGAGGCGCTGGCTCGCGCAGCGGCGGCGCTGGGCAACCCCGATGTCGCCGACGCGGTGTCCAAGCTGATGGCGCAGTGCCACGCTCCGCTACTGGGTGACGCACTGCATGTTCATGAACGCGACATCCCACGTCTGGTCGAGATCGTCGAGGGCGAGCAACGTCTAATCGGACTGAGCCGTCGCCAGCCCGCCGCACCCGACTGGGCCGAGATCTTCGCCGAGAGCATCTAGTGGCGGGTGGCGGGTGACAAGTAGGCGACTCTGGCCGAGCTGTCCCCAGGCGCCCCCAAGATGTCCATGGTACGGCCACAGCGGAACGCTTGTTGTGCCTGTTCACGAATATCCATATGTTTGCGCAGCAGGTATGGAAAGATAGGGTGGCCGAGCGCTGCCGTGGCATGATCGCCTGAATCTCCATTAGGTGCATCAAGATTAGGTGCATCAAGCGGCGAGTCCGCTTGTCATTGCCGGTATACCCTTTCGTGCTTAGCGCCACCGTCATCTGAGGCCAGCCGGAGAACAATGCCTACAGGTGCTGTGCGTCGATCTGCCGCATCAGTTTCAGGTTCAGCGGATCTTTCGGCGCTGCTTCGAGCGCGACCCGAAGCTTGAACGCGACACTCTGGTGTTAACGTTTGCTGGCCATGAACCCCTCCACATGCAGTATGCTGATCGTCACAGATCTTTACGCCCTATGTGGTCCAGTTTCTAGGGCCAATTATAAAGAGCCAACAAATAACATTCGTTTTTCTGTACGCTAATTACAGATAATAGTCATGTATTTTTTGTCGATCTTAAAACTCTCATTATCATGTGAGCCAATCCAGATAATAGTCATGTATTTTTTGTCGATCTTGAAACTCTCATTTATGCATGATGTCGTACTATTTATGAAATGGTATGCTGTTTGTTATTAGTGGCTCACGTGCAGTTAGCGCGCAGGAAAACTCATAGTCGTTTTGGTCTTCACAAAGAACCTGGTTAGGCTTTTGCTATCAGGTTGTGGAGGTTAATGAGCGTGTAAACAATCAGGTGAAACCCTAGAAAAGACACGCTCTTCCACTCAAATCGTACCAGTAAACATCGAAATGTATCTCCACGCAAACGTTCGCTCACTCGTAAACCGCTTCTTAGAGATATCGTGATTAAAATGTCGATTTCGTCCACATTTGAGGCGGTTCCAGTTTTGCTTATCCTTAGGAATGTTGCGGTGTAGTCCGCCACTCCAAAGGAGTCTCCACACCGTTTTGGTGTCAAATGAACTGTTTGCATTAAAATAGGCTCCATCAAGACAGAGGCCAAGGTCGCGAATCGTCCGCAACATAGCCTTTAAACGCTCAACAATCGCAAAACCGTCATGGTGATGACCGGCAATAATGTCACTGGTTGCAAGAATAGAGCCGTTTGCATCGGTTAGGATGATGATAGTGCCCGTTTTGGCCTTCTTGTACACTTAATAGGCCAACACTTCGCCTCTTTATTTTGCAGCACTATGGCTGCCATTAAGATCCAGAATTGCAACATTAGACTTCCGCGCGGATGTTGTTGCGCCAACGCCATAATGTCCACAAGCAGGGCTTCCTCATCTGGGCGCGTCCGCACCTAACATTGGAAGGCGGCGTGTGGCAACTGGGCACGCATACATGCCCGCCGCACCGAAATGCCTTTGGTTGTAAGGAAACGCACCAGATCACGCTGCTCGGCGATGGTCCTGGCTTTTGCGAGCAACTCTGTAAGGGTGTCGACTGCCAAATCGCGTTCAGCCAGCAGCCGCTTGAGCCGGGCATGCTCTTGCTCTCGCTCCTGAGGGGCTGACCTTGTTTATGGATATCCCATCATAGACTTTGCGCCAGCCGCAGAGCGCCTTTTCGGCGACTCCGCGCGTGCGGCAGAACGCAGACATGGTTTGCTCACCTTTCTCCGCTTGTTCCAAGATCTTGATGATCGATTCGTCCGTGTGGTGATTGGGTTTCATATCGTCCTCCGTTGAGGACGACTCTAACATAATCTGCTGGCCTAGATTCGTGGGTTCATGACAATCAACAACCAGTAGACATAGTATTCAACGAAGAGCGACACTTTAGATCTATGCTGACTGAAGAAAGGAAGGAATATGAGCGCGCGCAACTTGTTCACGAAGAGAACCCGGTTCGTATCATACGGGGTGGCGTGTCTTGCAGGACTTTTGCTTGCCCCATCGCTGACAACTTCGGCCCAAACCCCTGCGCAAACGTGTGCAGAAATCACGGCGAACACCTACAAGATCACGACGAAACACAGCGGCCATGTGCTTGATGTGGCGGGGAGTGCTACGAACAACGGCGCCAATGTGTTTGTGTGGCCGTGGTGGGATGGCGACAGCCAGAAGTGGCGCGTTGAACGAGGAGAAGGCAATTATTACAAGATTATCAATCAGAAGAGTGGGAGATCGCTAGATGTACAGGATGTCGCTACGAGCAATGGTGCGAATGTAACCCAATGGGATTACTGGGGTGGCGCTAATCAGCAGTGGTGTTTTGTAGCAACCTCCGCTGGGTCATATACAATCGAGGCCAAACATTCGGGCAAGGTGCTCGATGTTGCGAATAACGGGCAGGCAAAGGGAGCGAATGTACAGCAATATGCCAGGCACGGCGGCAATAATCAGCAATGGCAACTAGAAACAGTGGGGAATGGAGCACCACCAGCGGGGTTGCCTACACCTCCGGCAGGCTATCGATGGGTTCAGATCGACGCCCTCTCTGATGAGTTCAATGGCAACTCGCTTGATCGCACAAAATGGCTCGACTATCATCCGTATTGGAAGGGTCGTGAACCAAGCCAGTATGCGACGAAAAACGTTAGTGTCGGTGGCGGGAATCTCCAGCTGAAAAGCACCTCGCGTGTGGACTCGCTTAGTGAGGTGGGTAATCCAAACAAGGATATCTGGATTGATGCGTCAGTTATTACTTCCAAGAAACCCAATGCCTCCTATGGCTACTATGAAGCAAGGATTAAGGCTGCAGAACTGTCGATGACATCAGCGTTCTGGTTCCAGGGCAAGTACAGCGAAATCGATGTTATCGAGAATTTTGGGGCTCCTGCCAAAAATCCGGATCGAAGCAATTATATGCTCATGAACACCCATTACTTCCCGAATGGATGGGCAAATGACAAAAAAACGCCGAAAGAGTGGCGCATGCCATACCCTTCAGCGGCAGACTATCACACATATGGAGTGTGGTGGAAAGACAACCAGACCATCTGGTTTTACCACAATGGTGTTAAGGTCGCTGAAGTAAAACCTGGCGGCGCTTTTAATGAGTCGATGTACATGTTTCTGGATAAGGAGGCGTTTACCTGGGCAGGGCTCCCCACTATTGCATCATTGAAAGACAATAGCAAAAACACGATGTATGTTGATTGGGTACGTAGTTGGAAGTTGGTGAAGCAATAAACGGGTGGCTGGAAGTCGTCGCTATTATACATAGCCCGCTACCACACTCTACATGACATCGTGACATGACGGCGCAGCTACGGTTTGTAACCGCCCTGGGCAGTTACAAACCGTAGCTGCATACATGATGGTATGAGCTGGGGGTTGACGCGACGAGATATTGAGCCCTATATTGGAATCGCACGCGGGTATCAGAAATTCTCAATAAGCGGCGGCCACTTACGCTCGAAATGATACGCAGACTTCATGATGGCTTTGGTATTCCGGCTGAAATCCCGATCCAACCGTACTTCACCCACCACTCAGCTGCCTGATATCGTTGTGTGTCTGGCGCCGCTGGCGCGGCCCTGACCTGGGCGCGACTTTTGAAGGTGGTCATTTGCCAGCGCTCATCTCGTTCTTGATGGCTGCTAGCGGCAGCCGGCCGCGTTGGGCAAGGAGCAACACAAACATTCTGTGAGCCGCAGACCGCTGCCGTAGCGCAGTTACACCCTCAGCCAATAGGATTCTGCAAGCTGATCGATAATGTTCTGTGCTTCTTCTTTTGTGGTAAAAGGTGGTTGACAGACGGGGTGTCGTATGGCACTATGCCTGAGGAGCCGATCAACCTGCTGGGGATTCCACCGGAGGACTGGGCCAAGACCCCTGAGTCGGTCCGGCTATCCCTTTGCAGCCTCCTCCCCCGTCCGACCCGCTCGCGCCGCTATCCACCACTGTCCAAACTGCTCCACCTTGTTTGCGCCTGAGCTTCCCGCCATCGAGGGGCCGCGCCGCACCCACATTATTTGATTTGAGGCGCCGATTATGGACCCACACATCACGGAATACCGTCAGTACACGCGCTGTGGCTTGGGCTGTCGCCGCTTGATAACGGTGGAGTTGTCCCCATATGCCCCGCCCGGAGCCTTTGGTCCTAGAGCCACAGCGTGGTGTTGTGGCGGCAGGGGTGTTTCGACTCACGAAGCAAGGTGGGGGTGTCGCTTCGTGGAGCACATGCTGAGCGTGCGAGCGACCTGCGTTCAGCAACAGCGCTCGCTATTCGCCTTCGTGACTGTGGCAGTCGCGGTTGCCTGGGCGGTCGCCTTGCTCCTATCCTCTTCGCGCCCCCAACTGCCTCATCGATGTTCTCCAGCAACGCTTTTCTGTGCCTAGCGAAAAGCCTGATCTTTTACCTGAAATGGACGCGGTCTACCATGCTACAACGAGAGATTGGGCAGCAGCCTATGCTATCTCATCTTCCTGCACGGATATCAGGCTGCAATGCATGCAATCTAAAACACCTGCTGCAGAATGGAGCGGCAGTACACCATACTGTCTCCTCATAAGCCTATTAGCGCTCTGTCATGAAGTCACCCGGAATATTCATGGAGTATTGTATTGACGAGTACTTGAGAAGCTGAAAAGACCGTGACTATGCCCCATGAAGATACATACATCAGAAACAATGAAACGACATCTTGTCAAAAGGAGCATTTGAAGCCATGGAAACGCCGCAGTACACGAACGTTGTCGGGAAGAAATTTCATGAAGATAGATCGGTTCGGACCTTTCCCGGAAATACGGTGATCAGTAAAATTACGCCAGAGATGCCCATCTACCCTGGACTCGTTGAGGCGCAACGCCAACTCAAGGCGGTCGATACCGCGGGGAAGTACGCATTTCTCCCGCCGTCCAGTTTCCATATGACTGTCATGGAAGGACTTTGCGATCAGGCGCGTACCCCTGAACGCTGGTCCACGAAATTGGCGCTCGATCTGCCGCTGACCCACGTCAATCAATTTATGGTTGCGTGTTTTGCCAAAATATCCCTTCCACACGCTTTCACTATGCGTATCGTCAGACTCGGCTTTTCCCAGGTGCTTGTTGTCGTACTTGAGGCGGCGAACGAGGAAACGGCTGACGCACTTCAGCAGTTTCGCGAACACTTTTCCACCGAAACCGGCATTCGATTTCCCGATCACGAGACCTACACGTACCATATTTCGCTAGCGTATAATGTGATGGTCCTCACCTCTGAAGAGGAACACATGTTTGAAGACGCCCGGCGGACGATCCAACAAGCCCTGATCACCACTTACCCGCGCGTGGAATTGGGTCGCCCGCGGTTGACATTTTTTGAGAACATGTTCCGGTTTGATGATGCAGATATGTGAGACGAGAAACGCTCAGCGCTGTTGATTGGCTCTCACCATTACGCACGCCACAGAAACGGTGTTGAAATTCCCTGCTGTGGGCTGCGTCGTCCACTTTTACATCCGCTTTATAACGTTTGGAGGTTGTGTCAGCCGTGCCCTTGTCGCGCTGGTGACGGCGGACCTTGGGCAGACAGGAGCATCAATGTCAAACCTACAAGATCATCATATGGAAGATGCCTATGAACTCTGGACACAGACAGGCTGGAATGATGGCTATCGCGTTTCTCTGGCCGACTTCATGAAATCTTGGCAGGCATCTGCCGTGAAGAAGTGCATCGTTCAGGATGGCCAGGTCGTAGCGATTGGTCGGGCGAATTCCGATGGCATCCTATACTCGATGATTCACGATATTGTGGTCCATCGCGACCATCGTGGCAAGGGCCTGGGTCGAAGCATTGTGCTCGAAGTTGTTCAAGAGCTCAAGGCGATGAAAGTTAGGTCAATTCAATTGATGGCGGCCAAAGGTCAAGCTGCCTTCTATGAGCGGCTAGGTTTTGAGATTCGTCCCAACGATGCTCCTGGCATGCAATACACCTGGAAATCCGCCCAACAAGGCGCTGCACCGGACGCCCAGACGGGCGACGGTGACCTTTGACGTCAGACAGCGGGCCTCAACCACGCTGGCGGTGAGTATGCAGCACTAT
>JAKSDJ010000879.1 GCA_022360155.1 Chloroflexales bacterium | reverse complement strand
TGCTTGCGCGCGGCAGCATGGCTGCCGCATTCCATACCCCTTTTCAGACAGCCTCTAACAACAGTGAGGTACATCCATGACAAACTTACGATCTGGATCGCCTGAGGAAGTTGAGTCGCTTATGCGGCATTTGCCTGAATTCTCGACACAGACATCTGCCAGTAACATTGAGAAGAGGCTGAACGAGAAACCAGGCCAGATTATGATTTGCGAAAGCAACTTGAAGCCGATTGGATTTCTGGTTGCTTATCTAGAAGATCCATCAGTCTTTTACAATTGGATAATGGGCGTTCTTCCGGGGCACAGGAAATCAGGATTTGCAAGCGTGATGATGAATCAATTCGAGAAAACTGCAGTTCACTACAACTGCGAGCTTGTCAAAGTGAAAACAATGAACAAGTATCGATCAATGCTTTCCCTGCTTATCGCTCGGGGATACAACATCACCGCATATGAAGAGGCAAAGATTACATTCGAGAGAAACGTCCAACGCTAAAGGTCAGCGGACATGCTGACATGCACCGCTGACCTTTAGCGTTGGGAAGCAAGCGATACAACTTAGGACCAAATGAGAAGCTGCCAACGTCTCTTTCACAAAGCTGCATAGTACAGACAGCGTCAAGAAAAACCCTGCCATATTGACTAATCGTATGTGCTATACTTATCGTCAAGTCTTAGCGCCACAAATAGGAAGCGGGAGGAGTGAATGACAACCATTCCATCAACAGAAGAACTGCTCACTCGTATTACTATCGATCCGGACATCTGCCATGGGAAGCCATGCATTCGCGGTCTTCGCTATCCGGTCGAGATCATGCTTGAGTTACTCACATCAGGCATGACGATGGACGAGATCCTTGCTGATTACGATGATTTGGAGCGAGAAGATCTGTACGCCGTGCTCGCATTCGCGACTCGCCTGAGTCAAGTAAAACGTCTCCAAGCGATTGCAGCATGAAGTTTCTCATTGATGCGCATCTCCCGCGCCAATTGGTTCGCTGGCTTCACGCACGCGGTCACGATGTGGTGCATACACGTGATTCACCGCACGGCAATCGTACTGGAGATAGTGATATTAACCGACGATCCATAGAGGAAGAGCGGATTGTCATCACGAAAGATACAGACTTCGTCAACTCGTTTGTGCTTCGCGGGCAACCACATAAATTACTCCTCATCGCCACAGGAAATATCACCAATGACGATCTTATGCATCTTTTCACGATGTACATAACGGATATTGAGATAGCATTTACGACAAACGATTACATCGAGATCAGTCGAATAGCATTTATCATTCACATATAGCTACTGAACAAGAGCACAACAACAACGACAATGGGATCACGTCGTATGCATCAAATAATAGACAAGCGTTAGAGTGCTCCACGTTGACATCTTATCACCAATATAAAACACTGCGATACTTGTAAACGCTCATAGCGCCACGCCGCCCAACAATATGTGCCGCCGACCGCCCTACCTGGATGATTTTTCATTACATATCTCGGCTGCGGGAAACTAAGAGCAGCGCAGGGATCAAACTGCAACGCTGAAGAGACAAGGGATTGGAGGCACAAGCTGTGGTCTCTTATCGGCTTAGGATGCGAACAGCGGCGTCGCACACGAGGAATAGTTATCGTGTGAGTAACCAAGGGGAGCGGCCATTATGGATTGAGTAGCTGTGGGCAAAGAACGCGCAGCCCGCCGAACCCGATCGCCGTCTATAAGCGCTCTTTTATCATCATGTTTAAAGTTGATAACTCGAGTTGAGTAATAGAGAGAGGAACTGATGAAACTTCTTGTTCTTGGTGGAACGTTATTTGTCGGTCGCGTTATCGTGGAGCAAGCTCTTGAGGCTGGTCATGAAGTGACATTATTCAATCGAGGAAAAACCAACCCCAACCTGTTCAACAATGTAGAGCAGATCATAGGCGACCGTAATGATGATCTTTCCGCGCTCATTGGCCGTGGCTTTGATGCTTTGATTGATACATCTGGTTACTTCCCAAGGCAGGTAGAGAAGGTCGCCAGGGCCATTGAAGCGAGTATTGAACACTATATCTTTTTGTCATCTATCGCAGTCTATGCAGATCACAGTGTTACAGGATTAGATGAGAGTGCTGCGTTGGCGACAGTTGAAGACGCTACTCAAGAAACACTTGGGGCAAACTATGGCGGCTTTAAGGCGTTGTGTGAACAAACGCTCAACGATCTTCTGCCGGGTCGGGCGCTCAACGTTCGTGCCGGACTGATTGTTGGACCGTACGACAATACCGGACGGTTTAGCTACTGGATCAAGCGAATATCTGAAGGCGGCGAGCTGTTGGCGCCCGAACCAAAAAATCAGCCTGTTCAGTTTATTGACGTCTATGATCTTGCCAAGTGGATTCTGTTGATGGCTGAGCAACGGATATCAGGTTCATTCAATGTGATAGGAGAACCAGGCCGTTATACGATGGCGAGCCTGCTTGATGAGATTCGTGCGACCATCCCGAATGATGCCAAGCTGATCTGGGTGGATGAAGGATTTCTGATCGATCAAGGGATTCAACCTTGGAGTGATCTTCCGCTGTGGCTTCCTCCGAACACTCTGCCCACTCATGTTGGCGTTATGTCTTGTGACACCAATAAAGCCATGCGGTACGGACTAACGACCCGTCCGCTGACGCAAACTATCACCGCAACCCACGAGTGGTTAAGCACCACAAAAGACTCTCCAATTGATAAGGACTTTGGGAACATAATGCCCCAAGCGGGTTTGTCGGCGGAGCGAGAACAAGAGCTACTGACCATTTGGAAGAAGGGAAAAGCGCCTCAGCCGGGAGATACAGGATGAATGAAATCGAAACAGCAGCGGGCCTCCCCCAAACTGCAAACTATCGGTACGCGAAGCGCCTGGGAAATCAGCTTTTCGTGGCCGGGCAAGTCCCTCACGATTCGAGCGCCCAGCTCGTCGGAAAAGGCGATCCATCGGCACAGGCTACTCAATGCCTGACGAATCTTCGCAAACTCATTGAAGTCAATAGTTTCAATGAGGACGACATTCAGCAGCTTACTGTTTATGTTGTGGGAGAACACTCGAATCTCGTAGCAGCATGGGCCGTGGTCGAGACATGGTTCGAGCGTCAGGCGCCGCCCGCAACGCTTCTTGGCGTGTCACAGCTCGGGTATATCGACCAGCTTGTGGAGATCGATGCCACTATCATCAGAGAAGCGTAAAGGAAAACCTTGAGCTGTTCGCCAGCTACGTGCCGGAAAGAACAACATATGGTGTTAAGTTGCCTTGATCCGCAGAAGAGGATTGTGAGCCTTTAGCGGCGCTCATGTCGGCTATCATAGAGGGTTTCATTATCTTTGATGCGCTTGGCGATGAATCAACACTCACCGTTACGCTTGCAGACGTTGCGCTCGGACTTGCTGCTCATCGAGGAACTGCGTCTGCGGCAGCAGAAACTTGCGTGAGAGCCAAGACGGAACCTGACGTGACTCACGGCTAGAGCCTATTATACGCTTTGTTTTCCAGTTTGCAGCCTTAACTAACCAAGTACAATTGCGTTATTTAAACCTTGGAAGGGAGATGCTGAACCTCTAACAACATACGCCTGTGACCGGCGACGCAAAGTTGCGGGTGGGTCGCGCCTTTGCTATGATCACCTGCAAAGCAGAACAACATACCAAAGGGAACGACCAGGAGCAAGGCGATGTCGGCATCAGCACAAGCAGTATTCACCGAAGCGGATTATTTGGCATTCGAACGCACGAGTGATCAGAAACACGAGTACTATGATGGTGTGATTGCGGCCGAGGCGGGAGGAAGCGCCACACACAATCGGGTTACCATGAATGCGATCAATAGCCTGTATAATCAACTACAGAATCGACCATACACGGTCTATTCGAGCGATATGCGCGTGAAAATCCCGCAAAAGAACAGCTATGTCTACCCAGATGTTTCGGTTGTCTGTGGTCAAGAACGATTCGATGATACGGGACAAGAGATCCTAATCAACCCAATTGTTATTATCGAGGTGCTCTCTCCATCAACAGAACGCCATGATCGCGGCAAAACATTCGAGCTGTATCGAACGATCGATAGTCTGCAAGAATATCTCTTGATAGCACAAGATGCTAAGCGGATCGATCACTTTATGCGACAGTTGGATAATCTCTGGATCTTCGCATCGTTTGGTGAGGAAGAGGAACAACTGTTCCTGCCGTCAATTGAATGCACTCTACAGATCAGTACTGTCTACCACAATATTTCGTTCCAGGAACGAAGTTGACAGCAGAAACACCCCCGTGAATGCCATCAGACAACAGTCGAGCAATACATCCGTGAATATTCATCTGCGAGTTAGGAGGCGCCGCCAATGCGCGACGCGCCCCAAGAACCTGACCACGTTCGGATCGGCTCGATTGTGATCCGCTGCTATGAGTTTGAGCGGATGGTGCAATTCTGGCAAGCAGCATTGCAGTATATCGTTGGACATACGGACGAAGGCTTTGTCATCCTGAAGGATCCGTCCGGGAAGGGGCCGAACGTTTCACTCGACCAAGCCTTCGTCAAGCGCACTGGTCAGCGAAGTTGGCTTCATCTTGACCTTTATACGCCCGATCAATCAGGCGAAGTTGAACGTTTGGTCAGTCTTGGAGCGGCGCACTATCCGTGGAGGTATGAACCTCACGCTGACTATGTTGTGTTGGAGGATCCAGACGGCAACCTCTTCTGTGTTGTTCAGGCATAGGAGAAATGACGTATTGAACAGGGTAAGCCCCCTAACTCAACCACCCCAACCACACCGATAGGTGCTGCCGGAACGTTCAGGTTGGCTTGAAGACCAACTCGATCCGCCAGGTCTGCTCACAGCGTTGCGCATGCCAGATGCCCGCCGTGGGGGCCGGGTTGCCGCCCGGATACACGTGGCTGCTCAAATCAAGGCGATCCTGGCTCAACTCCAGCAAAAAGGCGCGAATCGGCGATCCATGACTGATCACGCCGACTCGCTTAAGCGGCGAGTCTTCCGTCGAGCGGAGGAACTCGCGCGCCCGATCGCGGATCAGGTCGAACTTCTCGCTGGGGTTATGCTCCTGGACCAAAAAGGTAAACGTGACCGGCACATCCAGAGCCTCGACGATCGGCTCGGCGGTCTGGGTTGTGCGGTCGAAAGGCGAAACGAAGAACTGCTCGATCCCTTTGTCAGTAAGAAACTCCGCCGCCTTGCGAGCTTCATCGCGACCAATATCTGAAAGCCCTGGGCCTGGTAACACATGATAATTCAAACCGGTATTTTGCAGCGGATGGCCATGGCGAATAAGAAAGATGTCCGTTAGCAAGAATGTTGCTCCTGTTCTGTATCTTTGCGATGAGCCCCAAATGGGCCGGCAACCACTGTCGCCTCCCCGCATGCGCGGCGATCTCGAATGCCAGTGATGCCCAACTCATCCGTCAACATTGCGGGTTAAATCGCTTCTAGGAGCGTAACACAGCGGCATCGCGTTGTCAATGGTGTTTGACGCATTGTAATGCAACAATTACAATAAGAAGAGCGTACATGTATACGGGTGTGAACGAGCACCGGAGATCATCGGTTGACCCTGTACATTTGGACACCTGTGTGATACATGACCATTACAAGCAAACAAAGGAATTATCGCAATGCGTCTCATCCTCTATCTTGGCAAGGGTGGCGTCGGTAAAACGACAACTGCGGCGGCGACAGCGGTGCGCGCTGCTGAGCTTGGCTATCGCACCCTGGTGGTGAGCACCGACGTAGCTCATAGCCTGGCCGATGCGTTGGACTCACCGCTGGGCGCACTACCCTCTCAACTGAGTGATCGGCTATGGGGCCAGGAGGTCAATGTCCTTGACGAAGTGCGCCAGCACTGGGGCCAGTTGCGCAATTATCTTTCCACCTTGCTACGCCGGCGCGGTGTTGACGAAGTCGCAGCCGAAGAGTTGGCAATCATCCCTGGCATGGAAGAGGTTGTTAGTCTGTTGCATATTCGCCGCCAGGCCCGTGACGGCAACTTCGACGTAGTGATTGTGGATGCCGCGCCTACGGGCGAAACAATCCGTCTCTTAACGATGCCCGAGACTTTTCAGTGGTATGCTGCGCGGGTGATGGACTGGGAGCCAGGAACGCTCAAGGCTGCACGCCCGTTAGTCAAAGCGCTCGTCCCCGCTGCCGATATGTTCGCAACGCTGGAACGGTTATCCAAGGGCGTCGAAGCGCTGCGCGAGACGCTCATCGACCCTGAAGTCAGCTCCTATCGTCTGGTGGTCAACCCCGAACGGATGGTCATCAAAGAAGCCCAACGCGCCGCTACCTATCTTGCCCTGTTTGGCTACCCGGTGGACGGTGTTGTGCTCAACCGCGTCTTACCAATCGAGTCGGCGGAAGGCGCATTTATGCAAGAGATGGCCCGCATCCAACAGGCCTACCGCCAACAGGTCTATGACATCTTTACGCCATTGCCAATCTGGGATTCACCCTACTACGCCCGTGACCTGCACGGCCTGGAAGACCTTTCGATGGTTGGCAACGCTACTTTTAAGGATGTCGACCCGGTCAAGGTGCAATTCAAGGGCACCACGCAGGAGATTCTTCGCGACGGCGAGGAATACATCATGCGTCTGCCGCTGCCCCATGTTGAGATCGGCAAGGTTTCGATGACCAAACGCGGCGATGAACTGTTCATCGAGATCGGCAACTTCCGCCGCGATATGATTTTGCCTATGGCCCTGGCCGAACGCCCGGCGCAGCGCGCAGTGTTCCGTGGCGGCGTCCTAGAGGTGCGTTTCGGTCCGCCCGAAGTCACGCT
Organism: Chloroflexales bacterium; assembly: GCA_022360155.1. Lineage (GTDB taxonomy): Bacteria > Chloroflexota > Chloroflexia > Chloroflexales > Chloroflexaceae > JAKSDJ01. The sequence goes on along the minus strand of JAKSDJ010000879.1, from coordinate 4,420 downwards.
GCCGGTCGAAGAAGCAACAACGTAACATAGAGAAACATGTGTAGTGACGGCGACAGTCGCTTAAAGGCATTCGGAAAGGCTCCAGTCGCCACTACACTCTTACTATTGCATCACAACCGAATCGCGGCAGATTGCCGCAGCTGGGCTCCATCGAGCTGGAGCCCAGCTTTGAGTTACATCAAGGTTCTCCCATCATGCCTTTTCAAACTATTTCAATTATCGGCGTTCCCCTGGATCTAGGCGCAGGACGACGCGGCGTCGATATGGGGCCCAGCGCTATTCGCTATGCCGGGTTGCGCCATCTCTTGGAACAACAGGGATACCAAGTTCGTGACCAGGGCAACATTGCCACGCCGCTCGCCGAAACCTTCGATCCGCCGACGGCAGGCGAACGACTGCGCTATCTAGAACCCATCGCCAATGTCTGCGCCAACCTGGCCGACACCGTGGCGACAAGCGTTACCGCCGGTCATCTGCCCCTCATTCTGGGCGGCGATCACAGTCTCGCCATTGGTTCAGTGAGCGGCTCGGCGCGCGGGCGACGGTTAGGGCTGATCTGGATTGACGCCCACGGTGACTTCAACACCGAAGAGACAACACAGAGCGGCAATATTCATGGGATGCCGGTAGCAGCCTTGGCCGGGCGCGGTCACCCGCTGTTGACTCAACTGGCTGGCATAACCCCCGCCATCCGCCCCGAACAGATCGCGCTCATCGGCGTGCGCGACCTCGACCCCGCCGAGCGCGATGCGCTCCGTTGGTCGGATGTGCGCACGTTCACGATGCACAACATCGACCAGCGCGGCATGGCCAATGTGATAGACGAAGCTATCACAGCGGTGACAGCCGGCACTGATGGATTCCACGTGAGCCTCGATCTCGACGCAATGGATCCCCGCGAAGCGCCTGGGGTCGGGACACCGGTGATCGGCGGCCTTTCATACCGCGAGGCGCATCTGGCAATGGAATTGCTGGCCCAGACCGGCGGGCTCCGCAGCCTCGACCTGGTCGAAGTCAACCCCATTCTCGACGAGCGCAACAGCACCGCCGCCCTGGCCGTCGAACTGGCGCTCTCCGCGCTCGGCAAGCGGATTCTGTAGCGACTCCCCTCCGAGAGTACCTGGCCGCCTTTTATTACAGCAAGCCTCGCGGATGCCATCGGGTTGTAGCATCTTTAGACATGGGTTCAGGATAACCAATGTGGCCTTACCGCTTGGGCGTTCTATAGGCATGGATTGCAGCCGCGCTGGCGGTCTCTTGAGGAAAGAGCCTTCACGTACAGATTGCAATCACACCGACAACAGTCAAGCGGAAGTGATCGTAACGGGTATTGTTGCAAGCCTGCTCGTGCCTGGGGCGTTAGGATTGATCTTGATCATCAGGCGTAGGCCTCGAGCATAAATTCTGGCCGAACACTCAGACATGTTGTGTTAGACTAGGCCAACTAAACATTGCATCTGATCGACTTGACGGGCGCACAACCCCAGAAAGAAAGTCAGATGCTTGTTCTAGCGTGGCTATCATAGTGGTGTTCGGCGTTGGTAACGACAGTTGGAACGTTAAGCCAGGGGAACATCGACACCGAGAGGATTTGAGCACTGCGATGAATGGAGCTGATAATCGTTTTTCTGATATCGAGCGGAGTGGTGTTTACCGCGCCATTCGCGAGCGCCGCGATGTGCGGTCGCAATTTCTGCCCGACCCAATTCCGCCCGAGGTGCTGGTACGTTTGCTGCAGGCCGCACACCACGCGCCGTCGGTGGGTTTTATGCAGCCGTGGGATTTTATCGTCATCGATAGCCTCGATGTTAGGCAAGCGGTCAAGCAAATTTTCGAGCAGACGAACCAAAAAGCCGCCGAAAACTACAGCGGCGATCAGGCGGTTCTGTATCGGCGGCTGAAACTCGAAGGCATCTTGGAGAGCCCGCTCAATCTCTGTATCACCTGTGATCGCGCCCGCGGCGGGCCGCACGTCTTAGGGCGGGACACTATTCTGGAGACGGACCTCTTTAGCGTCTGCCTGGCAGTCCAGAACCTGTGGCTCGCCGCCCGCGCCGAGGGCATCGGCGTCGGCTGGGTGAGCATCCTGGATCAGGGACAGTTGGCTGAAACGCTCAAGCTCCCGGCTGCGGTCTATCCCGTCGCCTATCTCTGCCTTGGCTATGTCAGCGCGTTTCTTTCGCGGCCCGAGTTGGAGGTCAAGGGCTGGTGCGCTCGGCTGCCTCTGCACGAACTCGTGCATGGGAACGCCTGGGAGCAGCCGCTGGAGCACGATTCGCTCCGGGCCGCGTTGCAGAGCACAGAGTAGTTTGGGTTTATCCATTTTTGTAACGTTACTGATTGGAGCCAATAGATGCAACAACCCGATCCCAACCCACACCCCGCTTGGCAGGAGGCCGACTCACAGATTTTTCTTGATTATGGTTCGTATTTTGTTCCAGACCGCGAACAACAGATCGAGACGCTCAGCATGTTGATCCCGCCCCATTTCGATACGCAACCCTTCACCGCGCTCGATCTGTGCTGCGGCGCTGGCCTTCTCAGCAAAGCGATTCTTGATCGGTTTACCCACAGCCATGTGTATGGCCTCGACGGTTCCCAGACCATGCTAGACCAGGCCCGCAGCGCCCTAGCAGCGTATGGCGACCGCTTTAGGACGGTACACTTCGACCTCACAGCCCAAGAGTGGCGTCACACGCTGCCGCCGGCCCAGGCGATCGTATCGTCGCTCGCGATACATCACTTGGATGACGAGCAAAAACAACACTTGTTTCGCGATCTTTTTGCGATGCTCGCCCCTGGCGGCATGCTGGCCATCGCCGACGTGATCGCACCCGCAAGCGCGCAAGGAACCGTGGTCGCCGCCGCGGCATGGGTCGGGCAGTGCAGCGGCGTGCGCGCGACATCGATGGAACGGCAGATGCTTTTGAGGCTTTCCAACGGCTCCGGTGGAATATGTACCGCTACCCCGATGATGGCGACAAGCCCTCGCGCCTGAGCGACCAATTGCAGTGGCTCGTCCAGGCCGGCTTCCAAGCGGTGGATGTGTATTGGATGCAAGCGGGACACGCAATCTTCGGCGGCGCGAAGCCAAGTTAGCTTTCCAATTCAATCGCAGATCGCTGCAGATCTGCCTCACCTGCGTTTTCTTGCAGAGCGTTGATGTAGCCCTCTTGGGGTGCAAGGTCACATCAGAGTGAGAAATCCACCACAGATCAACAATACGATTGCGATCCATAGTACCGAATATCTGCAGCAAATCAGTGCGCATTTGCGTTATCAGCGTGCTATCGGAGGAATTTGACGCAGCTCTATTTAGGTGTTGACACCTCGCATTCCGAACTCAAATGATGTATACTCTCTGCACACGCTATTGTCAACAACACGAAGAGCGGGAAGAAGCGAATGGCCGTTGAAATTACCCGACACACCTTTACGATCCACGATTATGCCCGGATGCGGGAGAGCGGTATTCTCACTGCAACGGACCGCGTAGAGTTAATCGATGGGGAAATTCGCAATATGAGCCCAATCGGTCCGCATCACGCCGCTGTTGTCACAAAGATTGTCAAATTTCTAACCAGACTGGTCGACGATGAGATAATTATCAGCCCCCAAAATCCGGTACAACTAAACGATTACACCGAACCGCAGCCAGATATTGCGGTGCTGCGCTATCGCGATGATTATTACGCTCACACCCATCCAACCGCCGCCGATATTTTGATCGTGATTGAAGTTGCCGATACGACAATCATATATGATCGAGAAGAGAAAGTACCTCGCTACGCTGCGGCAGGCGTGCCAGAAGCGTGGGTGGTTGATCTTGCGCAGCAACTCATTGAACAATACCTCCTCCCTGCACAAGGTCACTATACCCGCATCCAGAAAGTGTTACTCGGCGATACCATTGCATCGCCGACGGCGCCGAGTATTTCCCTGAACACCTCCTTGATTTTGGGATAAGGGCTTTCCCCACGGCGACACAATGAATAGTTATAGTTGTTGGCACAGTCCTATTTTCTAATTTCAGTCTTGACCGAAACAACCGAAGCAACAACCACATAAGAGAGATGAACTATGCCCATCGAGTTGCCAGTGGATGAACAGGCAACACCCGTGCTGACGGCGGAAGTATCCCATTTTATTGAGAACATGGGCTTATACTACGAAAACCAGGGAGTACCGCGCATCGGCGGTCGTATTCTTGGGCTTCTGCTGATGACCGTGCAACAGCTCTCCGCCGAGCACATTGCGGCGACGCTCGCCGTCAGTCGAAGCAGCGTCTCAACCAATATTCGCCTCTTACTCGCCTCGGGCCTGGTCGAGAAAGTCGCCTTCCCCGGCGACCGCCGCGATTACTATCGCTTCGCTCCATCCGCCTGGGAACGAGCAATCATGCTCAGAATGGAAAATGTTG
>JAKSDJ010000095.1 GCA_022360155.1 Chloroflexales bacterium | reverse complement strand
TCCGGGCGGGCCGACTCACACGTATGTCGGCGACTGGTCGAGCGCCTCGGTCTCTTACTCGGTCGGCGATGTCGTGAGCTACGGCGGCGCCATCAACTTGGACGACACAGCCAAAGTCGAGGGAAACGTTATGGCCCTGGCTGGCACAGTCAATCAGGGCGCGTCGGGCGTGGTGGCGGGCGAATTGATCCAAGGCGGAGCAATCGGCGGCGGCGCCGTGGCATCGGTAAACCGTGTTTTTATTGAGTTACAGGCAGGAAACGGCGGCAGAATGTCGAGTCTGGCGCTGAGCCTAGGGCTGGCGCTGGTAACATTAGCGCTGACACTGGTAAGTGTGGCTTTCTGGCCACATCGGACGATCGGCGCAGGCCGCACCTTGCTAGCGATGCCGGGCCGCGCGCTCACAATGGGGTTATTGACGACCTTGATCTTGGCGGCGCTCATGTTGTTGCTCACACTGGTGCTGGCCATTACACTGATTGGCTTACCGCTTGTTGTGATCGTGTTGCTACTGATCCAGCTTCCTTATATCTATGGTCTGGCGGCGCTAGCCCAAGCCCTTGGCAGCCGCCTTGAGCGGTCTGCGTCGCCAGGAGTCGCGATTCGTAGCACAGCCCTTGGCATTGTTGCGCTGCTCCTCCCTATCATTATCGTGAGCGCATTCTCACTTGCTCTTGGTGCAGTGTTGTTCTACGTCCTGGCCAGCGCGGGGCTTGGCGCGGTTATTCTCAGCCGCGGCGGCGCGTTTGCGCCAGCGCTTTAAATACGCCAGCGCCGTTGATCATACCCGAGACCGCATGCCATAATCCACGCTGGCCAATCGATTACAAAATTACATTCTAATATTGTATTTATTGACACGCTGTAGTCAGAGCGATATACTTAACAACATTAAATATCTTAATTGGCGAATATCAGTAGACAGCAACTCGTTGTCACAGCCGAGCCATATGGACAAGGACTACACCCCATCCGCTGCCTGCTGGGAGGATAACAAAAGATGAGTGTCGGAACGCATGAAGAAGCCCTCGACGCCTATTCACGGGCGATTACCACCGCGGCGGAACGCGCCGGTCCAGCCGTCGTGAAGGTTGAAACCGGGCGGGGCGGGCGGCAAGGGTGGCCGAGTCAGCGTGAGCCGAACCAAGAGCAAGGAGTTGGCTCCGGGGTGATCTACAGCAGCGATGGTCATATCCTCACCAATGCGCACGTTGTCGACGGGGCGAACCGGGTGCTGGTCACATTGCCCGATGGCCGCAAACTGCCGGCTGGTGTGCTAGGCGCCGAGGCGGGGCAGGATCTGGCCGTGCTGCGAGTGGCCGAAGGCAACTTACCGGTGGCCGAACTCAGCGCGACTCCGCTGCGCGTGGGACAACTGGTCGTTGCAATCGGCAACCCATATGGGCTGGACTTTACGGTAACGGCAGGCGTGGTTAGTGCGCTCAACCGATCACTGCCGATTAATTCCACCCAGAAGCTCGAACACCTCATTCAGACCGATACACCCATCAATCCGGGGAACTCTGGAGGGCCGCTCGTCGATGTACAGGGGCGCGTCGTGGGCATTACGACGGCGATTTTGCCCTTTGCGCAGGGTCTGGGTTTTGCCGTTTCGACCAGCACTGCCTACAACGTGATTGGCCGCATCACAGCGGATCATCGCCGGAACCTAGCGCGGGGGTCGTTGGGCATCAGTGTCGTCGACCTGAAGCTCGACGATGCGGCGATCCGCCACAACCAACTGCGCCAGCGCGGCGGAGTCTTGCTGCTCGAAGTATCACCCGGCGGCGCTGCCGCACGGGCCAGCCTGCGTGGCGGCGACATACTTCTCGCCCTGGAAGACCGGCAGGTCGAGACCGTCGAGGCGCTGCGCAAGTCGATCCAAGCCCTGAAAGGGCAAAGCCCTTGGCGGGTGACGTTCCTTCGCGATGGGCGCCGCCGCTCGGTCAGCCTGCTCCCAACAGGGTAAGACATACAACACAAATACCCAGGCACGCTGGCATGTGCGCCTGGGCGCCGCACCACCGCATCGCTATGCCTTCGTTGCCCCGCACAGCGTCATCCATAGATGCCACAGATACAGCATCATTTTGCCCCTATCGTTCGCATCGCCCCATCGCCTCACCGTTTCCTCGCCTCCCAATTGGGATCATATGATACAATGCGCTGTACGAAGGTCTAGAACAGAAGACGAGGAGCATCCATGCAAGCGATTCGGGATTATCTACGGCTGGGCATGGGCGGCTTATTCCTGGATCTACAGGTTTACCGCGAGCAGCGCGATGCACCAGATGGTATGAAGCGGGGATTTGTGCTGGTCGTGCTGATCGGGGTCATCGTCGGTTTGGCAACAATGATCGGCCAGATCTTTCAGTCGTTGGTGATCCCTGCCCCCAATCAGTTGTCTCAAACCATTTATCAGGGGCTGACGCTTGGCTGTACAGCGTTGGCACGTAGTGGCCCGATCTAAACTGACAGCATCGAATTATAGTCATCGACAAAGAGACGCACCCGTGCTTCATG
>JAKSDJ010000720.1 GCA_022360155.1 Chloroflexales bacterium | reverse complement strand
CCTCCGGCGGCGCCCGTCCTGAGCGAAGCCGAAGGGCTCAGGACCGGGGTTGGAACGTTGCTGCATTCGTTCGTTCGATCTGCGTTCATTGCGATCAATCTGCGCCATCGGCGTTCCATTGCAGGTTGACACATTGGAATGTTGTTCATCTCGGGCGGCTACATCTCACCCTAATGCAAGAAATGAGCTGCTCGTCACTTGGCGCTGATCACTGATCACTCGTCACTCCCATATCGGTGTACAATAAGCTCTAGTCCCAATACTTTTCAGATAAGTGCGATGGAAGACCTTTAAGGTCTTGGGGGAGGCTTCCGAAAGCATCGATTCGAGACCTTAAACTTACCGTTCACTTAATGCTGGACAGGGTTTGGAAGATCGGCTAAGCTCGCGCAATGGGCGAGCAACCAAATATACGGAACGGGTGGACGACGTGCCGCTGCTGTTGGCCGATATGGAGCGCTTGGGGCTGCCTCCGATCCTGGATGCTCACTTCCCGGCTTATAACAATCACCAAGGCCTGAGTCTGGGCTGGCTGGTCACGGGCTGGCTGGGCCACGTGCGGTCGCAGGCCGACCATCGGCTAATCGTGTGCGCCCGTGGGCTGACCCGCTCCAGACCACGCTCAATACGGTGCGGCCCACCGACTTGACCAACGACCGCCTGGCGGACATGCGTGCCCGCCTTAGTGACGATGTGTGCTGGGCTGCCTGTGCGGGCGCCCTCACCCAGCACATCCTGCGCGTCTATGACCTGACGCCCACCACCGTGCGGGTGGATGGCGCCACCGCCAGCGGCTACTGGGCGGTGACCGACGCGGGCATGTTCCAATTCGGTCCCTGCAAAGACCAGCGGCTCGATCGGCCCCAGCTCAAATTCATGCTGGCGACCCGCGGGGAATGCCGGTCGCCGTGGAGGTGCTCCCCGGGCAGCGTAGCGATGATCCGTTGTCTGGCCCGATTATGGCTCGGGTGCGCGCCAGTCTGGACCGCACTGGCCTGCTCTCCGTCGGCGACAGCACGTTGGGCGCCCAGGCGTGGCCGCCATCTTGACCCCATCAGCCACCCCGCTGCCGCTGGGCGCCCGGTGGTGGCCGATGACAGCAGCCCCTCCATCCACACCGAAGCGTGGGAGACGGCCGTGGAACTGACCGCCACGAAGGTGTGGCCAGAGAAAGCGGTCCAATTTACATGTACTGCCTGTGGGTATCGCGTGCTTGCACGCTATAACACGGCCATTGTCGTCTGGCTTTGCCGCGACCTCTACCGTTTCCTATAGACCTGACAGGTGAGGCATCCACAGTTCCCTGTGTTCCCCAAACAGACCAAAGCGTCGCACCTGTTAGGTCTGGGTGTTCGGGCACGAACCTGCTCAGACAGCTTCTGGCGATGAACAAGCCCTTTTGACGTACCGGAGCGCTATAGCCTGTGGCGATGCCGAAACCGACATCGGGGTATTGTTTCGGCACAGGACTCACGTGAGTCCTGTGCCGAAAAATGGTGTAAGAATCTTTCGATCATCTGCGATCTATGAGCAGACGGATGCCAACAAGATCAATTGAAGAGGATGATGATGAGAGACCGCGTAGAACCATTTTCTGAAGCGATCAATCAGGCGCTTGCTTTGGAGCGCCCGCGTCTCGTACGCCTCTGCGCGTCACTCACGGGGGATGCTGCGGTTGCAGAGGATCTTGCTCAAGAAACCTTGCTCGAAGCCTGGCGGATCTGGTCGCGGCTCAATGACCCGGCTGCTCTCTCACCGTGGCTTGCGGCGATCGCCCGTAACGTGTGCCTACGCTGGCGGCGCTCTGCTGCGTGTGCGCCGCTGATTCATCCCGCGAATCCGGCTGATCTGGACCAGGCCGACAGACCAAACCTGCCTGCTGGCGTTGACGATACGCTGTGCGATCTGGAGCGGCACGAACTGGCGACCCTGCTCGACCGCGCCCTTGCCCTGCTCCCCTCCGATACCCGCGTTGCGTTGGTGCAGCACTATATCGAAGAGATGCCCCAGGCTGCCATTGCGACGCGCCTTGGGATGAGCGAGGGCGCGGTTGCCGCCCGGATCTATCGGGGGAAACGGGCGTTTCGACGCCTGCTTGTCGGTGAGCTACGAGCGGACGCCGATGTATTTGGCCTGCTCCCGCCCGATGAGATGCCAGCAGGGTGGCGCGAGGCGCGCATCTGGTGCCCAGAATGCGGCCAACATCGTCTTCTGGGGCGTCTCGACCAGGCAGCAGGCGATTTTATGTTGCGTTGTCCCCGTTGTTCGCCCGAGCCGGGCCTGGAGATCTCCTACGCGATAGAGCACCTGGCTCTGTTCAACGGCATCTATGGACTCAAAGCCGCCCACACCCGTATGCTGAACTGGTCGTACCGCTACTATCGTGGAGTCCTGGCTCAGCGCCACACTGGAGCGGCGGCATGTGCGGTCTGTGAGCGTCCTGTACCTGTGCAGCTACACATACCTCACGATGATCCGTTGGTGCATCCCGCCTTACGTGGGCAGCGCGGCGTGTATGTTCTTTGCGACTGCCAGAGTGGTGCGCATCATTTTTTCACCTGCACACGCGGGCTTACGTTGCACCTGCCGCAAGTGCGACAATTCTGGCGCGCACATCCACGCATGTGCGCTTTGCCGGAACGTGAGATCGATCTGGGCGGCTGTGCCGGCATTGTGACCGGGTTCGAGAGCTTGGGAGGGCCAGCCCGCATCGAAGTCGTCGCTCTGCGCGACAGCTATGAAGTCCTCAGCATCCACGGAGCGAGCGATGATGTTAGGCATCGAAAGTAGCGTGCAGGTTAATAAACGACCGTTGCTAGTCTTACTTATGGCCAGCGCGATCTCGCAAATCGGGGATGCTATGGCGCTGGTGGCGCTGCCCTGGTTTGTGCTCCAGACAACTGGGAGTCCGGCGCTCATGGGTTTCGCCGGGGCGGTCACGGTTCTCCCGGCCTTCCTGTCCGGCATCTTCGGCGGTGTGTTGGTCGATCGACTGGGCGCCTGGCAAACGAGTCTGCTGTCTGACGGGGTGAGCGCGTGCGCGATTGCTGCCATCCCGCTGCTCTACGCAATCGTTGGGCTGCCCTTCTGGGGCTTGTTGGCGTTGATCTTTCTGGGTTCGCTGCTGGCGGCGCCAAGCCTCACGGCGGGCCGATCGATCCTGCCGAGTCTGGCTAGTCTGGCAGACATGCGGCGTGAAAGAGCAAATGCCGCATTTGAGAGTCTCCAACATCTTTCATTCCTGGTTGGACCGCCGCTTGCCGGGCTGTTGATTGCAGTCGTAGGCGCTGTAGGCGTTCTCTGGATTGATGCGGCGACCTTCGCCATTTCGGCGCTGCTCGTTGGCGTTGGAGTTCCCCGTGGCGCTGCCCCGCCAGCGTCTGGCCCGTGGAACTACCGCGCTGAATTCCTAACCGGGTTGCAGTTTCTGCGCCGCGATCAGTTGCTCGTCGCCATTGCGGTGAGCCTGGCGCTCACCAACTTTCTCGGGAACAGTTTGTTCAGTGTGGTGCTGCCGGTCTACACGACTACGATCTCAGGACGAGCGTTCGATCTGGGGATGATGGTTGCCGCCGAGGGCGCCGGCGCACTGCTTGGCATCGGGCTCTACGGCATGTTTGGCTATCGGTTTTCGCGACGCCTGGTGTGGTGCGTCGGGTTCCTGGCGTTTGCGCTGATGCTCTGGGTACTGGCGCTGATGCCGCCGATCCT
>JAKSDJ010000625.1 GCA_022360155.1 Chloroflexales bacterium | reverse complement strand
TTCAGGCAAACACCCCCTCGGTCACAGTCGTCGGGTCGGGGTAGGGACAACGCTCGGCATAGTCCTGCGCCGCATCGATCTCGGCCTCGATCCGCGCCTGCAAGTCGGCGAGCGCCGCGTCGTCGAGCAGGCCCTGGTCGCGCAGCGCTTGCTCGAAGCGCATGATGGGGTCGCGCCGCCGCCATTCCTCCAGCAGCGCCGGCGGGACGTAGGCCATGTTGTCGTGGATCGCGTGACCTCGCATGCGCATCGTTTTGCACTCGATCAGGGTTGGGCCGCTGCCCGATCTAGCCCGGTCGACCGCCGCCGCCACTGCCTCGTGGACCGCGAAGAAGTCGTTGCCGTCGACGACGACGCCCGGCATGCCATAGCCTGCGGCGCGGTCGGCGATGTTTGTGATCCGCATCTGGCGCGATAGCGGCGTAGAGTAGGCGTACTGATTGTTCTCGCAGATCAGCACCACGGGGAGTTGGAACACCGCCGCCCAGTTCATGGCCTCATGGCAGAGGCCCTGGCTACTGCTGCCGTCGCCGAAGAAATTCATTGCCACGCGCGGTTCGCCCTTGATTTTGAAGGCGTGGGCCATGCCAATCGTCACCGGCATTGAGGCAGGGAGGTGGCTGACAAAGCCGACGATACCCAGGCTCAAGTCGCCGCAGCCGTGCAGGTTGGCGTCGCGCCCGCCAGTGACGCCGGACGCACGCCCGAGGAACTGCGCCATCAGTCGATTCGGGGCCAGGCTGCGCACCAGGTATGCCCCCAGGTCGCGGTGCATTGGCGCGACGACATCGTCTGGACCCAGGGCTAGGGCCGCGCCGACGCTGATCGCCTCGTGGCCGAGCTGCGAGAAACAACCGCCGGCGATTTTGCTCTGCTTGTGCAGATTGAGGATGCGCTCGTCGAATGCGCGGGTGAAGCGCATCCAGTAGTGCGCTTGGGCGAGCCAATCGGGGGTGAAGTCCATGAGCACCTCATCATGCGTAAAACGTTTTGCTTTTCCAACGTTCGACGTTAATCTTGTCGCCTGGTCGCGAGTTGGTGGATTGTGGTTTGGAATAGGCGTATTGTACCATTCAATGGCGTGTTTGTGGCAGGCTACGCGCCAGACGCCTGAAGCTAGCCAGATCGGGCGCTTAACGCGCAGCGAACGCTCTGCTGAGACACGTTGGGCGTTTCGCAAAGCGCTTTCCCCGATACATGGCGCGTCGTATCTCCTCGCCTCTTCGTCTCCTCGCGTCCTCGCCTTCTCGCCCCCTCCGTAGGTGGCGTGGTCGGATTGCGGACGGCGGTAGCGGATGCCTCCGTTGCGAAGGGTGGATGGAGGCAGAGTGAGCAAAGTATATGAGCTCAATACGCAAGTCGGCTCAAGCTGACTTCTATCAGTGCATTTCAGCACACTTTGGTTCTCAGCACCTTCACATAGCCAATATCTTTTGCGTCGGCCTGGCGCGCTAACGCCTCCAAATCCGCAATAAATTCAGGGCTGGCCTCGCTCTGGGTCGGCTGATATTTGCGTCCATCATATGTGCGCCACGGTTCATCTCCATCATTAGTCGGGCTAGTTTGGGGATGACTTTGAGTAGTTGCTGTGGTGTGAAATTGAGCGCTGAGATCTGTTCTCTGGGGAAGTTGGTCCTGAATGTGGTACGTGGTTTCGATACAGGAAGCGGACGAATCAGCGTCTCGAAGTTCTCCAACTGCTTATCGAATTCTTGCAGCTTGCCTTCCGTCGATAGATCGTCGTCAAACTTAGCGATTTTGTGGAATACTGTTTGTAACATATCTACCTAATGTGCAACTCTTTTTTGTGACACCGCGTTCTGATATGCTACGAGCACCTGCCGGATTCGCACTTGACGCAAATCGCTTAAAACTTGGGGCGTCCTGAAGACCTGGAAAAAGAGTTGCACATTGGGTATATCTGTCTCCTTAGTAGTCAGGAAGTGATTTCTGATCAGCGTTTCGACGCCGTCTATCCTCCTTATTCGTCGCCAAACGCTCGGATTGAGTGAAGCGCTTGCTTGGCCTCCAGCCACACCGTTTCTCAGCGGACGGTCAAGCCTCTCATCGAGAGGCGTTTGAGCGCCAGCGCCCCACCCAGTAGCAACGCCCCTGCCAGTGCTGGCGCCAGCACGCCGATAATGCGAATCACGCGGATGCGTTGCAGCATTTCGGTGCGGTCGTTGACGTGGGGGAAAGGCTTATTCGGCACGGGAACGTCCAGAAACGCACATAGCGGCTCCCATCCCTCCTTGACGTTATAGACCAGTAGCTTTTCCGCCGGCACGTCGCGTTGCACTTGCTCGTTCCAGGCCACGAATGCCTGTATCGCGCGCTGGCGATCCGCGAACTGCCCCTTGAAGAGGCCTTGCCAGATCGAGCGATTGACCAGTTTGTACAGCTTGCCCATGGGCGGGAACAGGATGCGAAACCAGTGCGGCACGATGTTTGTCATCTGATAAATGGTTTCGTAGGTGCTTTCATACCAGCGCTCGGGATCACGCACCGAGAGCAGCACCTTGGCGTCTGGGTAGCGAGCCATGAGGTCGCGGTAGAACAGGCAGCCGGGAAAGTCGACTGTCGCCTGGTACTGGCCCAGCAGTGTTTCCCAATCAATTAGCGCACCCTGTAAAGCGGCGTACCACAAGTCGATGTGGCCGGCATGCTGCGGCACCTCTGACATGTGGTAGCACGGGTCAAAGCCTAACTCCTGGAGCGCCAGTTGGAGCGATTTCGTTCCGGTGCGGCCCATACCTGCGCCGATGATCTTCATACCTTCTCCTTTGCATATGTAGCGACTGCGACCAGGCGCGGCAGCAGCGCCGATTCGCGTCGAATGTAGAACCGATCCATATAGGCCGCCAGGTCGTCGAGTTGCGCCAGATCCCCGCGCCAGGCGATGTGGCCGTCGGGTCGGACTAGAAACGCGGTCGGCTCCTGTACGCCGTATGCCGTGTACAGCGCCCCCTGCGCCCTATCAATCACGTGGATCTGGGTGTCCACTTGGTAATGCGCCAGCAGCGCTTCAACTTGGGTCCGGTTGGCCGCGGCGGGTGCGCCTGCGCCTGGAAAGAGCAGTAGGTGATGATCCACCCCACGCAGCAGCGTTAAGATGCTCTGCCCTGCGGATGGCCCGGCGTCGAACAGTGCGTAGGGCACATGGTCGCCGGGTTGCGCCGCCTTCGCCGCACGGTCGCCGGCCACGACCGGGCTTGTGCGATAGCTGATCCAGATTTGCGAGAGCAGTTGGAAGACCCTTTCGCCAACGCTGCGGTGCGCAACCAGCTTGGTCAACCGCGGCAAAATGGCGCTGCGGAGCAGGTGCAGCATGCAGTTGGGCGAGCCGATGAAGTAGAAGCCCCGGTCTGAGCCCATGAGAATCGTCCGTGCCACCGGCATCCGCTCCGGCTCGTAGCTGTCCAGCAACGTCGCGCGCTTCGCCACGCACCGCCAGCGCCAGCTTCCAGGCCAGGTTCCACGCATCCTGAATGCCTTTGTTCATGCCTTGGCCGCCCGCCGGGCTATGGATGTGCGCCGCGTCGCCCGTGAGAAAGATCCGGCCCACCCGGAACTGCTTGGTCATCCGGCGGTGGATGCGATACTTGGAGACCCAGCGCGTGTTCGTAATTTTCGCGTCGACGACTCTGTGCTGGCCGAGGATCTGTTGGATGTCGTCGCCGGTGAGGGGCTCTTTGCTGTCGAGTTCGGCGGGAATGCGCGCGATGATGCGGTACTGATTGGCGCTATAGCCGTCGCCGTGCATGGGGCAAAACATCAGCATATCCTGGCGCGGCGCCTGGGCGTAGAATGTGTCGCGGGGCAGAGGCCAGTCCAGGTCCACGTCGGCCACGAACAGCGGGTTGGCATAGGTGGCGCCGTCGAAGGCGAGGCCCAGCGTTTTGCGCACGAAGCTGCTCGCCCCGTCGGTGGCGATGAGCCAGCGCGC
>JAKSDJ010000364.1 GCA_022360155.1 Chloroflexales bacterium | reverse complement strand
TGGGCCTGGCGGCGCTGCTCTCGTTCCGCAAACGGCGGATGGAAGCGGCGAACAATGACGAGGCGTGAGGCGGGGAGAAGGATGAGACGAGGAAAGGGTGAGGCGAGGAGGGGAGGAGGCGAGGAGGCGGCGTAGGGGCGCCTCGCGAAGCGCCCAATTTAGGGATGCTGAACATGAAGGGCTCATCTGATAAGGTACTGGCCCAACCACTGAGGAGCATGCAATGGATATGGAACGAATCACGGCGCCGCCGGATTGGGGATGGTGGGTGGTGTTCTACTTCTTTCTCGGCGGGCTGGCGGCGGGCTCCTATTTTATGGCCGCGCTGATCGAACTGATCGGCGACGAACAGGATCGCGAACTGGCCAAAGTATCCTACTACCTGGCCTTTCCCCTGGTCGCCATCTGCGGGGTTTTGCTGATCCTCGACCTAGGCCGGCCCGAGCGTTTCTGGCATATGATTGTGCAATCGGAGACGCTGCGCCCGATGTTCAAATACTGGTCGCCTATGTCGGTCGGTTCTTGGTCGCTCTTGCTTTTCGGCGGTCTGACCTTTGTATCCTTCATGGGGGTGCTGGCCGAAGATGGGCGCTTCGGGCTGGGGCGCTTTAGTGAGCTAGCGCACAAGCTGCACCTTGGGCCATTGGGGATCGCGTTTGAGCTGCTGGCTGCCGGTGTCGGCTTCTTCGTGGCCTCCTACACCGGCGTGCTGCTCTCGACATCGAACCAGCCCTTCTGGAGCGACAGCCACCTCTTTGGGCCGTTCTTCCTGGTCTCGGCGGCAGCGACCGGCACGGCTATGATGCTGCTCTTACGCCGGCGTAGCGCCACACCACGTTCGTTGCGCCGGTTGGAACAAGCCAATGCCTGGGCGCTTGGCCTGGAGTTACTGCTGTTCGCCGGCCTGCTGATCTCGTTCGGAGGGCTGGCAACCCAACTGATCACTAGTAGCGTCGGGGTGATGATGTTGCTGGTCAGCGGTCTGCTTGGGCTGGTGATTCCGCTAGCGTTGCGGATCGCACCCCAACTACTGGGCCGCTGGAGTTCGGTCGCGGCCAGCATCCTGGTGCTGATCGGCGGCTTCAGCATGCGTTACGAAGTGCTTGCCGCAGCCGAACACCTGGATGTAGCGGGCAGGTAGGATGAGAATGGCGAATGGAGCGGGTCAGGCAGTAACGTTCAAACATTCAAACCCCGGTCCTGAGCCCTTCGCCTGCGCTCAGGACTGGCACAGCGAAGGATGCCAACGTTCCAACCTGTCAACGGGCTAACGTTCCAACGTTCGATCTGAAGGACACTGCTATGCACTATTTCCGAAAAACAGTTTGGGTGCGGCTGCTGCTTACGCTCGTGCTTGCCGCGCTACTGGCAGCCTGCGGTCCCGAGAATGGGCGGGCGCGCGGCGGCGGACC
>JAKSDJ010000163.1 GCA_022360155.1 Chloroflexales bacterium | reverse complement strand
GCCGCCGTTGCAGGCAACGCCGTTCAACACGAAGTTCGTGGGATCGGGGTTGGCGCCGCTGTGCGTCCCCTGCACCCCAAAGCTCACCGACCCGCCGTTGGCCGCAATCGTGCCGTTCCAGTGCTCCGCCGGATTGCTGGCGGTCACATCGGCCCCAGTCTGACTGACCGTGGCGTTCCACGCGCTGGTGACTTGCTGGCCGGCGGTGTAGCCGTAGGTCAACGTCCACCCTGCGATGGCGGTCGGCTCGTTGTTGGTGATGGTGATGTCGGCGGTGTAGCCGGTATTCCAGGTGCTAGACGCGTACGTCACGCTGCACCCGCCGCTCGGCACGATGGCCGTGCTGGTGGGCGAGGCGATGGCGGTGGCGGTGTGGGTCGGCGCGCTTGTCCCGGTCGGGGTCGGCCCCGTGGCGGTCGCCGTCACGGTGCGGGCGACGGTGGGCGTGGGGGCGGAGCCATCGCCGGGCAGATCGCCCCAGACTTTCACGCCGTTATCATACAGCACGATCCGGGTGGCAGTGGCGGGGGCGGCCCCTGGGACGCTGGAGATGCCATAGTATGACCAGTCGTTGGCTGGATCCCACGCGCCGCTGGAAGTGATGCGGAACTGCACTTCTTTCTTGAATTGGCTCTGCCCGCCGGGGTAGATCTTGGTTCCGGCGCAGTCAATTTCAACGTAATAGATATTGCCAGACCACTGGTTGGGGCCGCTGGCCGCGCCACACTGGCTGTAATTGGTCTGGGTGCTGATCATGGACGGGGTTACGCCCGGTTCGAGGGTGAAGAAGTAGCGGAACGCGCCCTGATCCAATACACGGGCTGGGAAGGCCGATTTGTTTTTGACGATGGCCTTGATCTCGGTGAAGTTCGAGCCCGAAGCATTGACCCCGGCATCGATGGACATTTCGGCGATATCGGGCGCTTCAGCCGGGGGGAAATTCGCCAGGGGCGTGCCGCCATATTCCTGGTACAGGCGGACTAGGGCGCTGGTGAACCCGGCGTTGTAATCGGTGGCTACTTCGTTGCTTTCGTAATCGCTGCGGTCATCGTTGTACGAAGCGCCATCGGTTGCCGCTTCGGGGCCGCCGACCAACGCGCCGTAAAGAACGTGGCGGGTTTCCACCGGCGCCTCTTTGCTGTCGGCCCACGAGCCATGGGCAGTGCGGTGGTGCGGGTTTTGCGGTGGATTGTTGCCAAAACCGATCACGTAGCTGCGGTTTTCCGGGTTGTCGCCGAGGGCGTAATCGATTTGGCGCTTGGCAAAATCGTGATAGCGGTCATACAGCGGGTCGCTTGCCCCCAGGTAATCGGCATACACCAGGGCAATGAAGGATGTGTTGGCGGCATAGCGCAGCGATCCCCACATATCCAGCCAGGCATGCCCGCCGGGCGAGTAGGCTACGCGAGAGCCGTTATAGCCCACCGTCCAGTAATCCAGCCAGCGTTGGGCATCATCTTTGTACCGCTGCTTGCCGGTCAGTTTCGCCAGCAGCACATAACTGCCATAGCCTTTATCATCCCACGCCTGCGTCCACTTGTAGGATTTGACGTTGGACTGCGACTCGGTATTCAGATTGGCATAATACTGCTCGGCTTTGGCCAAGTAAGAGGCACCGCTGCCGGCTTGCCGGGCTTCTTCAGCACGGTAGAGCCAGATAGCCCCCCACACCAACTCATCATTGTAGCCGCTCCACGAGTTATAAAAGTTTTTCGCATCGGTGATGCAGTCGGTATACTTGCCGCGATAGGTGTCGGCGAAGGTGTAGAGCTGCTTGGCGTGCGTGAGAAGGGTGTCGGCATACGTGGGGTCGGTGGAGCGGAAGACGATGGACGAGGCCGCCATAGCTGCCGCGGTTTCACCAGCCAGGTCTGAACCGGGGCAGGTTGCGGTGATTTTGTAGGCCGGGCGGTCCATCTGCATCACTTCGGCCGGCCCCCACCAGTTGTGATCAGTGTTACCATTGCCCACTTGACCATACAGTTCATTGGGCGCGACGTGCGCCTTGATGAAGTAGTCATTCACAAAGCGCAGGTTGTTGAGCAGGTGAGGCAACTGCCCGCTGCGCTGGTAAGCCGAGGGGTACTCGACCGCCCCCCAGGCCAACAAGGTGGTGGATGCGGCCATCGGGAAGCCGAATTTGACGTGGTCGCCGGCGTCGAACCAACCGCCGGTCAGGTCAACGCCCACATCAGAGCCGTCGGCCATGGCCGAATCGCCACGCCACGTCACACGATTCCAGGCGGGTTTGGGACCAGAAGCCTGGGCCTCATAGAAATAAATGGACTTTTGCAAGACCTCGCCATAGTTGTGATTGGCGGCAAAGGTCCACTGAGCGGGAATCCAAACGAGAAATGACCCTAGGATCGCTACAATGGTCAACAGAGTCAACCAGTTTTTCATACGGGGAGTGGCTGAGCGAACAATATGGTTCATGAGATCTGTCTCCTTATTTTGATCATCGTGAAGTTCAACGGGAAAGAGACTGTTTGGGTTATCAGAGACACCTCCTTTACGACTTCAAACTGCTGTAGTTGTTTAGGTAAGAAATATAGATATGGGCTAATCATCTGCAGGCAACGCCATTCAACACGAAGTTGGCGGTGTGACACCGCTGTGCGTCCCCTGCACCCCAAAGCTGACTGAACCGCCGTTGGCCGCAATCATGCCGTTCCAGTGGTCTGCAAGATTGCTGGCGGTGACATCGGCTCCGCGCTGACTGTGACTGACCGTGGCGTTCCGCGCACCGGAGACCTGCTGGCCGTTGGCGTAGCGGTTAGGTCACCGTCCACCCCGCGACCATGGTCGGGGCATGGATTAGTGATGGTGATGTCAGCAGTGAAGCCCGTATTTTACGTGTGAGACATGTACGCCGCACTGCACCCGCTGTTCGGCACGATGGCCGTGTTAGTGATGGGGGTCGGCGTGTTTGTACCGGTTGGTGTACTTGTACCGGTCAGGGTCGGGCCAGTGGCGGTCGCCGTAAGGGTGCGACGCTGAATGCAGTGGTATGATCCACGTGATGCCTCTATAGGCGTTGGCGTCTTTCGCACCTTATTACGGACTTCTCCTATTCAGCCCGAACGTTATCGAGATAGTAGACACTGTTGGCGTTGAACCAGACAAAGATCGAGCGCACCTGGCTCAACTGGGCTGCACAATCTAATCCGAGCCGGTCGAGTTCCTCGGTGGCAGTGCTGTTGGCATCGTTCCAGCCCCAACTGCTCTGCCACCAGCTGTAGTCCTCGCCAACACGGAGCGCGACGTTTGCCTGCGGCGGTGGTTTGCAGGTCACGCTTCAAGGTCGCCTTAACACTCAGGTCCACCGGCGCGGCGAAGTCGACGCCGAACCAACCGCCGTCGGTCGTGGTCACGTGCAGGCCATCCGCGCCATCGGTTGCCGCCGCGGCGCTCTGGGCCACGACGCCAGCGTTGTTCTGCCAACCGGCTGCTGCCCAACCCGCGGTCCCCGTCTCGAACGAGCAGAGCGGGAGCGCCGCGGTCGGATCGGGCTGAACCGTCACCCGCACGGTCGCCACCTTGGAGCTGCGGCCATAGCTGTCGCGGATGGTGTAGCTGGCCGTTGCAGCGCCCACGAACCCCTCCGCGGGGGTGTAGCGAACGGTCCCGTCGGGCTGGAGCGCAAAGCCGCCTTCCGCCGTGATCACGCTGGTCTGCTGGCCGGCCATCGATGGGGCAAGGTCCACTTGCGCAGCCACCACCTTG
>JAKSDJ010000292.1 GCA_022360155.1 Chloroflexales bacterium | reverse complement strand
GCCTCGCTTGCCATGAGTCGTGCGTTCACCGCAGCCAATCACCGGGCCATTCGGTTTCTGCACGCACAGGCATAGAAACCACTGAGATACCAGGACACGAAGATCTGGTTGTGGCGCTTTCTCGACTTCGTGCCCTGTGATGTTCACTCCTGTACATGTTTCTTGAAACAGCACTATGGCTTGGGTGCTGTAATGGCATCAACTGGGCACTGCGGTACACAGCGGACAGCCGACATGTTTTGGCAGTTGTTGCATAGGCTCGGCGCAATCACGTAGGTCTTATCGGTCTCGTGAACGCTGATAGCATTGCGGGGGCAAGCTGGGCGGCACGCGTCGCACATCACGCAGATATTGGGATCAATGGTGTGTTTCATTTCCATACTCCTCTATAAAGCTGAGAGATACTATACCGGCTGATGCTATACACCATAGCAGGGCAGGTTGCTCTTAGTCAATAATTGTGAACAAAATTAGGCCGCCCGAAGTAGCTGTCAGTGGAGCGGAGGGGACAATCCTTTGGATAGAGGAGTGAGGCAGAGACTTGAAGATATGAATTGACGACTTGCTTGTTGGTGTCGTGCTTTCCCATAGAGAAGGGAGCGAAAGCAGCCCGACGGCGCCTGAAACAGCTTGCCGGGAACGAGATCGGCAAGTCGTCGTCTGTACCTCGACAACCCAGACGGAGTTGAACTGTATCTTGCTCGCATCTCCGGGTGTTCTGTGTCTCGGTAGTACAAAAGGAACAATGGAGCACGAAGTGTTTCGACTGCAGAGAGCAGCGCGATATCACTGGTCGGTTGTACGAACCAGCCCAAACTCGACTCCGAGCTGCTGTACCCAGGTCGCAATGCGCTCGTCGGTCAGTTCGGGTTGGTTCTCGTAGTCCAGCGCCAGCCCGATGAAGCAGCCGTTTTCCACAGCTAGCGACGCCTCAAACTCGTAGCCCGTCGTCGGCCAGCGCCCAACTAAGGCGGCCCCCTGCTGTTGGCAGATATTGCCAACTATGCCGACTGCATCTATAAATGTATCGGGATAGCCTGCCTGGTCGCCCGCTCCAAATAGCGCCACCTGCTTGCCGCACAAGTCTTTCTTCTGAAGCCGCTTCTTGCGCAGCAGCGCTTCCCAATCGGCCTGCAATTGGCCAACATACCAGGTCGGGATGCCCAGAATCAGCTTATCGTAGGCATCCATCTCGCGCAGGCGGCTGTCGTCGAGAATGTTGATCACCTCCACCAACCCTGGCTGGATATGCTCAAACGCCCGCTGGATACGTTCGGCGGCATCTTCGGTGTTGCCGGTCGAGCTGCCGTAGTAGAGCAGTATCTTTGGCATAGCGACTGTGTTATCTCCTTCCTAGCGCCTGGCTTCCATCTGCTGGATGCGTTGCTTGCGCAGTTCATCGACGCCGAGCTCACGACGCTGCATGTAGCTGGCCAGATAGTAGCTGCCAATGACCACCGCAACTGCCAGGAACTGACCAGCCATTGTTTCCCAGGTCGGATAGACCCCGAACCATAGCCCCAGCCAGTAGGGCAGGTTCAGCCCAATGATGGGCGTGACAGATAACCAGCCCACAATCTGCATCACGTGAATCGTTGAGCCGACCATATTGGTGAGTACTACACCAATCAGGATACCCGTCAAGATCAGCATTGGCATAACAGGCAGCTTTTTCTGGAGCGTAAACAGCGCAAAGCCCGAGGCCAGCACCCCGACCAGGCCCAGCGCTACCCCCTGGAGGACCACCCACACGCCTGCTTCGAGCACGAGCGCCTGGAGAAAGAGCACAGTCTCGAGGCCTTCGCGGTAGACGCTGGTGAAGCCGAGCAATCCGAACCCGACAATCTGGCCGGCGTTGCCGCGCAGCAGACGGCGCTTCTGTTGGTTAAACCGGCTGATCCAATCGTCCCAGTAGACGTGATGAAAAAACCAGTTGGTGATCACCAGCAGCACAATGATCGCAATCACCGAAACAATTGCTTCCAGTCGCTCGCCAAAGCGACTGAACGAGAGCAATACCTGATGCGCCAGCCACCATGTTAGCGCCGACGCGAGAAAGGCCACCCAGACCCCGCCGAACATAGGGCGGCGGAAAACCGCATATGCGCCAGTCATGCTTGCCATCAAGATCGAGAGAATGATCACGGCTTCGAAGCCTTCCCGAAATACAATGATCGCGGCATTCGTAATGATCGCCAGCGGCTCTGCATCGGTTGCGAGCACCTCTTGCGCTTCAGCAAGGGAACGATCGATCTGGCTGCGAATCTGGGCCAGCTCTGTCGGCGACGCTTGGGCTGCAATTGCCTGGGCAAAGCCGACTTGTCCACGGTAGCCCTGCCAGAACAGCCCGTCGATCCGCTCCACCAGTTGGGGGGCAACAGCCAGCAGGCGCAGTTCCGGTCCCGCATCGAAGATAGCGTAGGCTTGGATGCGAGTGCTCTCAGCCACTGCATACTCTCCATTTTCCACATCAACAAGCATGTCATCCAGCAGGGCGGCGATGACCATAAACGAGCCAGAGGCATCCTCGGCCAGCGTTTGCTCACCGAGTGTATGCTCGACCAGCCCCAATGCCGCTTCGACCTGGTTTTGGACAATCTGCGGGTCGTCCAGCGCCAGCATCACCGTTTCCATGTCGGTCAGCAGCACGGCGAGCCGATCAGCGGCCTGGGCGTCCATTGCCGCAATCCTTGGGCGTAACTCCTGGAAAAATGCCTCGGCCTGGTTGCGGAACGTCAGCGCCTCGCGATATTCGGTCTCAATCGTGATCTGCCCGTTGCGCACGCCGTCTTTGTATTCGATATATACCAGGTCGATGAAGAGATAGAGCAGTTGGCTGCGGCGCGTGACCTCTTCCAATGACAACGCCACTGGCTGATAGTCGCCAAGCTGGTTGCGGATCGTTGCCAGGTCGGCCGCGACGGCAGGCCAGTCTTGGGCCAGGGTGTCCTCGCGCAGGGTGGTAAACTGATCGTCCAGGGCCTCGGCAGCCAGCGGGGACTGCTTGCTGGTAAAATCTTCGCGCAGAATCGTAAAATAGCCTGTCGCCAACCCGGCCCACTCGGCGGCGCGGGTAGCATAGCCGCGTTCAGCGGTGTCTTCAAGCTGGTTGAGCGCTTCGCGCAGTCGGAAAAAGTAGGTGTCGCGCAGGTCGTCTCCGACAATGGCGTGAGCGGTGTCGAGGGCCGTTTGCTCCTGCTGTACCGCCACGATGGCCTCGGCAGCTGGATTGTCCACAGTGTTGACTTTAGTGGACTGGCGATATTCGCGGAGTTGAAGCCAGTCCAGCGCACCCTCGGTGTCATCGTTGGCCAGAGCGCGCTGCGCGGCCAGAAAACTGCCGTGGAGCATTTCTGTCCAGATGATGCCGCGCCGGAGCGCAAGCTGGGCTGAGTCGCCGATTGCAGCCGCCTGCTGCGCCTCGTTCAGCAGGGTGACAAGCGTGGCTGCCTGGTCGGGGGCGTGCGTCGCCAGCGCAGGCCGGAGAGCGGTCATGTAAGCAGCATCGGCGGCAGCGACTTGTTCGGCAGCGACGGTGTAGGCTGCTTCCGGATCATCTGCGCCTGCAGCAGTGAGCACATTGGCCTGCGCCGCAAACAGGTTGTCGCGGATCGTGTCAGCCGTCTGCCAGTAGGGGGGTATTTCGGCGTAGCCTGGGGTGGCCGCAAAGCCAAGGCTGATGACGCCCAAATACAACGCGAGCAACCAGCGGTACGCATATTTTTGCACAGGTGTCTCCTTTTATGATGAACGAGTATCTGCCCGGACCTTCTGCTGGGTCAGTCGTCCGCGCCATGAACTCAACGCGAACGTCGCAGCCAGGGCGATCACAAACAGCAGTTGGGCCAGCGTCGTCTCAACGGTCGGAAAGATACCCAGCACCTCCATCAGCAGCAGATTCTCGGGGACAGCGGTCAGCAGCGTCACACTGACCACCCCGGCTTCCTGGAGCTCGCGAATGCCTGACCCGGTGAAGCTGAAGGCCAGGAGCAGCAGCAGCACGCCCGTCGTGGTAAAGAATGGTTTCAGAGGCAGCCGCTGCCCCAGGTGCAAGATCGCGTAGGCCACCCCCAGGATTATCACCAGTCCGACCCCAAAGCCAACCAGCACCCACAGTGGGTCGGCGTCGAACAGCAGCGCCTGATAGAATAGAACCGTTTCGAAGCCTTCGCGGTAGACCACGGTAAAGCCCAGTGCTGCCAGCCCCAACGCTGAACCTTGACTGATCGCGTGGCCGACGTTTTGCTTGACAAATGTCAACCAGTCGAGCACGTACACCTTGTGGAACAACCAGTTGGTGACGTAGAACAGCACGGCCACCGCGATCAGGCTGGTCACACCTTCGATGAGTTCGCGGTTGGCAACCGTGATCGTAATAATCGTATTAGCGGCCCACCAGGTCGCCAGGCTTAGTAGGATCGCAGCGGCCACGCCGCCATACACCCAGGTGCTATACTTCTTCGGCTCGCCGGTGGTGCGCAGATAGCCCACAATGGCTCCGATAATCAGCACGGCTTCCAGACCTTCGCGTACAATGATCGCCAGACTATTGAGCGCCGCGAAGATGCCTGTCAGCCCGCTCGCGAGTACTGTGTCCGCCTCGGCAAGGCGGGGTGTAATCTGATCGACAACCCCGGCAATTTGCTCTGGCAGGGCTTTCTGGCGAATAAGCACGGCCAACCCGGGCTTACCGTCAATGCCTTCCCAGAACAGTCCCTCCAGTTCCCGCGAGAGGATCGGCATGCGGTTAGCAAGCCGCTGCTCCGGGCCGCCTTCAAATACGGCGTAGGCTTCCAGCCGCGTGCGTTCGGCCTCGTTGTAGCGTCCTTCCTCCGCTGCAGCGATGACGCCGTCCAGCAACGTGGCAATCACGGTAAACGACGCACCATTACCGCCAGCGGCAGGCTCAATCGCTAGCGTTGTCTCGATCAGGTCGAGCGCTTCTGCTACCAGGCGCTCGACTTGCGCCGTGTCACCCAGACTATCCATAATGACGTCGATTTCGCTGAAAATCTCGTTGAGCCGGGTCGTAGCCGCCGGGTCGCGCGCCTCGAGGGTGGGGCGCAGTTCCTGGTAGATGGCAACCGCCTGCTCATGGAAGGTCTGAGCCTCGTAGTATTCAATCGGGATCGTGATTTCGCCGTTGCGCACTCCATCCTTGTACTCAATGTAGATCAGGTCGGTAAAGGTATAGAGCAGCGTGCCCCGTTTCGCAATCGTTGCCTCGTCTAGCGCAATGGGCTGGTAGCCGCTCAGCAGATCACGTGCGGTCGCCAGCGTACCTTTGATGGTGGCCCAATCGCCAGCAAGCGCCTGCTCGGTCAGGGCTGCCAGCGTAGTGTCGAGATCGGTAGCGGCGGGCTCACCCTGCTTGTTGAAAAAATCTTGGCGCAGAATCGCAAAATAGCCCGTCGCCAGCCCGGCCCACTCAGCGGCGCGGGTGGTATAGCTGCGCTCGACAGCAGCTTCAAGCTGGTTGAGCGCCTCGCGCAGCCGGAAGAAGTAGGTGTCACGCAGATCATCTGCGATGATCGCCGCCGCTTCGGCTGTGTCAATCGCTCCAGCCTGAAGTTGCGTAATGGCCTGCGCAGAGAGATTATCCACGGTGCTTACTTTGGTGGACTCGCGGAATTCGCGGAGCTGGATCCAGGAGCGTGCGGCTTCAGGATCGCTGTCGGACAGTGTGCGCTGCGCGGCAAGGAAACTGCCGTGGAGGATTTCCGTCCAGATGGCGCCGCGAAGAGCGGCGAGTTGTGCAGCCTCACCATCTGCGGCCGCCTGCTGCGCCTCGTTCAGCAGCGTGCTAATTGTGGCCGCCTGGTCGGGAGCATGGATCTCCAGGGCGGGCCGGAGGGCAGCGGTATGGACAGCGGCCGCGGCAGCGACCTGTTCGGCGGCCGCGGCATAGGCAGCTTGCGGATCGTCTACGCTTGCGGCCGCCAGCAGGTCGGCCTGGGCCTGAAACAGGCTGTCGCCGATCGTGTCAGCCGCTTGCCATGGGGTCTGCGCTTGCGCCAGAGCAGAAGATAACGCGAAGTGGAACAGACTACCCAGTACTACAAGCAACCATAAGCTATGCAATCGCCTGAGTCTCACATCGTGCTCCGAGTTCTAGATGGTCATTCTGGCACACTTGACATCTGGCCAGGATTATGGTAAATTTAGGAATGCCAAAAAATAAGGTGACTAATCCCTAAAGGGAAATAATCAAGGAAAATAATCGGGCACAACGGATCATGTACGTCGTTCCATATCACAGTGTCAACCAAATAATCCCGTGTTTGTCATTCCTGTGACGGTAGTAATCCACATGTGAGCCGCATACTGTCAGACCACTGTATCCTGCTGTGTTACCATGTCGTTCCCGCAGCGTCTCAACTGACGCCGGGAAAATCTTCTGCGGCATTCATCGGGTGCTCACGGATGGGATAGGATGATTTTCCTGTTTTTCAAAAAATGCGACATAACGCGCGCACAAACCTGATACGGGCCAGGTTGTGTGCGCGTCTTCTTGCCAATGACAGGACTTGCACAGTGTCATCGTATTCTCCCTGTCATTCTGACCGGAGCGCAGCGGAGGGAAGAATCTCGTGGCATCTCAAATAGCATCTCAATGAGCTTGTTCGCATCCGCTCACGATGACAATGAAAACAATGTGCGTGAACCGCAGCAACGCGGAGCACGTCACATAGTGATCTCGGAATTGCTTCTCGCTGTGTTTGTTACAGGGTGAAGTGAGAATGCGATGACAGGGTGACACGCCGCAGACCACGTCACCCTGTCACATTTGCCAGGGCATAATACCGCCAGGTTCTACTGCATACCGGTCTGCTGCACCTGCTCGCGTGCTGTTGGGAGCCCCTCCACCAGCGTCTTCAGATTGATGTCGGCCAGCTTGAAATCTGTCGGGTCGGGCACACCTTCGGCCAGTGGAATACCCTCCACAATCGGCCACTCAAAGTTGCCCTGGGCATAGACCGTCTGCCCAGTTTCCGATAGCATAAAATCGACAAATGTCTCGGCCACTTCCAGCGTCTCGCCTTCAGTCCCTTCCAGGATGCCAATGTTCGTCGAGTTGACGATTAAGCCTGGCTGGTCGTCGCCCTGGTCTGGCCAGACGATGCCGACCGGTGCGCCTTCTGCCAGCGAGAGGAAGTAGTAGTAGTGGTTGACCAGCCCCAGCGTGATTTCACCCGCGCCGACCGCTTGCCGAATGTCGGTATGGCTGCCGGAGAAGAGTGTGTTGTTGTCTACCAGCCCTTGCAGCCACTCGGTGGCGGCCTCTTCGCCAATCAAGCGGTTGAGGGCCACAATCGTCGCCAGCATCGCGCCGTTGGTGCTATCTGCCGAGCCGAGCTTTCCCGACCACTGCGGATCGGAGAGTTCGGTCAGAGAGGTGGGTGCCTCTGCTTCACTGATCAGGTCGGTGTTATACATAATCACGCGCCCGCGCAGGGTCAGCGCCGCCCAACTACCATCGTCGGCGCGATACTGCTCAGGAATCGCCTGGACCAGCTCGGAGTCGTTCGGCACAAACACCCCTTCCTCGCCCAGGCTCTCCATGGTCAGCGTATCGCTGTTGATAAACACATTGGCCTGCGGATTTTCCTGTTCTTCGAGGATGCGCGCGCCCAATTCGCTGTTGCTGCCGCGCACAACCGTAACAGTGACATCGGGATACTCGGTATTGAAGGCTGCCAGCACACCGTTGATCAGCGCTTCGCTGCGGGTAGTGTAGAGCACAATCTCACCGCTCACGTCCCCGGTTGCTGCATCAGTTGCATCACCGGTTTGGGGAATCTCCGCGGCAGGGGCGTCGGCAGGCGCTTCGCCCTCCACCTCAATGTTGAGTTCATCGGCGGCCTGCGCAACCAGGGCGGCCAGGTTCGTCGCTTGGTCTTGGGCCTCGGTGCCAAACAGGTCAGCTTCTTCAGCGGTGAAGACGCGCCCACCGCGCTCCTGTTGATAGAGATCAGACACATAGTCGATCAGGTCAGCAAAGCCCTCATCAATTTGGGCGTACAGGTCCGGGTTTGCCTGCTCAACCAGGACGCCGACATTCTCATAGGTCACGTCCAGACCGTTCAGAATACCATTGATGTCGAAGAGGCGACTAACGGCGGTAAAACCCTTCTCTTCAGCTTCGTCGCCGCTCACAAAGGTGGAGAGCTTCCACTGCTCGAAGTATTCGTTCATCGTGGGGACCATTACCACCATTGCGGTGAAAGCATCGCTGAGGGTCGGATCCCAATCATCCACCGCACCCTGCATCTCGGCGGTTGCTTCATCGAGCCCCTGGGCGGCGCCGAGCAATATGTTCGCATCGGGCAGCACCTCGCCCGGGCCGATCTCGCCGTCGCCATTGAGATCGACTTCGAGCGCTGCAAAATCAGGATTGGTCCCCCATAGGGCTGGTTCCGTTAGGTTGTGGAAGAAGTTCCCCGGACTTTCGAGCACCGTGCCGTCGGGGAGTTCCAGTTCCCACTCTAGGGCTTCGGCGGGGTCGTCCGCCGCGGGCGGACCAGCATCAATCCAGGTGTCATAATAGGCCAGTGAGGGCACCCCGGCAATGATGCCTTCATCCAGTTCGTAGAAGGTGCTTGCCTTGAGCCAGTCTTCGCGGGCCTGCTCAACCAGGCGAATAAGTTCAGGTTCACTGGCGGCCCAGGCAGCCTCGTAGTCGAAATCATTCGCCACAATAATATCATAGTAGGCTTGCGCTGTATCTGCCAGCGCCGTAGTGCCGGTGCGCATCTGTTCTGCATTCTCAATGGTATAGGTCTTGATCGCTGCTAGATCGGCATCCGACGCAACGGGTTCAGTGGCGGTTGGTTCTTCCGTGGGGGTTTCTGTTACTTCGGTCGGTTCTTCGGCGGCGGTTGGTTCTTCCGTGGGGGTTTCTGTTGCTTCGGTTGGTGTTGGTACTTCCGCAGGTGGGCCGCCACAGGCTGCCAGAATCAGCGCCATCACCAGAATCAGCGTACTCCAGAGGCGCCATACATACGTTCTTCGCATCCGTCAATCCTTTCCTCTTGTGTCCCATATCCTGTGCATCCGACAAACGTAACCGCCCCATCGATGTAATCCCGGGAGCGGGGCCAACGTGCCAGGCCACGGTCTCCGACGACGATACACCCACTGCCTCCAGCGTTGATGCAACTGCTCCGCCATGTGTTGCCGCACCTGTATTACCGCCCGCAGCAGGGCGATGACCAGGATCAGTAGGAGTAGCGCCAGACCAAGACGCAGCCACACCAAACTGTCGCGGTGATAGCGATAAAGCTTTTCCCACGCACTACAAAAACCCTAATTGATTTGTAAATGCAGAGGACTGCTTTCAGCTGCAAAGCTAAGAAATAGCGATAACAGTTTACGAATCAAATAGGCTTACTATATTAAGTATGATGAACACCGAGGCTTAGCATATACTAATTTTTTTATTTTGTCAATATGCATTAGATATATTATGTTAATCGCTAACAGGTATATTTCCCGGCTCACGTTTCATGTGTTAGCATTTGACGAACATATTTATTTAGTATATACTAATAGAAATAGTTCGAAATACCAAATAAACCAAGAGCATCCAGAGACCATGTCCTCAGCATATACGACGTGATCGCGGAGCAGACATTCTCTGCACCAGTCACAACAACAACCGTAGCGAGGATCGAGTCTTGCGCCTGCCTATTTGATAATCGCGGCACGAGCTACGCTTGATCGAATGTAGTCAAGCATAGCCTTCTCATAGTTTTGCTAGAGGGATGACTTATCGTGTGCGTGAAGCAGCCATTTGCACAATTAGCCTTGCTGCTCAAAGTCGGGACGGGTTTTCTGTTCGTCTGCTTAGTTGTCGGCAGCCTGTCGCTTTCGCATTTTCCCCTGGAACCGTTCTCATTGTCGAGTCAATCTCATACTGTATCAGCCCCAAATAGTGTCTATGCTCCGCCGCTGTCCTTCGTCCCCAATACGGGACAAACTGACGCGACCGTCCAGTTTCAGGCCCACAGTCGCAGTGGCGCCATCTTCTTTACTTCAAGGGCTGTCGTTGTAACGCTACCTGAACCTGATGGTCGATCAGCTGCGACCAACCAACATCTGGCGTTGTCAAAGGCGGCATCGACCAAGCATACCCAAGCAGGTACGGTAGTGCGTTTGGATTTTGTAGGGTCCAATCCGCATCCACGGATTGTTGGCGGTCAACAACAGGCCGGGGTTATCAACTATCTGCTTGGTAATGACCCGAATGAGTGGTACACCGATCTCTCAACCTATGCAGAGGTGATCTATCAAAATCTCTATCCAGGCATTGATCTGTATTATGATGGCGCCGAAGGGTTATTAAAGGGTACGTACGTGGTGGCCCCTGAAGCTAATCCTGATCGCATTCGTTGGCGCTATGCCGGTGTGAGCAACACACAGGTTGATCAATCCACTGGTGATCTTGTGATTACCGTGAAAGAGTCGAGTGGTGGAACGCTTATCGAAAAAGCTCCTACTGCGTGGCAAGAGATTCAAGGCCAAAGCATTCCTGTAAGCACGAGCTACAACCTTGCTACTGATGGAACGGTTAGCCTTGCTATAGGCTCCTACGATACCAGTTATCCCCTGATTATCGACCCGACTCTGGAATACAGCAGTTATCTTGGTGGGAATGGCAACGATTTTGGGGGTCTTCTTGAGCGTGATAATGAAGGGAGTCTCTACATCGCCGGGCGCACAACATCTACCGATTTCCCCACGACCGATAGCCCCTTCGGCGATACACTGGCTGGTGAAGAGGATGGCTTTGTAACCAAACTCCGTTCTGATGGTGCTGGGCTTGAGTTTAGCACCTATTTTGGTGGAAACGGTGACGATTTTCTGTATGGTTTTGCTCTCGATAGTACGGGACATATGTATATTTCGGGCGAGACCGCCTCAACCGATCTACCTGGATCAGAAGGGGGAACGAGACTTTCAGGAGAGAGTGATGGTTTTGTTGCACGCCTCGACCCAGACGGCGGTTCTTTAGACTTTGGCGTTTATCTGGGTGGAAGCGGGACAGATACGGCCTCAGGGCTCGCTGTTGATAGTTCCGACCGAGTCTATCTGGTCGGGCGTACTACGTCGACCG
>JAKSDJ010000427.1 GCA_022360155.1 Chloroflexales bacterium | reverse complement strand
TCGTCGCCGCCGCGATGCGACCGCAGCGGGGTAGCCAAGAAGTCGCCGGCTGATGCTGTGGCGCCGACGATGTACGGGGTCGCGCCAACCATGGTAATGCCATACCCCCGGTCATCCCCACTGCCGCCCAGGTAGGTGACGGCTCCGCTGGTGTAGGCATGGTTGTCGGCGCTCGCCGGTTTGTCCAGCCGGAGCACAAAGGCATCATCCCCCCCGCCGCTTCCGATCATCGCGCCGGCTGGGCTCGTGCTATCCACCATTGTCGTGCCGACGATAAAGATGTTGGCGTTGGCATCGACCGCAATCCCCTGTGCTTCGTTGAAGGGAAGATCACTCAAGCCAAAGGTCGTACTAAACAGCATTGCGGAGCCGTCATTCGAGACTTTGCTGACAAAGAAAGACCGGCCGCGCGGGCCCGCCAGGGGATTGATGGCGGGAAAATCAGATGACTCCGTAACCCCGGTGATATAGATATGCCCCGCGCGGTCCAGCGCGATCCCGGCGGGCGCCTCCCGCTTGCGCCCGCCAAAGGTGCGACTCCAGGCCAGAGCGCCGTTGGCGGTCAAGCGGGACACAAACACATCCGGGCATAATCCATACGGCGGAAAGTCGCTGTCGCAGTAGTCCTTATTGTCCGCATTGAAGGGCGGACTTGCCAGCGGGCTGCCGGGAAAGTCGTGGGACCAGGTCTCGCCGGTGAGCGTGGCGATGCCGTCGGGCGTGACCGCAATACCATGAATGAACTCTTCAGCACTGCCATAGATGTAGGTGGTATAGTACTGTTCGGCGCCGGACGGGTCGAGTTTGGTGACGAAGATGGGTTCGCCGTATGTAGCGGTGTCCCGGCTCAACTGCCCCATGAAGTAGACATTGTCGTTCGCATCGACGGCCACTCCTACGCCTGCACTATACACGTCCGCGGTAAAGAAGCGGCTATAACGCAATGCCGGGTCGATGATCAGCGGATAGGCCGGGTGATAGGCGCCCAGGTCGAAACTGATTGTCTGCTGACTGCGCAGCGCGAAGCGCACCGGCACGTCGACCTGCGCGCCGTTGATCTCCTGCCAGGCGATGGGGGCCTGTTCGGTCAGGCTTGGGCCGTCCTGTCCGGCGCGCGCCGGAGGCAAGGTGATCTGCAGGTTGCCGGTCGCTGCGTCAATCCGCACCGCGGCGGCGCCGTGATAGCGCCAGCGGATGCGGGCCGGATCGCTCCCGGGGGCGACCGTATAGGTGCTCTTCAAGGCGGCGCCCTGCCCGTCGAAGCGCAGGGCGATCCCGGGATAGAGATCTTCATAAACGATGCCAGCGTAGGTTGGCAGGTTGGTGTGCCACTGGGCTGGGTCGGCCCCCCGATAAAAGTGGGCGACCCCGGGCAGGGGATCGACCGCGGTGATTGGTGGCGTGGGCCGAGCGCCCAGGAACCGCCACTGGAGCACGGCCGGCGGGGCGGCGGGGCGGGTGCGGGCGGGCGGGCGCGGGGTGCGCCGGGTGGCGGTGGAGCGTTGAACCGCTGGCGGGGCGGGCGGGGTGGGCAGGGTGAGGGTGATGGCATCCGGCTGGAAGGCCACGCTGCCGCCGAGCGCCTGGGCT
>JAKSDJ010000755.1 GCA_022360155.1 Chloroflexales bacterium | reverse complement strand
TTGCGCCTAGGACCGTTGTCGACCAACGAGATTGCAGCAACATCTACGGATCGTTAGCCGCCCAACTGCCTCCACAACCAATCACGAATCGCGCCAGGGAATGGCAAGTTGCGCCGTGATCAGCTCGGTATAGAAGCGCGCACCTTCGGGCCGCAGGTGAATTCCGTCGCCCCAGAAGAGTTCGGGCCGATCGCTGCTTGCACCCCGCCAGTCCACCAGAACCGCGTTGGGGTAACGCGGCAGTCCTGCGCTAAGAATATCATTATTGTGCTTTTCCCACGCGCGGGGTATCTTCACATTAACGATGAGCACTCTGGGCGCTTCGACCACCACCTGCATCAGCTCGTCGAACTGCTTGGCGCTGAGTGGCCCGTTGTTGCCAATATGGATTATGACCGCATCGCCAAGCTGTCCTGCGTCGCGCTGCGCGCGCAGGATGTCGATCGCGGGGGCGGCGCCCCGGCTGACTGCGGCGTCGAGGTCAAGGTTGGGGATCACCTGGGCCAGCGCCGCCGCCGCCCCCAGCATCACCGAGTCGCCAACCGCAGTCACCCGACTTAGTGGTCGCGGGGTTGGGTTTGGCGTTGGCGTCCACTCAGGTCGGGCGCCCAAGGGCGCCGAGAGGGGCGGGGCCAACAGATCGGATGGCAACGCGGTTGGCGTTGGTGCGGGCTCGCTGGGCAGCGGCGCCAGCGCCACAGGAATGAGAACTGTCGCAGCAGAGTCCATCGTGTCTGATTGATCAGGCAGCGCAAGCATGGTTACCACCGGGGTCGAAGCCACGATCCGAATCGACTCCATCGCGAGATAATCGGGCGGCGCGGCAGGTCTGGCCCCTGTCACCGCTATGCTCAGTACAACTACAAGCGCCCCAATTGTTCCAAACGCTCCCGCCCATGCAACAATCCGCCGGCGGTATTCTCTCCCGCGCGCTATGCGCACATGCCGCCAGGACCGCGCAATAATACCCTGGCGAAAAGGTTTTTCGATGATACGATAAGAGAATTCGGCAAGCCCCAGCGTTACAACAATTTGACAAGCCAGCAGCGGCGCTCCCGCTAACGAGACATCGAGTTGGGGCCGGGTGGTCATGAGCACCGGCCAATGCCACAAATAGATGCTATAGGAGCGCACTCCAATCCAACGCAACGGCCCCCAACCCAGCAACGCGCTCAGAAGAGTCTGTGCCTGAA
>JAKSDJ010000596.1 GCA_022360155.1 Chloroflexales bacterium | reverse complement strand
TTCTTTGACGCTAAGGGCACCTGTAAGCTAAGAGCCGTTGCGGCAATAAGAGCATCTGCAAGCAGCAACCCGTGACTCAACCGATACTGGCGAATGAGGTCAATTGCTACATCACTTATTTGCTCATTCACTTTGACATGGGAAAAGCGCTGTAAAAACCGCTCGATTTTGCGTTGCTCCTGTTTGTTTTGTGCTCCGACAAGGAGTTCGAGATAGGTGATTGTACTTATGGCAACACGATGAGCTTGCTCCTTTGTTTGTACATAAGTAATGGCCTCTTGAACCCCACGCCCCACATCAATAAGGATGTCCGTGTCAACGAGCATCTTAGGCTTTGTGGTCACGCCACTCGTCCTTTCGAGTACGGCGAACCCACTCCCGCGAATCCTGCATATCCGAACGCTCCCTCCATATCCCAACAAACGCGTCCTCAGCAAGATCCGGTATTATCATGTCTTTCATTGACCTTGAGCCATATTTCTGATGCAGAAACGCCAAAAAATCCGCAACTTGCTGTTGCACCTCATCGGGAAGTGACCGATACTGTTGCCATAATGTTTTCTGGTCCATAATCGCTCCCTTACTTATTGCGACCGGATCATCTGATTCAGTATAGCATATCCGCTATCGTTATCGATGGCCTCTACTGGCCGAACACCCAGCTGTCAGCCGCGTTGCTGGCGGCACTGTGGAGCGAGGCAGGGGATGGAAAGGAAAAAGCTGTGAAAGTCGCGCCCAGGGTCAGGGCCGCGCCAGCGACGACGTGCTACACGCGGTTTGGGGATGGCTTATTTTGACACCGCTAAATGTTGTCAGTCAAAAACGACATCAGGCGCTTTCGAGGGCATTGGGGCAGGTTGACTCACGCCGATGTCAATTGTCGGCTGCATCTTGTGTTGGGCGGCGGTTTTCCGCTTTTCTCGGCGCTTCTCTGCTTTTTGAAATCCCACCTGAATGAGATCGTACCCTGCCTGGCTAAAAGGGCAGACATCCATGCAAACCCCGCAGCCTTGATTTGCCCCATAGTAATCTAGACATTTGTCGTAGTGGAGCGTTGATTTCCGTCCGGTTATCGGATCAGGCACAGCACTGGTGAAGATTGCACCTGGCGGACATGACCGCACACACTTTTGGCATCTGGCACAGAAATCAAGAATCCATTCGTGCGGATTTGGTGCTGGCTCAGGTATTTCCATATTGGTAAAGACCAGGTTGACGCGCTGGCGGGAACCTTCCTGAGGCGAAATCAACATGCCGTGATATCCAATTGCGCCGATGCCTGCCTGCTCCGCAACGCGTACATAATCTACAACCCCGCCAACGGGAAACCCAGGGTACGCACCATACCCGTGTTCTCGCAGATACTCGGTCAGAGCAATTGCGATATCACCCAGCGATGCATACGTTGTAATAACCTCAACCAACATATCGTAACTAGGGGCGCTGCTGACAGCTTCTTTGTCCATACCCACAGTAAATACAATCGCATTTTGATAGGGGATCGCATACCCTTCAAAAATCTCGTCTTCACTGATACGCACAAAGCCAACTTCAACTGCCCCGTTCTCACGAGCAACATTCTGAACCAAATCCCAAAACGTTGTACTCCCCGCCACTGGTTCGGATGGTTGTCGTTGCTGCATATACTCAGCGCACTTTGTTACTGAATTCATGGTTCTCAGAAACGTCGGCACTAGCTTGATCTTTTTACTGAACGGCATCTTGCGCATCATGACATTTACACCGCGTCCAGGGGGGGCGGTGTTTAAGCGCTCGACGGCATTGTCGCCCGCTGGAACGATGCCTGCGAGACGCATCATTTCGTTCTCGGCAGCTTGCCGAAAGCCGTCGACGCCCTGAGATGTTGTCATGGCTCTCGTTAAGCTGATAATGCTAGAAATCCCCATTTATCCCTCCATAGTCGGTGTCTACTTGAAGCTGAAACTTTACGCATAGAGGATGCGCATGTAGAGATCAATCAGTTGTTCGACTTGCGCGGTTTCGGGCAGGCGTGGCGGCTCAGGCGCAATAAACAGCCCGTCCATGATGGCATACGTGAGCAGTGAGCCCAAGAACAGCCGCGCGCTAGCATTCGTGTTGACAGGTTGAATCGTGTTGAGCTTTTCTGCTTCGGTCAGCAACGACTCAATTCTTTGCAATGCCTTTTGCGGAAGCATCTCGTTGAAAAGCGTTGCCAGTTGTGGGAATTGCGGCGATTCTGCTATCAACAAGCGTATCAATCCTTGATAATCTTTCTGCATCGTGCCAGTGAGGAATTGATCGGCCAATGAGAGAAGGCTGCGGCGCAGTGCTTGCCGATCGGTCGGTGGTTCGAGCGAAACGTCGATATTTCCATCAGGAATAAACCGGACGAGCTGTCTCATCACATCAATCAGCAGGACTTCCTTGCTTGGATAGTAGACGTACAGCGTGTGCTTCGAGACGCCAGAGGCCTGTGCAATGGCATCTGTGCTGGTGTTGGCATAACCCTTTTCAAGAAATAACTGACGCGCAGCATCACGTATCTGTTGCCGCTTGCGTTCTGATCGAGATGTGGACTTTTTAGGTAGTGAATGAGTCATAATTATCAAAATAAAACTGTACGGTATAGTTTCATTATAAGCGCAGCGGACGGATTAGTCAAGTAGATTGACCACGAACGAGCAGCACTTGGACAGAGACGATTTCCAAGATGATAGCTTCATGCCCTCATCATCTACTGTTGTTGTGGATGGGGGCAGTTTGGTGACAACCGTGTTTTTTGGGCTGGCAGAGTGATGTTGAGCAGTTCAGGGAGGGATAACGGTGGCAAGTAGTTCTCTTGATGATCCAGATGTGCTCGGGCAGGCGTCTCCATCGTATCCGAGCGTGTAGTCAAGCCTTCGGCCACGCCAAATCAATGGCGAATGCGCCTGCCGGGGTGAGTGGCAACGACCGAGCTTGATGCTCGGTGAACCACGCGCAGCGATCGGTTGAGCCGTGTTGCTCGAATCTGAGGTCGGACAAGTCAACAGTCATCGTGTAGACGATACCGATGTGGTGGACCGAATCGTATGGACGCTCCACGCTTCTCAGATACGTATGTGAATACACCTCAGCGACTTGTAGTGTTTCAACGTTCACGAGGCCTGTCTCCTCCTCCAACTCGCGGCGTACGGCTGCCTCCGGATGCTCCCCCCACGCGATACCGCCGCCTGGCATTGTCCATTTTCCTTCATCTGGCCCGCTAGCCATACGCACGAGGAGAAGCCGTCCTGATGGATCACGGCAAACCCCGTAAGCGCCCAGATGCACATGCTGGTTATTCCGTCCACCCTCTGGAAACTGACACCGTCGAAACGAGGACAGATTGTCAAATGTTTTCAGAAGCTCTTCCATATGCTGTTACCGATGTTGGGCTAACGGCCAGGGTTTAGCCGCGTTGCGGAGCGCAGCGGAGCAACGTCGGCTGCAACCCGACCGTTAGCCTGCACCCTATTCTCCCCATATAGTTCAATCGGCAGTCCTACGGCTATTACCACACACCAGGCAGCAACCGATAACGCACGCACTCAGCATACTCCTTGTAGCCAGACAATTCGGCGTGCAGTGTTTTGTCTTCCAATGCTGTCCGTACAATCAGCACCAGAGCAATCATAATCGCCGGAATGATTGCCCACAACGAATTCAGCATGAATGGCACTCCCAAGTGCAACAAGAGAGTACCCAAATAGCCGGGATGGCGCACATAACGATAGGGTCCACTCGAAGCGACACTGTGTTGGCGGTCTGTCTGGATACGAACAGTAGCAACAAAGAAAGCATTTGACACCATAGCCCAGACAAGCAAGAAATCGTAGCCCAATATGGCTCCAACGAGGCCGATACCTTGCAGGACCAGCGGCAACGGCGGCGACCAACTCCAGCGCACATCCAGACTCGCGATAACATACTCAGCGACCATCAATAGCCCTATCGCCCCCAACAGGGCCATATCCCACTTTTTTACGTCTGCGTGAGGGCGCGCACGCTCAGCAAGCATAGCAGGATTGACGGGCAGGATAAGAATCGCAGTGGACACTGTCCACAGGATATATATAACGGACAAAGCCCAACCCATCCACCAGTCCCACCGACCCACAATGCCAAACAGAATAGCTATCAATATCAGATTACCCAACGTTTCGCGCACCAACCAACGGATGGCGCCTATCCTGACTTTAGAGTCTTGGGTTGTATTTGCGTTCATAAGCAGTAGTGTCCTGTATTGTAACGAGTTGACTCTCCACTCTGTATGGATAAAACGAGCAGGCTAACGAAATAAGGATTATGTCGCGCGCCGCCGCGACATAATCCTCGTTGAACGAGGCCAACGCGCAACACTGACTATTATATATGGGATTTGCGGTGGGGGGCTCAGGAAGCGCCTGCTCAAACGCTGCTCGGCGCTGGTTTGCAGTCGCCCATATCTGCACCAATGCAGCTCATGCGCCTGGCCGAATGCTTGATCGCCCGCATCAGCACTGGACTGTCAAGACTATGGCCTGCATTGCCTCTGTGCGTAGCCCGCGCATCCGTATCAGGGCACGGCGCAGGAGGCAGGCGCATGGCGCCCCATCTCAGACGGCGCCTGCCCATGCCTGCTCTTCGCCGGTCGTGCGAGGCGACCCACGCTGGTGAGGCCACAGCACCTGTTCCAGCGTCATCGGCTGCCCACACCTCGGACAGACCAGCACCTGCGTCGTGCCCTGGACCCTGTTGGCCGACGTTGGCGCCAGTAACTCGGCGCGCCGTTGCAACCAATGTTAGGCGGTGCTGCCATAGAATAACGGGGGAGGATCCCCTATGCTCAGCAGGGGCAACCCAATAGGTCAATTGGCTAAAAAGAGTTGCACATTAGGTTTGGATAAATATGGTCGCGTGCGCGGCTTTGGAGCGCACGCGACCATATTCATGTATCATGCTGCACCGTTATGTGCTGGCGGTCGTTCCTGCCGAAGCGCCTAGCGCTTGCGGTATTGGATGATAGCGATCAGTAATTGCGGACCAGTCGAGGTTAGCGCGCATCCAGAAGCGTAAGCCGGCGATATAACGCTGTAGATCGGCATCGATGCTTGGGCCGAAAGAGGGTAGCTTGGCCTCTAGTTCGACGAAGGCGCGCACTTCAATATCGCTCATTTCTGCGACATGCCGCATAGCTTCTTCAAGCGCGAAGCCACACTCGTGCTGGAGGATCGGCACGAGATTATGTATGTCGCCGCGCTCAATCTCCTTCTCGAACGAAATAACATCATTACACCAGCAGACGACGTTTGCCGCTATCTGGGCCATGCGACGTATGATGGGGTGAGCGCGAACAATCGTAGGAAGCTGGAGGTGTTCAACCAGTTCGATCATGTCGAAGAACATGTAGAGCCCGCCAGTGAACGGGCGTTTGTCGAGATAGCTTGCTACGTCGGGGATGATGCCCTGGGCTCGGTTCGTCGCCTCCCAGGCGGTCGCTGTAAAATAGTCGGCCACTGTCTTGATAAACCGCTGTAACCATGCAGGGTTAGCCTGCCGCAGCATGCGCTCGCGCAAATCATACAGGCCATATGGTGATGGCGCCAGCGGATGGGTGATTGGCGCTCCCCCCAAAATAGCGAGGATCGCCTCGTGGACTTCGGCCAATTGTTGAGGGTTGCGGCCTAACCCGGTTTCATCGCATTGGTCATCCAGCACAAACAACCAGGTCGTCCAATCAGCAACAATTTGGAGTTCTTCGAGTGAAGCGTGTGGATAGGCGCATGCAATGAGCCAGCCATACTTCAGGCGGTGCAAGCGTCGCGAGGCTTGCTCTTGTGTCATCAACCGAAAATTCTGCACCCAGGTCATCAAATGTTGTTCGACCGATTCGGCATGCGGGCTAAGCGCCGAAGGAAATGGACAGAAGAAGTTGGGATGACTGATCAACACGTTCGGTCTCTCCTTTTGTACCCTGGCATCTGCTCATAACCCTATGTTTTTTGGAGACTATGCTGCGAAGATGTTGTGTGATGTTGAGTCTTGGGTCGGCGGCGATTCTTTCATGTCGTCGCTGTAAAGATTGTGAGTTGATGTCAGTAATTGATGGGTGAAATCTTTCTCCCGCCAATCTCACCCTAAATTATTATAGTAAAGTCGAAAGGCTTTGCAAGCCTGATCGTACCCATCAGAGCCATGTCAGATATGATATGGCTCGCTTATACGGTTATGCGCGTTGTCGTTATGCGCTAAATGTAACCGGTTTACGTGCGACAAGAATGATATAGCTGAGATGCTCACGTTGTAATATTGCGAACACGGGCAGCGATTGGATCATCATAGCGAGTAACTCGGGGCCATACTGGTCGCGAATCGCCACCGCTTTATGAAGCAACGCCTCGTTGAGACGGGCGATAGTCGGCTGGGTGTTGGTCTTGAGATCACGGAGTTTCTCTAAGTCCAACCCCGCCTGCCGTATGAGATGGGGATAGTGTTCGAGGGTCGTCAGCGAGTTCAGCATAAAACTCGTAAGAAAAAAGTTGCGTTGCTCATCAGCCATTGGCGTAGTCTCGACAATATCGGTCAGGACCAGCCGCCCGCCTGGACGTAGAACGCGAGCAATTTCGCACAGCACTTGACCCCGGTCGGGCATATGCACGATTGACTCGAAGGCCCACGCAGCGTCGAACGAATTCGCTTCGAATGGCAACTGCATAGCGTCAGCATGTTGGAACTGAACCTGGTCATTCATGTGTGCGTTGCGCGCTCGTTCGTTGGCCTGTTGAACTTGGGTTTGGCTGATCGTTATGCCCAGCACCTTCCCGCCGGTGACTTGAGCCAGGCGAATAGCCGGCCAGCCGGTGCCGCAACCCACATCCAGGAGTTGCTGACCAGCTTGCAAGCGGGTATAGTCGATCATGAGATCGGTTAGGCGCTCCTGGGCTTCGGCATCAGAACTGGGATCATCGGGACCATGCCAGTATCCGTAATGAATATTCTCGCCCCAAAGGATAGCAAAAAATGGTCCCATCTGGTCATAGAATCGACCAACGTCTGTAGGTGTGGGCAAATACTGTTGCTCACTCATCCGAACTCCCTTCTTGATGTTATACCGGATTATACGTTAGGTGCTATTATACCACCAATTCAGGTTGTGGTTTGCTGATAGACGGCGAGTAAACAATGTTGATTTTAGAATTACTTTTTTTGTTTGTTAGGAAAAATGTTAAAACGCTAGCGCATCAATACGTTAAAACGTTAGTACGTTAGCATGTTGGCGCGTTTTAACGTTGGCGTCTGCCGGCGGCTGTGGACTGATAGAGCAACCCTAAACCACTTGGAAATCCCGCGTCGTGCCGCTTTCAAGCGGTTGTTGCTTTACCGCCTGAGGGCGGCGCAACATCAAATAGGATTGTTCTGCCAATCACATGGCATGCTCTGCGCCCTTCGGTTCCACGAAGGGTCGCAGTAGCAGCAAGCCGCGATGCTTCGTGGAGCCTGTTCGGCGTGAAGGA
This sequence comes from Chloroflexales bacterium, assembly GCA_022360155.1. Classification (GTDB taxonomy): domain Bacteria; phylum Chloroflexota; class Chloroflexia; order Chloroflexales; family Chloroflexaceae; genus JAKSDJ01. The sequence continues at coordinate 28,628 of JAKSDJ010000596.1, read as the reverse complement.
GTGGGTCTCAAGGTAAATATGATACGAAAGAACGCAGTCGAATTGGTGTGAGGGCTGACATAAGGAGGCGGAGGATTGAGGGCTAAGGGCTGACCGTTCATTACTCGCGCTTTATTCGTGCTGCTGCAGTTCGATTGGCGATCAACGCCGCCATCGCGCCTGCGCCGATGCCATTATCAATGTTGACAACAGCCAGCCCCGGCGCACAGCTCTGCAACATCGTGAGCAGCGCCGCAACACCGCCCCCGCCGAGACCATAGCCGATCGAAATGGGCAGACCAATCACCGGGACATCGACGAGACCGGCGACGACCGAGGGTAATGCACCATCCATCCCTGCGGCGACGATGATGACATCCACGGGGTCGGCGTCGAGCATTGCGCCTAGTGGTTCGCGCAGACGATGCAAGCCAGCTACCCCGACATCATACGCTGATTGCACGGTGCAGCCTAATTCGCGGCACATCAACGCCGCCTCTTCAGCGATCGGAATATCCGAAGTGCCGGCGGTCAACAGTCCTACGCGCCCGCCGCTTGGTGCGGCCTGACCGTGTGATCCGCGCACCACAGCGGTGAAACCGCTAGGACTCGTCTCGACTTGGTTAGGGAAGCGCTCCTGGAGGGCGACTAACAGTTCGGGGGAGACGCGGCTGAGTATTGCGCGCCCCTCCCGTTCGAGCAAATCGGCGGCAATTGTCAGATTCTGGGGCAAGCTTTTGCGATCCGCCAGAATGATCTCCGGTATGCCGGTGCGTTTCTGGCGCTCTCCATCGGGGCGGGCGATCTGGGTCAAAGCAAAGATTTCGTCAAAGTGGTGCATATGAAAGTCTATGAACATGCAAACCTATGAACCTGCTAACCTTTTAGCGTAACGGGTTCCAGGCGTAGGGCTGAACCAAGCATCTCGTTCATGCTGCCGCTGCGAAAGCCAGCCAGATCCAGGGTAACATAAGTGAACCCGATCTGGCGCAATGCAGTCACGATCTGGTTGCGCGTATCCGGCTGAATAAGGCGAGGCAGTTCGCTGACTTCGACTTCGAGGCGCGCAATCTGGCCGTGGTGGCGCACGCGCACCTGGCGCATACCGAGTTTACGCTTGAGAAAGGCCTCGGCCTGGGCGACCTGCCCTAGGGCCTCAACCGTCACCGGGCTGCCGTAGGGAATGCGCGAGGCCAGACAAGCCATTGCCGGTTTATCGTGGGTCGGCAAGCCACGCTGCTGCGATAGCTTGCGGATCTCATCCTTGCCCAGCTCGGCTTCGAGCAGCGGTGCGCGAATGTCGTGCTGCCGGGCGGCTTGCATGCCTGGCCGATGATCGCCCACATCGTCGGCTGTCGCCCCATATACTACATTGCGTAAGCCATTGGCCCGCGCAACTGGCCAGAGCTTGACGAAGAGCTCATCTTTGCAGTGGAAACAGCGGTTCGAGTCATTCCGCACGTAGTCGGGGTTGTCCAATTCGTTTGTCGTAATCACTTCCAGCCGAGCGCCGATCTGCGCGGTGAGCGTGCGCGCCTCGTCGAGTTCCTGGTCGGGCAGACTAGCTGAGTGTGCAGTTACCGCCAGAACGCGCTCTGGGCCAAGCGTCTCGCAGCAGACGGCCAAGAGCAGGGTGCTGTCCACGCCGGCGGAGAACGCAACCGCAACCGATCCTAACTCTTGAATGATAGCGCGGAGACGAGCTTCTTTATGTTCAAGGTTCATCAATAACTCCATGAGAACGTTAGCATGTATTAACCTGCTAACCTATCAACCTGCTAACCTGCGAACGTCATTACGCAGCTCACGCAGTATAGCCGATCTCGTGCAGGAAAGTGCGGGCCGTTTCGCGAAACGCAACGGGATCTCTCCAAGCCAGGAGATGCCCCGCCTCAGCATCGTAGATGAAGCGCGCAGCGCTGATCTTTGCGGCGATAGCGCGAGATTGCTCGTCCGGCACAAACGGATCGCGCCCGCCCTGCAAGATCAACGTTGGTACGCGGACATAGTCCAAACAAGGTGTAACCACAGTTCCTGCAGCTTCCAGATGCTCAATCGTTTGTTCGATCCCGCTGTGTAGCTGCGGCCACCATTCAGCGCCGTGCTGCTTACGCATATAACTGTCCCAAGTACGCGAGATTGTGGCCACGCTTTGGCGATGGGCGGCGACAGTCGCCGCGCTGACCTGGTGAAACACGCCGTCGAGGATCAATGTGGCAATGCGATCCGCTTGCTCACAGAACGCATTGAGTGCTGTGATGCCGCCGGCGCTCATCCCGAAGACCGCTACCGACGTAGTTGGAAAGAGTGCGTGCAACAGATCCGCCAACGCTTCGCCTTGCATGACAAAATAGTTCAGCCCGAAGAGATTATCGGGGCGGGCTGATTGGCCGTGCCCCAACAGATCGATGCTAAAGACCTCGTGTTCATCGGCGAAGAGTCGGGCAAGCCGCTCTTGGGTAGCAGAAGTGTAGCTGTTGCCATGGATGAGCACCAGGGGCGCCCCAGCGCCAGTTGTTGTGTAGTAGAGCGGACCATGTCGGGTTGGTGTCTTGCCCATTGTTGTCGATCACCTTCATACAGCTACGCATGGCTTTGCTTATACCCTGTTACGATCTCGGTTATGTGCAGAGCCCGAATAGAACGCTTGGAAAAGCCCTTTGTTTATCGGTACATTGAGAATCATACGCTGATGGGGCAGTCACGTCAAATCGAGTTGCACATAGAGCCAATACACAATAAGACTCCGTCAGCGTGAACAGTAGAGGCGAAACCGATGCCGGCGGGCGTTGCATATGGGTGCAGATCTATGTCACATCAGCGTTTCTCTGCGCCATCGGCGGTCTTTTGCAGGGCGATGACGTAGCTTTATAGCACACACAACATCACCTTGAAGATACTGACAAAGTATGCTACCATGGTACCCCTTTTTCCTTATATATAGTATGGACTGATATAGTTTTTCTTTATCTGGCTGTCTAGTACTACAACGAGACTTCATCCTGCACCGCATCGGAACGGGATTTGTCGATGTCACCCTGAGCGAAGCGAAGGGTCTTGCAACCTTTGGCAACGCGATTCTTCACTTCGTTCAGCATGACATGGCTCGTTGTAGTACTAGCAACGTTTATGCGGGTATCTTATTTCTGCCTTCATGCTTGTATATGGCCCAATAATTGCATATCACTTTGACAGAGTAAGTGTTATACTACACTGCGCAAAGTGAAATACTAAAGCGGTTAGGAAAATGTATTGCATGGATCGCTCTTGTGAATTTTGACCGTGCGGAACCTGCCGCAAGCCACGCCACTTTAGTGGCAGTGGTAAGGCGGGTTTCTCGCTGGCTTCAGCCCTTGCATGCCGCTGTGGAATGGGGTAGCATAGCGATATAGGAACGAATGTTCGGAATGAGGATGATCGATGATCCGCACCCATATCGAACCATGCCACCTGCACCGTGCTGAGGCTGATGCGCTCAATCGGGCGAGTGGCGAACGCTACACCCAGGTTGCGGTCTTTCACTGGCGTACCTATCGCACGACCGGGCACTGGCTCTCGCCCTATGGTGCTGAAAAGTGGAACGATCGGGCGCATGCCGGACAGCCCGCGCTGCTGCACGCCCATTCGGTGGATGCGGCGCAACAGGGCTTTTACAAAGCGTGCAAAACGGCGCGGGAATGTCGGCGCGCCGGGTTGGACACGCACTTTCCCTACAAGCGGAAGAAGTATCGCACCACTAGCTGGAAAACGAGCGGCATGCGGCGCACAGGAGACACGCTGCTGCTTGCTCGTGCCAGAGGCTTGCCCCCTATCCGCATCACGCTGCCGGACCATCTGCAAAACGTGTTGGCGGTGCGGGAAGTGCGCCTCGTCTACGCGAGAAGCAAGCGGCGTTATTTCTGGCATATCGTGGTTGAGAACGGCATACCGCCGAGAGAAGCTCCTGGCGCCAATGCGGTAGCAGTAGACCTGGGGGAAGTCCATCCGGCAGCCATGAGTGATGGACACGACACCGTGGTTATCACTTGTCGGGAACTGCGGAGCCAGCGCCAGTACACCGCCAAACGACTGGCCATATTACGGCAACGGCAGAGCGCATGCAAGCGTGGTTCGCGGCTGTGGAAACGTCTACAACGGCGTATCAACCGCTTTCTGCATCAGCAGGCAAAGCGCACCCGCGATATGGAGCACAAGGTATCGCGGGAAGTCGTCAACGTGGCAGTGGCGCAGGAAGCAGGCACGATTGCGCTCGGTGATGTGCGCGATGTCGCCGATAAGGGCAAGCTCGGTAAGAAAAGCAATCAGAAAGTCTCGAACTGGTCACACGGCAAACTGCGGCAGTACATCACGTACAAAGCCGAAGCCGAAGGGATCAGCACGGAACTGGTGAGCGAACGCGCGACGAGTCAAACGTGTCCACACTGCAGGGGTCGGCACAAACCACGCGGCAGGGTCTACACCTGCGGGCGGTGTGGTTTCAGCGGGCGCCGAGACGGTGTGGGCGCGGTGAATATCCTGTCGATGCGGCAGCACGGGGAACCGGGGCGCATCTGCCCGACCGGAACAACCACGTATCGTATCCCGCACAACGTGCGGGTTCTGCGTAGTCCCCTGGACACGGGGCATGTGGCTTGCGAAACGCAAGAAGCCGCCGCCCTTTAGGGCGCGCGGAGTGTCACAATCAAGATTTTGGTGTGAAAAACGTTCTTCGTGACGCCGCCTGAAGACGGTTGTGCTGTCTTCAAGCTGCCTAAAGGCGGCGCTATGTCAGACTACTCGGTTGATTGTCGAATTTCATGAAAATCGTTTAGGCTAGTTTGTTTGGCAATCTAATTTCGAACAAGGAGTTTGCAACTATGAAATTAACCATCGCATCGTTTGGCCTCTTCATAATCGGCATCATCTTGCTTTTGGCAGCGATGGTATCGGATCTCCCTCAGCAAGTCTATGCGGCTCCGCAGCTACTTATTACTGAACCGCCAACTGAACCGCCGCCGCCAACGAACACGCCAATTCCGCCGACGAACACGCCAATTCCGCCGACGAACACGCCCGCGCTGGCGCCGACCGATGTACCCGCGCCGCCGCCGACGAACACGCTGGCGCCAACCGATGCACCAGCGCCGCCCCCCACCGATGTACCCGCGCCGCCCCCCACCGATGCGCCTGTGCCGCCACCGGCGGGGGATCCGCTAACACCCAGCCCCACAGCGACGCCGTCACCGACGGGCACGCAACTGCCTGAGGCGACCCCAACCGAGCCCCCAACTCCTGTTCCACCACCGGCGCAACTTCCGTCCACCGGCGCATTTCAGAATAGTTCAAATGATGCACCGCGCTTGTTTGTCATTGGTCTTGTGTTGATTGGAATCAGCCTGGTGCTGATGTTTGGGCGGCGTTTTGTATAGTCTTATGATAGGCATTGCTGCGAAGAAAACAATATGGGTTATGCCATCCGACCTCGCATCTTCTTTCGTTGTGTATCATTGTTAGGGCTGGCGCTTGTCTTGGCGCTCAGCGGCGGCGCAGCAGGCGCCCAGCCCGAGCCTGCTGCGCCCTTGCGTGTTACAACACAGGATGGCGGGGTCCGGTTGGTGTGGCAGCGAGAGTCGCGCGCGCTGGATACGCACCCAACGACGCTTGCGACGCTGAGCGCTCAATTTGCTCTGCCGCTGGTGCAGATTGGTGATGCGACGCTCCCTGCGCACATGATCGCCCTGCGCGCGGACGATGACGATCATGCTGCAGTGTCGCCGCGAGTCGAAGAGCTGCAGAGTCGCCCTTGGCACGGCGTCATTCCACCGGCGGCTGCGCCGATTCCCCAGACAGTCCATGGCGAGCAGCGCCCCGATCTGGCCGTGATGCCTGATCAGGCGCTGCCCGCCACGCCGCTTGTCATCGTGCGCGAGGGCCGGATGCGTGGCGTGCGCATCATCGTGGTCGCGTTCAGCCCAATGTTCATCCAGGATGGTGAGGTGCGCGCTACGACTGACTTTCGGGTAACCATACCGAACGTCTCGCTGTTGAAGGAAGATGCCGCACAAATCTTGGCTCGTTCTGGGCCGTTTCTGACGAGCGGTCCTGCCCCCACTAATCGGCTAGCTGCAACCAATGCGGTAAAAATCGCCGTGACTCGACCTGGCATCCAGCGTGTGACGCGGGAAGATCTGGCGGTGGCGGGAATCGATATAGCCGCCATCGATCCCGCACTGCTGCGCTTGCGCCATAACGGCGACGAGGTGGCGCTTGAGGTGCGTGGAACCGATGAACTGCGCTTCTATGCCGCCACGGTCGGCGACCGCTGGAACGCTGGTGAGACGTACTGGCTGACGGTCGAATCAACGCCCAGTACCATGCGTATGACAAGCCGCGATGTGATGCCGTTCACCGCTCCCGTGCGTACGAATGCGTTGGAGCACGGGTTGTGGCGCGCTAACGCCTTGTATGACTCGACCTTGCCTGGGCCAGCCGGCGATCATTGGTATGCCGTCGACTTACGCACCGGGCTCAACCAGAAACCGGCGCTGTTCAACGCGCCGCTGACGCCGACCTTGCCGCTGGCGACGGGGAATGTCACCCTCACCGTAGAAGGCGTCGCCTATACCCAGAACTTGCATGCCCTCGCAGTCACGATGGGCGAGGCTATGCAAAGCGCCGAGTGGCGCGGGACGGGGAACTGGTCGCAGACATTCACGTTTGCGGCGAACCAGCCAAAGGTTCGGTTCACTTTGCTCCCCAAATCGGTAGCCTCGGGCATCCAACTGCAACAGGTGCGTTGGGAACGCTCTGTCGGACTGGATTTTGGCGGGAACGGCGGCTTATTTGCCGGCTTGCCAGGGCAGTGGCGTTACCAGCTCAGTAATCCTGCTGCTGATGTTACGCTCTATGACGTGACCGATCCCCGCGCGCCACAGATCCTTACCGGAGGCGCAAGCGTGTTCGAGGACGGGCCTGAGCCGCGCGACTATCTCCTGGCTGGTCCAGGCACGCTGCATACGCCAAGCGTGTATATGCACCGCCCGGTCGACCTGGCAAAGCCGCTGAATGTTGCGGTTCTTTACATTGCACCGGCGGGATTGCATGCCGCGCTCGATCCGCTTGTGGCCCATCGCCGAGCCCAAGGTTACACCGTTCAGGTCGTCGATGTGCAGGCGATCTATGATGCTTGGAGCTTTGGGCAGGTTTCACCCGATGCGATCCGCGACTTCCTGCGCGCGTGGACGAATCCGCCGTTGGCGGTAACGCTCGTCGGTGACGGCACATTTGACCCCCACGATTATTTGCAAAAGGGTGAGAAGAACGTCAATCTCATCCCTCCATATCTGGCGACAGTCGATCCGATCATGAAGGAGACGGCCTGCGAGTCGTGCTATGCCCAACTCGACGGTGCTGATCCGGTGCTTAGCGGAGATACCCTGCCCGACCTGCTTTTTGGCCGTTTGCCGGTCAAGGACGCTGCTGAGTTGGAAGCGCTGGTTGCGAAAATCATCGGCTACGAGACGGATTCGACCGAGGTAGCTTGGCGCGCGCGTGTCGCCTATATCGCCGATAATCCTGACGATGCTGGAGATTTCGCGACGGTCGCCGAGCTGAGTGCAGCGCTACAGCCGCAGAATATGGCGATTGGCCGGGTTTATTACGATCCGGCGCCGAGTCTGCCTGGTCGGGTGACCGACGCGGTGCGCGCGTATCAGGGCACGCAGGCTGTCTTTAATGCCGGTGCGGGGCTGATCAACTTCATTGGACACGGCAATGCGTTCCAGTGGGCGGTGACCGACTCGGCTGCAGACCCAGCCTACCTTTTGGGCCTCTATAACCCGGATGCAATGACCAACGGCAAGCGCCTGCCGGTTGTGCTGTCCTTGAGTTGTCTGACCAGCGCTTTCCATTTTGCCGCCTTCAGTGGTACGACGATCGATGAGCGGCTATTGCTGGCGACCAACGGCGGCGCTGTTGCGGTGTGGGGATCGACGGGGGCGGGGGTGCTCTTTGGCCATACCGCACTCCAGCGCGGGTTCTACCAGATGCTCTGGAGTGCGGATTCGACCGTGATGGGCGGAGGATCGCCGGCCTACCTGGGCGAGCTCACGGCGGCAGGATTCCTCGAACTCTTTACGAATGGCAATTGCTGCCAGGATGCGATACGGACCTATGCACTGCTTGGCGATCCGCTCACTGTACCGCAGGTGCTTCCTGGCGCCGCGCAGGTCTATCTGCCAGTGGCGCTGCGCTAGAGCGTGAGAGTGCGATCTGCCGAGATGGCAGTTGGGCGGGTGGGCTCGTCCAAACATATGGCTGTGTTATCGTGACGATATGCTTTCCTCTCAAACCACGCGGGCGTTAGGCGATATAATGCTGGATAATCCGTCACTTGTCGTCGTACTGGAATGTATGCGACTGTGTTGCGTCGCCAAGAAAATGATGTCGTGCTGTGTTGGATAACAATACAGTACAAAGCGGTTAACTATGCTCTATACGCGCCGTAGAGTGTAGGATGGGGTAAGGGTGAAGTTATAGATTGGGCGATTCGAGAGTACTCAAGCTATGGCTTCTCATCCAATTGACCGCCTACACATCCAAGTTATGCGCGGCGAATTGATTTCAGATATCGATAGAAGGAATATTATCTCGCTTTGCAATCGTGCCTATGAAGAAGATATAGCGGCGCTTTTCAACACCTTCGTTGATGCGACCCACGTTCTCGGCTACTTTGATGGCTCTTTAGTCGGTCATGCGCTGTGGGTGACCCGATATTTGCAAGCAGGAACAAACCCCATGATGCGCACTGCATATGTGGAGGCGGTTGCTACAGAACCTGCCTACCGCAATCGTGGTTTTGCAACATCAATTATGAAATACCTCGTTAGTGAGGTTCAAGATTATGATTTGGCTGCTCTCTCGCCGACTAGCGTTACATACTACGAACGGCTGGGATGGGAGCTGTGGCAGGGTGCGTTATCTATCAGAACCGAGAACGGCCTCCTGCCCTCTTCTCGTGAAGAAGAGGTCATGATCTTTCGGCTTTCTAAGACGCCTTCTTTGGATTTGAGTGCGCCGTTATCAGCTGAATGGCGCGGAGGCGAGTTGTGGTGATGCGCGCATGTGCAGAGCGTTGTTCATACGCGGGACTTCCCTTGGAGCCGATTGAACCGCTGTGCACCTATACCTTGTGCGGTATCATCGAGACACATCCCATCGTGATGAGAAAACGGAAGCACAGCATATCGCACAAACTATCCAATTCCAGCTTGGCGTAGAGATGACCAGCGCGAAGCTACAGCACCTTGGCCAAGACTGGCTGGACGTCGGGGATTCGTCTTCCCAGCTTGATTGGGCGGCTCCGATCAACGAAGCGGGAGGACTTTGGCGCAGTTATCCTAGCCGGTTCTGCGTCGCAGGGTCTTTCTAATTTGCACAAAGAACATTGTGTTCGCAAAAAGCCCGATGACAAAGGCAAGCGCAAGTTGGTACAGCGGTACAATGCCTTGGCTATAGTAAAAATAAAAGAGGTAGCTGATACCTGGCACATAAAGAACTGCGCTGGTAATCATGCCGGGCGAATATCTGCCCTGTGTGATGCCGTCGGTAAGATGCCAGAAGCCGTTGATCAGAAAAATCGCGCCCAGACCCAGCATGAGCCAGAGAACATACCTGCCGATCAGTACGATCAAGACGATGTTGATAGTGGCTGCCACTGCGTCTATCCAGAAGGCGGTTTTAGCCGTAAGCGGAAAGGTGGGATCTTGACTGTTAAAAGGGCCGGTGTTAAACCAGGTGAGAAAACCGCCTGGAAAAATGTACTCTTCGATCGTGTGCAGCCCCGCCAGTGGGATCAGCAAGAGGTACACCCAGCCCGGATCACTGAAGCGGGCGGGATCGAGCACAAAGAACCCCAGGACGATGAAGCCTATCGTCGCCCCAATCGCATTGGTGATCTGGGCGAAGAGCAGATACCTTTGATGTTCCTGCATTGGTTCGTAAGTGGCTTCTGAAGAGATCATTGACGCCTCCTAGAACAGTCCATCAAAACGTTTGCCATACCAAAGCTTACGGACCGGCATTGCTGGCGCTCGGGTCGGCCGCTTGTCGGGCATATGTCTTTTGTAACCATTCGTTCCAGCTCATTTTTCCGTAACGATGCGACGGAGCTGTGTTCAAGCCCGCACGAAAGCCCTGTGCTACCTTGCCGGGGAGCGGCAGGTGGATGATACGGCGCTGAAGCCCTTGCACTTCAAGCCAAGCGTGGGCCATAGCGCCCAAGGTCAGCACCTCGGGGCCGCCGATATTGGCTATCATGCCGCTCGCACCTTCGGCGACTTGGGCCACAAGACGTTTGGCAACTTCAGCCGGGTCAATTGGTTGGACTTGAAAATCAGTGGGAACAAAAAACAAAGGTGAGCGATAGAGAGTCGTCAGCACATAATCAGGCAGCGTGTGAAACTGGGTGGAACGCACAATTGACCAGGGAACAGCACTGGCTTGTATTCGTTTTTCCGCTTCGAGTTTTGCTTTGTAGTAAGCGAAGAGGATCTTATCGATGCCTACAATAGAAACATACAGCATGTGCTTGACCTGCGCGGCGCGAGCTGCCGCAATCAACTTCTCTGTGCCGTCAATGTCAATCTTGCGTAGCGGTATACCGCTTGCGGCGTGAATTATCACGTCAACATCGTTCATGGCTGCCGTTAAGCCGGCGTCATCTCTGAGATCGGCCTGCGTCCATTCAACGCCTTCCGCGCTGCCGCTCTTGCGGCTCATGATGCGAACGACGTACGCAGCAGCATTGAGTTGCCGCACGACTTCGCGCCCCAAGGTTCCAGTACCGCCGGTTACCAGTATCCGTGTCATCGCTTGATCTCACGTTACAGGAGTAAATCTGCTGTTTTTCTGTACCCAACGTGACAACGCCTGCTCTACACTGGTGAACAGTTGTTGCTACACAGCGTTGTCCGCTTGTAGCATTTGTTCCACCCTCACTCTAGCACAGATGCCGATGTCTCACATCGTTGATTCCTGTTAATCGAATGAAGCGTATCTCAAAGCGCATCGTTGATCTGAACGAGGTGTGATATGGCTGAGGAGCCTGCGACTCTTGGCGACCCGCGAACCGACCGATCCCTGGAATTCACCCAACATTCTGAGTAAACGGTTCCCTTGCCGCTAGAAACCGATGTAGGATAGACAACCACCCCCTTCAGAAACGATGAAGGGGGTGGGATGGCGCATTGTGAAGGATTATGAATGAGTGCTAGTCTTCGGCGAGGCCAGCGTAGTTCGGGTCTGCTTGGGTTGCACACGTTTTTGCACCGCCCCCGCCGTTCACACAGTCCAAGTACGTGGAGGTGAGTCGCTGGGCTTCGGCGAGCTCCCGCTCCAACACTTGCTCCGCTTCGCCAGCAGGACTTTGCAGCGCTCGGTCGACTGCCTGGAAGAACCAGAAGAGATCGATCATCGACTGCTCCAGGGGCGTAGCGCCATTGCCCTCGTCAGGGCGAGACAGGGCGGCGCTATAGGCCGCATAGACCGCGGCTGCGCCTGGCTGCGCCTGGGCTGCAAACGCCTCCGAATCGGCCAGCGAACGGCGCGCTGGGAAATCAAAGCCGATCGGCAGACTCGTCAACTCACGGCTCAGGAAGCTGATCCATTCCCAGCACGCCTGCGGTTGCTCTGTTGCAGCTGAAATGTAAAGCCCGCTAATCCGTAGATCGTCCGCTGTTGCCCCAGTCGCGCCCAGCGGCGGCGGCGCAAGCGCTGTGGTAAACGCCGGTGTCTCTGGCCCCCCGGCATTGATGATGAAGCTACGCCCGCCAAAGTCGAGCCACATACCAACCCGCCCCGTGTTGACCAAGGTGAATGTCTGGATACCCGGATTGCTTGCGCTGCGGTAGCCCTGGAGTTGTTGGTGTGGTGAGTTTTTGCGCAGGAGATCGAGGTATTGGCTCAAGGCTGCGATCACCCGTTCGTCGGTAAAGTTTGCCTGTAGGGCGTCTGCGCTCCCCGTCGTGATCGCTGCACCAGACTGGCGGAGGAAAAAGAGCACATCGTCAGTCTGGGAAATGTTAGAGGCAAAACCGTATTGGTCGATCTCATCGCCTGAACCGAGCGTTAACTGTTCGGCTGCTGCTCGCACATCGTCGAGAGTCCAGTTTGGGTTTGGATATTCCAGCCCGGCAGCGTCGAATGCGGTCTGGTTGTAATGCAACGCACGGAGGCTGACACCGTGCGGTAATCCGTAGAGCGCGGTCCCTTGTGAAAAGGATGCCAGCAACGCCGTCGGATAATCGGCCTGGTCGAAGCTCGGATCGGCGTCGATCAGCGGGCGCAGATCGAGAGTGGCGGTGATCTCGTCCGTCTGCGGGGGAACCGGCCAGGCGAAACAGTCTGCGGTTGACGCCACGTCGGCCAATCCTAGCGCAACACCTCCCCAATTGGCGTTCTCGACTTCGACAAAGAAGTTCGGATTCTGCTGATTGAACTGGCTTGCTAGGCGACGCAATGTTGTTGTGTCGAGCCCTGGCGTCACAAAGCGAATCTTTGTCGCTTCTGGCGGCGCCACTGCTTCTACCGGTAACTCAACGACGATCGGTTTATTTGCGGGCGTAGGGCTAGGGTTCAACTGGGCTTGGGCAATCTGGTCGGCAAGCGTGGCCTGGGCCGCTGCAAGCGCCTGACCGGTCGATTCGCCTTGCACCACGGCTTGCAGCGCTTGGGTGAGCGGTTGGATTAATGCCTCGGCGAGGCGCGGTGTTGCTGTATCGGCTTGGCGCTCCATGGCGACGCGTAGCGCTGCTGCGCGCGCCGAGTCCAGCTCCGACCAAAAGCCGCTCTGTTCAGCCACCGATTGGCGGGCCGGCACTCTGACGCCGCCACCGAAGAACATCATCCCGCCGCGATTCAGTTCTTGCTGGCTGAGAAACTCGAGCCAGCGCCAGGCTTCCTGCGGGTGCTGCGTGCCGCTGCTCATGATGTAGCCCGTTGCACCGGGCGCGAACACTTCCGGAATCGTAGGAAAAGGGACAAAGCCGATCTCGAACGGCGCCGTCTGATCAGGGGCGAGTTGCAATAATTCTGCTGGCCACATCGCAACCTGCTGGCCGAGAATGAGGTTATTGAAGTCCGTTGGGTCGACTACTGTTGCATTCGCTTCGCTGGAGGAGTAGATCGCACCTGTATCGACCAGAGCCGCAACTCGTTCCAGCGCTGTCTCAACCGCAGTTTGATCAAGGCGGATTGACTCCGGCGCTGTTGTAAAGAGATCGGCAGCCTGAGTTGCGAGTTCGGCCAGCAATGGCTGCAGCCCATTGCTCCAATCCATAAAACCGTACACCTCAACGGTGTCGCCGCGTTTACGGGCCAACTGTTCGGCGGCGGCAAGCAAATCCGTCGCGCTCCAGGTGTTGGTCGGTTCAGGCAGGCCGCTGGCGGTCCAAAGCGCTTTGTTGTAGGCGAGCAGCGGTACGGTGAGCGTTTGGGGCAGGAGATAAACGCCTTCTTGTGTGGTTGAGCCAAGGGCGCCGGGGTAGAAATCGTTGCGATCAAAGCCGGTATCGGCTTCCATCAGCGGGGCCAAATCACGCACATACCCATTGGCGATAGCTTCGGGCTGTAGGAAGAAGACCGCTGCCGTATCTGCTGCGCTGACGGTCTGGCGGGTGGTCTCGTCGCTGAAAAAAGCCGCGCCGCCCGCCCCGGCAAGTGCATCGGTCGATACGAATTGAATCTGTATATCCGTGTTCTGTGCATTGAACGCCTCAATGAGCGGTTCGTAGGTCCGGCGCTCGAATTCCGGCGCGGCGAAGCCAATTGTCACTGCTCCCTGGCTAGCCGTGGCGTTTGACGTAGGCGTGGCACTGCTGGTTGTATTGCTCTGGGTTCGACCGTCGGGCGAATTGCCGCCCAAGCCGCAGGCGCTGAGTATTATGGCCATGACCAGCAAGATTGTCAAAATGCGGAGGGTGTTCATCAGTTTGCCATTCCTTCCCTTCCTGGGTGTGCAAAACTGCAGTATGAAACAAGGTTGTTACTTGTATGGTACAAAAGCTGTTTGAAGAAAAGATGAAGGTCCGGTGAGAGGATAATGAAGTTGAGGGCGGCACACTCTCATGGATTCTTTGGTGAAGGGGCTTTACTCATTTGCACATAAGGGCATCGTGTTGGCAAAAACCCGATAACAAAGGCCATTGCAAGCTGGTACAGCGGTATAGCGCTTTGGTTATCATAAAAATAAAAGAGGTAGCTTATGCCTGCCATCGGCGCCGAAGCGTTTGCCTGGTCTCTTGGCAGGGCAGACAGTTTGTCAGACAATCTCGCTGCGCTATGTGGCGGGAGCCACAGACTCCACAGATGCAGCATATCCCAACATCTGTGAAATCTGTGGAGCAATCTCTGGGCAATGAAGAGCTTCTAGCGCGATGTGCCGAAGACCTGGGTCCAGTAGTGGCGGAAGGGGCCCGACACGCTGCCGTTGTCAAGACGCACATTGGCCTGATCGTTAGCCTGGTAGTAGTAGCCGATGCCGATCTCACGATAGTCACATTTGAGGATATTGGCGCGGTGACCAGGACTCTGCATCCAGCCTTCCATCACGCTTTCGGGCGATAATTGGCCGGCGGCGATATTCTCTCCGATCAAGCTAAAATTGTAGCCGGCGGCAACAGCACGCTCCGAAACCGAAGAGCCATCCAGCCCGGTGTGGCTAAAGTAGTCATTGAGCGCCATGTCCTCGCTATAACCTCTTGCCGTTGCCATCAGCTTGGCGTTGATGGTAAGCGGCCCGCATCCGGCTTTGGCGCGCTCCTGGTTGACCATATCGAAGACCTTTTGCTCGAAGGCGGTCGGCGAAGATGGCGTTGTTGGCGTTGTTGGCGCGGGGATTGCGGTTACGGTTGGTGTTCGAGAGGGCTGTGGCGGAGCTGGCGGCGTTGTTGCAATTGGCGATGGCGGCGGTATGGTTGGCGTATGTGTTGGCGCGGCGACTGGCTCATTCGGTGCGCGCAGCACCATCGGGACAAAGAGTTGCGCTTTCGGCGCGACGGCTGGCGGATTCGGATATTGGGCGCGAGCGACATTGGCGCCGATCAGTAGGAAGGCCAAAACTAAGCCAGAGAAAACGAGACGTTGCGACATTGCTGGCATAGATAGCTCCATTATTTTGTCAGGGTATGATCATAAAGGTTCGCATGTTCGCCTGATACAGCTTAGGAATACATTGCACTGTGTCAAGATGAACCACCTGTCGCCCAAAAACCTGTTGGGCAATGTCGGGAAAACCTCAATGATTTTACCGAGAATATACAAATGGGGGCTGTTCCAATGTATCGAATTTTCATAACACTGCCAATCCCCCCTTAGTCCTATACAGCGCGCCCTTTCAGTGAGAGTGATCGTACGATAGGCCCATGCTCTTCTTCCCAATAAAAAGGGTTTATGGTGCAACTGGCAGCGTAAAACAGAACAGCGATCCGGCTCCTGGTGCGCTCTCGGCCCATACCTTTCCCCCGTGCGCTTCGACGAGTTGTTTGACAATGAAGAGTCCTAACCCAACCCCGCCGGTGGTGCGCGCTCGCGAAGGATCAACTCGGTAGAAGCGCTCGAATACGTAAGGCAGATGCTTCGGGGCGATCCCCGAACCGGTGTCACGCACGCTTACTTCAACATGGGCGCCGGCCAAGTGCGCCACGATGGTAATGCTTCCGCCTGGCAAAGTGTGGGTGATCGCATTGCTGATTAGGTTGCGCACCACCTGACTCACGCGCTCTGCGTCAGCATCCACAAGCGGTAAATTGGGAGGGAACCATAGGTCCAGCTCAAGGCCGGCATCGGTGACGCGCGGACGTAGCGCCTGCACTGCGCGGTCGATAAGCGCTGCAAGCGCCACCGGCTGTCGTACCAAGCGCAACTGACTGGCCTCGACCAGGGCGACATCTTGCAGGTCGTCGATCAGCCGGTTGAGCAGCAGAACCTCTTCGTACAGCAAATCGATTAACTCTGGGTTGGGGGGAGCAATGCCATCGCGCACAGCTTCGAGATAGCCGCGCAGGTTGGTCAGCGGCGTGCGCAGCTCGTGGGCGACATCGGTCACCATGTTGCGCCGGAGTTGTTCGATTCGCTGCACTCCGTCGGCCATTGCGTTGAAGGCGTGCGCCAGCGCACCGATTTCGTCTCGCGTTTGTACATGCACCCGCTGGCCCAGATCACCTTGCTCCATCTTGCGGGCTGCGCCAGTGAGCGCCTCGATTGGGCGCAGCACATCGCGTGAAAGCGCCAGATTCAACAACACGCCGACCAGAATTGCAACACCGGCTGCAACAAACAACGAGCGTGTGATCGAGGCGAGAAAGTCTTTCTCGATCGCGCCGGCGGGCAAACCCGCAACGAAAAACCCCGTCGCCGGCACGGGGATGGCGCTGTCCTGCCGGTAGAGGTCAATGCGAGGAATTGGTCCTTCGGCTCGATATCTGATTACCCCATCAGTTGCCGTCAATGGTACGGTGAGAGGTGCTGCAAGCGCTGCATCGAGTTCGGATGGCGCTTCGGTGAAGACGATCATCGCGGCAAGCGGCATGTGATCATCGAGGTGTTGCCCATTCAGGTCGCTAGCCGAGTCGGCAATCACACTTCTGTCACTATCTACCAGGATCAGACGATCGCCAAATTCGCGCGCGACTTGCTCGACCAGCAGTTGAACTTCGTCAGTTCTCTGGTTGGAATGGTAACTATTCAGGAGCATCGTAATATCCTGCTCACGCTCGGTGTTGCGCTCGACATACTGGATAAAATCCACCCTGGTCGCCATGTTCACCAGAAAGGCTACAGTCCCTACGGCGACAACGACAACCGCAACAAGGATCAGCAGTAAGCGCAGGCGCAGGCTATGGATCATTATTTGCCTCGTTAAACTTGTACCCCAATCCATAGACAGTCTGAATATAGAGCGGCTGGATGGGGGTGGGTTCAATTTTCTTGCGCAGGTTCATAATATGCACATCGATGGTTCGTTCCAGACCGTCGTAATCAAACCCAAAAACCTGCTCCAGTAATTCCAGACGCGAAAAGGCGCGACCTGGCTCTTTTACCATCAAGGCCAGCAGCTTGAACTCTTTGGGAGTTAAGTGGACTGGTTTCCCGCGGAGCCGGACCTGATGGCTGACGAAATCCACCTCTAGGTCACCGGAGCGGAAAGGGGGGCGGTTCTGTGCTGCCGTCTCACCGCGACGCAGGACGGCCCGTACGCGCGCTACCAGTTCGCGGGGGCTGAAGGGTTTGGTGATATAGTCGTCAGCGCCGAGATCTAAGCCCAGTAGTTTGTCGTCTTCGGTGGTCCGGGCGGAGAGGATGATGATCGGAATACTGGTCTCGGCGCGTAGGATTCGGCACACATCGAAGCCGTCCATAACCGGAAGCATCAGATCGAGCACAATCAAGTCGGGCTGCTTCTGGTACGCCAAATCGAGCGCGTGGCGGCCATTGTGGGCAACCAGCACCCGATATCCATCCCTCTCCAAATAGAGCCGGACCAGATCGGCCGTTTTTTTGTCATCGTCTACGACCAGGATCTTGCGGTACATAGCGGTCTCCGGTCGATACAACTGTGCGAAATGGCGAACACTGCTCGGGTGAATCCGCCAGGCGCGGCTCACCGTAGCCGTCCGACCTGCATCCGCAAGCCGCCTATGCTTATGATTCTTGATAGAAGCGCCGAAATTGTTCACGGGCACGGAATAGGCGTGTACGTGCAGTGCCGGGTGCGCATCCAATGGTAGCGGCGAGTTCCTGGGTCGTGTACCCACGGGCAATCAACACCAATGCTTGGCGGTAGTGTAGAGGCAATTGAGCGAGGGCTAGCCAAACGCGCTCATCCCGATCCAGCCCCATTTCGACAGCAAGGGCGTCGCTGTACGAATGCGAGGCTTCACCCAACGACAAAAAGCGAATGCGGCGGCAGCGGCGAAGATGATCATAGGCGCAATTCGTAGCAATCCGATAGAGCCACCCGGTTACGCTCCCCTGCTGATCGCGCCGCTCCCATCCGCGCAGCGCCTTTACAAAGGTTTCCTGACAGAGATCTTCGGCTAACTCTCGGTCATGGACTATCCGCATGAGATGGGCAAGGATCAGAACCCGGTAGTTGCAGTATAACTGCTCGATGTATGGACCGGCAGCTACTGCTTGATGTGCTGATACAAACATAATACATGTTTCCTGTCATCATCGTGTCTTCAGCAAGTACAAGGCCTAAAGACTACGTGGAGGCGGAATATAGAAGATGTGATAGCTGCAATGAGAAGCGGTCTACCCTATAGACTAGCAGATGAGTTGTAAAGAACGTATGAAGAAAAGCTAAACATTAGATCAATGTTTGCTGATAAACACCCCATAAAGATCAACGCGCCAGCGCTGCAGCGCGCATCCTGTTGCCTGGAGCGTAGAACGGTTGTGACATGACGTTGCAGTCGAGTGGCGGGCATGATGCAGCGCTGTTCTTATGGCGCGCGCTGCATCATGTTGTATGGAATCATCCGATCACACGCCAACGCGTCAAGCTGCCAATCCTTGCTAGGCTGAGGGATTGAAGAGCGCCATCGACCCAACTTGAGAATCCGCTTTGAGAAGGCGAATTTCTTGGTCGGCAAATAGGACTCCACAAATGAGCTAGTCGGAAATCGCTCATTTGAATGATGACAAGCGCATCGAAATAGTGCAAACTAGTGCCGTCAACGCTAACCGATCAACAGCGCAATCGTCAGGCAACGGCACAACGGACATTTTAGTTAAACGTAAGACAATTTGACGATGACGCGATGACAAGCCGGAGTTCACGCAGGATAAACTGATGAAACGGCGTGTCAACGCCGCCCCAATATGCTTAACAAAAAAATTACACATCTTTACAAACCACCACCTCAATGTCTGAACCCACAGCGATGTATACCATGATCATTCTGAATTTCCTGTATGACATAGCAGATCATCGGCATACTATTAGCCTTCATAAAAACCTAAATCAACTATAGATCGCCACGAAATGATCGCCGCATCATAGCGCCGAGCGTCGTAAAAAGCTCATGTCCCTATCTATTCAAGAGTTTTCTGTAGATATACAGCTTCATGCTAGAAGCAATCTAAGATTACTTTATTATCTGTTGTTCATCAATGGAAAAGGATTGTATGAAACGATAGATATCGATATTGACCGGTGTTTTTACTGTTGTATGGGTATTTAGTAATATATTATCGGTGATGTAATCGACGAATAGTTATAATATATCAAGGAATAGTACGTTTATTGATATTATTTTTGGTTAAGTCAAAATTTGTCCATGTTAAAAATTTATTGCGAAATAATTCAGATGCCCATTGACAATTTATTGGTTATTTTGATATAGTAAAAATAGAAATATTTAAAAATTGAAAACGAACAGCGTTGTTTTGTTTGATCGATCCGGTGGTAT
Source organism: Chloroflexales bacterium (assembly GCA_022360155.1). Classification (GTDB taxonomy): domain Bacteria; phylum Chloroflexota; class Chloroflexia; order Chloroflexales; family Chloroflexaceae; genus JAKSDJ01. The sequence goes on along the minus strand of JAKSDJ010000596.1, from coordinate 9,198 downwards.
ATGGCGAAAGTAAAGCTATAGGTCGCCAAAGTTTGTATGGTATATCGATAAAGCAATCTGTAGTACGTGTTTGCATGGTATTAATGAGTTATAGTATGTGTTTTGATTGTATTGCGTCAACTCTTTTTGTCGTTTTATCAAGTAGTATAGTGTTAGGGGGTTACGCTCGAGCTTATGGACCTGATCACGTACTTAATTGGAAGGCAAACCTGAATTAGCGCCACATCCCACCGACGGATGTGGAGTGTCGAGGAGGTGCGCGAGATGGATCGTTTTAATACCAACCTGGTCATGCCATCATTGTTATCGACTCAGGCCGCCGGCGTACAAGGACGGTATTCGGGGACATCGAATGGGAGCAACACATCACAGTACTGTGAAAACTTACCGATCGACCTCTTGGCACAAGGTGCGATCAAAGTAAGTATCGTGATCCCGGCCTTGAATGAAGCAAAGAACTTGCCCCATGTGCTGCCAAGGATTCCGCTGTGGGTCCACGAAGTATTACTGGTCGACGGGCACTCAACCGATGATACTATCGCGGTGGCCCAACAACTGCGCCAGGACATTCGCATTGTCTATCAGGAAGGGCGTGGAAAAGGTGCAGCTTTGCGCAGCGGCTTCGCGGTAGCCCAAGGTGACATCATCGTGATGCTCGACGCCGATGGCTCGACCGATCCTGCCGAGATCCCGCTCTTTGTCGGTGCGCTGCTTGCCGGCGCTGACTTTGTCAAAGGCTCACGCTTCTTGCAGGGCGGCGGCACCGCTGATATGCCATTGTATCGCAAGCTGGGCAACTTGAGCTTCGTCATGAGTGTACGCATGCTCTTTGGCGGCAGCTATAGCGACCTGTGCTATGGTTATAACGCCTTCTGGAAGGACGCACTCTCCCGGCTCCAACTGTATGGCGATGGGTTCGAAATCGAAACACTGATGAACATTCAGGCTCTTTGCTCTGGCCTGAAAGTTGCGGAAGTGCCGAGCTTCGAGGCCGAGCGAGTCCATGGCGTTGGTCGGCTGCGCTCCATCCCCGATGGCTGGCGTGTACTCAAAACCATTGTCCGAGAACGGGCGCGACAGCATCACATCAGCGCGCTCCATCGCTCCAAGCGGAGCAAGAACACACTCTCAATGAGTGACGCGCCGATCTTGCCCGAGCAGGAAGTGGGCCGAGCGCTGTAGTGTGTGACGCCACGCTACCGCCTCAATCGTGATATGTGGCGAACACCAGAAAGAGGTGTAACGACTATCTGAGGAACCTGGTGTTTCAGACACTAGGCATACGCCGGGATGGCGCTACTGACGCGAAGTATGAAAACGGGTTTACCGTCGTGCCGCCTGTAAACAGTGCGCGCAAAGCGCACGAAGGCGATGCCAATTCCTTCTTTAATGTTCCGTAGCGCCTCCAACACGTTGTTCCGCAGCATGTGGTCACCCTCGCGCCAATAGAATGCCTTGTATGCAATCACTATTACCCCAAGCACATCAAGCCCCGGAAGAGCAAGGGTGCTCGGTCTGTATTGTCGGATCAGGGACGCGCTTCTTGAGCGGGATCAGCTATTATACGCTACGCCTGACGAATGCGCTTGCCCGCACCCATCGCACATCAACCATCCTGATGCGTCAGTTGCTGCCAACTCTGTTTTATCCGGGGAAACGCCGTGTTGGCGTCGACCTTACCCATCAACAGTATCATTCGCACGTTCATGTCTTCGACGGCGTCGACTGGTATTGGTTGCCCAGTCTGTTCAAAGCCATCGTTTTTCTATTACGTGAGCGACCGAAAATCGTTGTGTTCCAATGGTGGACTGGGACGGTCCTGCATTCCTTCCTGGCGCTGGCCGCCATAACTCGGCTGATTGGCGCCAAGGTCGTGATTGAATTCCATGAAGTGCAAGACACGGGCGAGGCCAATATACCATTGGCCCGCACGTATGTGGGCCTGCTTGCACCATTATTGATGCGACTGGCCAGCGGCTTTGTGATTCATTCCGAGTATGATCGGCCTGCGCTCCAACAACGCTATGCGCTCGGGAACCGCCCCGTCGCAGTCATACCCCACGGGCCGTATGATCACCACCGGAGCGCTGCAGAGCAAAAGATATATCGGGTTGCGCCCGATGCTGACTGCTGTAACCTCTTATTCTTTGGCGTCATCCGACCCTTCAAGGGTCTTGAAGATCTTATTGCCGCTTTCGACGCTATTCCCGCCGATGAAATCGACGGATACTGGCTTACTGTCGTTGGCGAAACTTGGGAAGGATGGACGCTACCCAGCGAACTCATCGCCCAAAGCCGGTATCGGGATCGGATCACGTTTGTCAATCGCTATGTCCACGATGAAGAAGTTGCCGAGTTTTTTGCATGCGCTGATGCGGTTGTGTTGCCCTATCACCGCTCGTCGGCCAGCGGCCCGCTACATACGGCAATGAGTTGGGGCCTGCCGCTGGTGACCACGCGAGTCGGCGGCTTGGTCGAAGCGGTGGAGCGCTACGACGGCGCCATCCTGGCGCCGCCCAAAGACCCGGCGGAGCTTTGCTGCGCTCTTGGGCAGGTTGCGACCTTGCGCGGCAAACGTTTCGCTGACCCGCATTCTTGGGAATCGACGTGTGAGCAATACGACGCGCTGTTCGACGCCATCTTGCGAGAACAGGTTCCCACTCCGCCTGTTTCGGTTGATGGCAAGGCGGGCTAGTTAGGTCTGGCCAGATAGTCATTGAGAGAGCTGTGTATGGAAGCCCTGCAAGACGAAACAACCCAAAGCCTGCTCACAGTTGGCCTGGTTACACCGCGCTATGCCCCAGCGATTGGCGGCGTAGAACGCCATGTCGAGGCGCTGGCTTGCGGCCTCGTGCAGCGCGGATTCAGGGTTGAGGTTGTGACAACCGACCCAACAGGCACGTTGGCGCCAATCGAGGAGCGCGATGGGGTCTTGGTCCGCCGTTTTCCGACTGTAGCGAATGATGCGGTCTATTTTGTCGCTCCGCAACTTGGCCTCTGGTTATGGCGCAACGCGGCTCGTTTTAACCTGATGCACGCTCATTCGTACCATACGCCGCTGGCATTTCAGGCCGCGTTGGCCAGCCGGCGCATGCGTGTTCCGCTTGTGGTTACCCCGCATTATCACGGCACGGGCCACTCACCGCTGCGGCGTCTGTTGCACGCGCCCTATCGGCTCCCCGGTGCATGGCTTTTGTATCAGGCCCGGCGCGTGATCTGCGTGTCGGAGGTCGAGCGGGTGCTCTTGATGCACCACTTTAACCTGCGTGCCGTTGATGTAGCGCCCAATGGCGTCGAACTCGACGAGTTGCTGATGGCTCAACCGCGCGCCAAGGCTGCGGAGCAGAAATTAATCCTCGCCGTTGGTCGCCTCGAGCACTATAAGCACGTTGATCGCTTGATCATGGCTGTCCCGTCCATGCCAGCCGAGTATCAGGTTGTGATCGTCGGGAACGGACCAGCGCGACCCCACCTTGAGCAACTAGCGCGGCAACTTGGGGCTACAGACCGGGTGCAGTTTGCAGGTCAGGTGGCCAGAGCCGACCTCCTGGCGCTCTATCGTACCGCCGATGTGTTTGTGACGCTGTCGCAGCATGAAGCCTTTGGCCTCACCCTCCTAGAAGCTGTAGTCGGTGGGGCGGCGGTGGTGGCCAGTAGCATCCCAGCGCACCACGAGGTGGCGAACTATCTGCCTGCCGATCGGGTGGTCTTTGTCGAAGACGACAGCAGTGCAACCCATCTGAGCGACGCAATCGAGCAGGCTGCGCATCGTGGTCGTACGCACGGAGTAACCGGTTGGTCGTTGCCAACCTGGGACAGTATGGTTGCAGCAATTGTGACATGCTACCAGGCCACTCTTGGTTCTGGATGGAAGGCATTTGAGGCTGCAGCATAACTCGCTTTTGATTATGTGCAGGCATTGTATGGGTGGACGTGATAGGACAAACTAAATGATTTGAGCCATGCAGGAGCCACAACAGACATGGGGTGGCATTCTGTGTTGTAGCAATTTTTTGGCAATGGGGCGCCACTTTCGGCGATACACGGATATCGTTTGAAAGCGGCGCTACATCGATTTTCTGAACAGCGGCGGATTGCGCTGCGGGTGTTGTGTTCTGGTCGGAGGGTCGTGTTGCAGGTGTATGTGTGTATGGGTGAGATCGAACCCAGGCAAAATGATAAAGAGAAATATGCTTATAGGACCGGCAGAACTGGTCGTTATATTCTGTAAATGACACGAGTTACGCGGTGGTGGGGGTTAGGGAGGCGCAGTTTCCCCGAAAACTCCTTCTTGCCACCGCTGCGGCGGCAAGGAAAAGGATTTTTGGAAGGCTTGCAGCCCTCCAAACCTCCCTATCGATTGGTGACCGCATAACTCGTGTAAATAAATGTTGGGATGTTATGCAAGAGTTTGATCCATTTTCAAAACGTAATGGCGTAACGGAGCCCCCCGCGCAGCAATGCAACGATTTTGTCGATTCAGACTTGAATCAATTGACTCGCTTGCTCGAAGCTCCGTTTGCAGAGGAGTCGACTGATTCGGCGCACGAGCCGCGTGATGTGACGGACGCGGCAAGAACAACGCCCAAGCCGCACGAGGCGGCGGATGTAGCAAGAACAACGCCCAAGCCGCACGAGGCGACGGACGCGGCCAAAGCACCGTTTAACCCGCGCCCGATGGCGGCCTCGAACAAACTGGCATCTAGATTGCGCAGGATTGCGGATGCGACGAAGACTGCGGCTACACTACGCGAGGAGACAGACGCGAGCACAGCAGTAACGCGCCCGCGCGGTGCGGCGGACACGGCAAGAACGACGCTCAAGCTACACGGTGTGGCGGACGCGACAAGAACAACGCCCAAGCCGCACGGTGCGGCGGATGCGGCAAGAATAACGCCCAAGCCGCACGGTGCGACAGACACGGCAAGAATAACGCCCAAGCCACATGGTGCGGCGGACACGAGCAAAGCGGTGACGCGCCTGCACGAGGCGGTTGACCCGAACAAAACGACGTCCTTCCTGCACGAGACGGCGGACTCGGAAAGACCGGCTGTTATCCCGCGCAGAGACGTGGGTTCGTCCAAAACGACGCCTAAACCGCATATTATTTTGGACCAGATCGAACCGACGACGGAACCAAATGATGCAGCGGACCAGAATGAATTGGTTGCCGAAGACAACATCGCGACAGAAGAGGTCAATCCGCAAGCATCAATACAATATCGGCGGCGTCTCATTCGATCAAAGCTCAAAGGCGCTGTCGCCCCGCCGATTCAACCGCCAGCTCCAGCCCAGCCTCAGCCTCAGCCCCAACCGACCGAGGAGCTCGAAAGCTCGGCTATACCCATACCGCAGACTCAACCGGTTGTCCCAAAGACAACAGATCTAGCCTGGCTATGGCTGCCAGGTACGTGCCTGGTAGCGGCCATCGGATTGATGCTGATCTCCTATGGATATAGCATTGCGCTAGGCGGTGTCGCTCAGGCGTCTTCATTCTTCTGGAGCGGCCTGCGATTGATGTTCGCCTCGGTTGCAATCCGCGTGATTGCGCCCAACGTGCCGCGCCAAGAGCGCATAAGCCTGGTGGTAGCGCTGGGGTTAGGGTTATACCTGGTGAAGGTGCTGCATAGCCCTTCGATGTTTACCTTTTCGGACGAACTTCAGCATTGGCGCACTGCCGGTGATATTCTCCGGAGCGGCGAGCTATTCCTCCCCAACCCCTTGTTGCCGGTCAGCCCGCTCTATCCTGGTTTGGAGATTGTCACGACGGCGCTGGCCAGTTCGAGCGGCCTATCGATCTTTGCTTCCGGGATTTTGGTGTTGGGGCTCGCGCGGATAGTGGGAGTTCTGGGACTCTTCTTGTTCTACGAGCAGGTCGGCGGCTCGGCGCGCGTGGCAGGCGTGGCCGCGCTGCTCTATATGGTGAACCCGAGCTATCTCTTCTTCGATGCCCAGTTCGCGTACGAGTCTTTAGCGATCCCGCTGACTGCGTTAACCCTGTTTGCAATGGCACACCGTAATCAGGTGGCGGACGATAAACGCTTGGGGCTGACCTTGATCGTGGTCATGGGTATTGCCGCGGTGATTATTACCCACCATGTCACCACCTATGCGTTGATCATGTTTCTGTTTGTCTGGTCATTTGTCGCCTTCATCTGGGGGCGTTCTGCAAGCGGTCAACTGACTCCTTATGGAATACTGCTGCTAACAGTATTGATGAGTCTATGCTGGATCGCATATGTCGCCAGTATCACGATCTCCTACCTGGAACGGCCCCTCGATAATGCGGGCCAGGATCTCATCCGGCTGATTGCCGGCGAGTCGGTGAGCCGCGAGTTGTTTCGCACTGCTGCTGGGGAACTAGCGCCGTTATGGGAGCGCTTGAACGGCTTCGCTTCCGTAGGGCTGATCTTGCTTGGTCTGCCATTGGGGCTATTGCATATCTGGCGCCAACACCGTACGCGGGTGCTTGCAATGACGCTCGCTCTCAGCGCGCTTGCCTACCCAGTGACCCTGGCCGCCCGCCTGACCAATAACGGAGCCGAAGTCGCGAATCGGGCGTCGGCATTCCTGTTTGTGGCCATTGCCTTTGTCTTGGCTGTGGGTGTGACGGGGTTTCTGAAGGACCGCTGGTCTGAGCACTGGGCTGCAATATTCGGCGTCTGGGCGACTGTTATCTTCAGCGGCAGCGTCATTGTGGGCTGGCCGCTCTGGGCGCGCATCCCTGGACCATATATGGCGATTGCTGACACTCGCTCCATCGAAGGGCAAGGGTTAGCTGCAGCCGATTGGGTGAGGACGTACTTTGAGACGGACAGTCGAATCATCGCCGATCGGATCAACCGACTGTTGATGGGATCGTACGGAGAACAGCGTCCGGTGACGCATTTTAGTGATCGGTTGCAAACGGCGCAGGTTGTCTTGTCGCCCACCTTTGGCCCGGAAGAACGACAGATTGTGCGCTGGGGCAAGGTGCGCTATATCGTTGTCGACCAGCGTCTCAGTCGCGAGTTGCCCTCGGTGGGCAGCGGGAACTATTTCGAGCGAGGCGAACCTGGCGGCGGTGAACACACGACGCCTATCGATCCGGCGGCGTTGGCCAAGTTCGATAGTCTGCCGCGCGTGAGTCGGGTCTTCGATAGCGGTGATATCATCATCTACGATGGAGGAGCATTACAACGGTGAGCCAGCGTACAACAGATATGATTGTCATCGCTGCAATTATCATTATTGCAGTCACACTCGTAGACATAACCATGTTCGAGACAGCGCTGAGCAGCGGTATTGTCCGTGTGTTCTTTGCGCTACTCATGGTGCTAGTCCTGCCCGGCTATGCGATTACAGCGGCGCTTTTTCCCGGCCGTATGATTGGCGCCGCCGAGCGCCTTTTGTTCAGTGTTGGTTTGAGCATGGTCGTGGCAATTTTGGGCGGGCTGATCCTCAACTGGATGCCGGCGCCAATCCATGCCTCTGCCTGGTCAATCCTATTGGCCGGCACAACAATAACGGCAAGCATCATTGCGTTCATACGCCGCCGAGAGATTCCTCCGTCGGAAGCCGAGTCGCCAGGCTTGCGCTTCTCTTGGCCCCAGGGGTTGCTGGGTCTGCTGGTTGTGGGACTGGTGAGCGGGGCGTTTCTGGTTAACCGCATGGGGGTGATTCCCCAACGCACCACTGCATTTACTCAGTTCTGGATGCTTCCCGCGAACCCGGCGGATCCGAATAGCCTGCGCCTGGGGGTGCGGAACCATGAGTTACGGGAGATGAACTACAAACTTCAGGTTACAAATGGGACAGTACCAGTGGGGGAGTGGCCACTGATTACCCTTGGTCCTGATGAGTTGTGGGAGTCCACAATCGCCTTGCCAGCGATACAACCTGGGATGGAAATGGTCGAAGCTTTACTCTATCGTCTTGAAGAACCCGACACCGTCTATCGACGGGTACTGTTCTGGCGGGATAATCAGTGAGAAAGGGAGTTATCTGTGCGTATCCTGATGGTGAGCGACTTTTACCCCCCCTTTATTGGAGGAGCTGAGCGCCAAGTGCAATTGCTCAGTTGGGAGCTGATAGAACGCGGGCATGAAGTTAAGGTGGCCACAGTTTGGCACGATGGGTTGTCCGAGCAACAGGATGATTCTGGTATCGCAGTGCAACGGATTAAAGGGTTGACCACGCGCGTACCCTGGTTTTCCAAGGATCCCAAGCGGCGCTATCATCCGCCATTTCCCGATCCGGGCATCGTGCGCGAGCTACGCCAATTCATCCGACAGTGGCAGCCCGATGTCATCCATGCCCATGGCTGGATCGCCTATTCGTGCAGCGTTGCTCTTTTGGGGAAAAAGATCCCCCTCGTGATTTCGGTTCGTGACTATGGCTATACGTGCGCCCAACGGACATTGCTCCACAAAGGCCGAGTCTGCAGCGGACCCGAACCGCTGAAATGTCTGCAATGCGCTACGCATGCCTATGGTTTTCCTAAAAGCCTGGCCGCAACCACCGGCGTCTTCTCTGGTCGCGTGATCCTCAAGCGCAAACTGTCGGCTATCCATAGCGTGAGCACGTTCGTGCAGCAGATTGTTAGGCGCGATCTCCTGCGGAAAATCGAACAAAACTGGAAATATCACCAGGATAGGATTCCCGACATTGTCGCCCCGAGCATGCTGTTGGAAAGCAACGGTGTTGCGCCAGGCCAGGAGTATATTAGCCGGTTGCCAACTCAGCCTTACATCCTCTTCGTTGGCGCGTTACAACCGCACAAAGGCCTTGGTCCGCTGATAGCCGCCTATCAGCGTCTGACCAACCGTCCGCCAATGGTCTTGATTGGCACCGCTTGGCCCGATACGCCAAAAACCTGGCCGGCTGGCGTCACCGTGATGCACAATGTTCCACACCAAGCCGTTATGGTTGCCTGGGAGCGTTGTCTCTTCGGGGTCGCGCCTTCGGTTTGGCCCGATCCGTTGCCTGGCGTCGTGCGCGAGGCGATGAGCAAAGGGAAGGCGATCCTTGCCACGCAGATCGGCGGCAACACAGACATGATCCTCCCCGGCGAGACCGGCTTGTTCGTTCCGCCGGATGATGTAGATGCGTTGACTGCAGCAATGCAACAGCTTGTCGACGATGAAGGGTTGCGCCAGCGGCTTGGTCAGGCCGCGATGCAGAGCCTCGATCGGTTTACCCCCGGCGAGGTACTGCCGC
>JAKSDJ010000627.1 GCA_022360155.1 Chloroflexales bacterium | reverse complement strand
TAGCATGCGAGCTATTTGTTCTTCTAGTTGGACTCATGTGAATGCATCGGTTGTACGACCGACCCCTCGGTGAGGAATGCTCCGCCTTTTTACAGACCAGAATATTATTATAATCCACTCTGCTGCTATGATTTGACTTGGAGAAGGAAACTATTTCTATGCGCGCAAAAGATGTTACTGTCGATTGGCTTCGCGGGACTCGTTTTGAGGTTCAATCACCCTACCGTCCGCCAACTATTGAGGGTGTTATTGTCAAAGATCTTCAAGTTCATCTCGATGGGCGTGGCGATGTCATCGAACTGTGGAGCGCTCCTTGGGTCGAACGTGAGAGTTTAGCCTTTCCGCAACATGTCTATCAGAGTGCAACCGATTATGGCGTGGTTAAGTGTTGGCACTTTCACGAGATTCATACCGATCAGTTTACCGTAACCCGTGGTAAGCTCCAGGTGACGTTGGTGGATATTCGGCCTGACTCGCCAACCTTTGGCCATGTCAACCCTGTTTTTTTGGGGGAACAGCGCCCACGCCTGATCAAAATTCCGCCGATGGTGATGCATGGCTGGAAGGCGTTATCGCAGCCGGAGGTGATTGTGGTTAACTTGCAATCCCACGTCTACGATGCTGCTGATGAGTACAAGTTGCCATGGGATTGTGTGCTGGCAGATGTGTGGGAGCCACGAAATGGCTAAACAGTGTGTCGTTTGAGGCGGCGTTATATCTCGGGAACATGAGGAAGGCCGGGAACAGCTTCGCTGTTCCCGGCCTTCCTTTTGAGGCAATTGCTTTACTTGGCTAGAGCCGGATTATTCCGTTTTGCGCTGGTACATTTGCTCAGCCCAGGCCTCGTAAAGTTCGTCTTTCGATTTCAACCCGGCGCGGGGCAAAGCATGGTTGGCAACATAGGTTGCTCCGGCATGCCGATTATCCCACATTGCCTGATGAGCTTCCGGCATACCTTGCCAATCGATAAGCATAGGTTCAGTGATATCGAGTAGCCCGGCGCTGATCTCATCGTTGAGCTTGATGATTTCGTAAGCATTAGACAGGTGCGTCCCCCAGATGTTGGCGGTCGGCATATAAATGCGGCGCTGGCGCATCCAGATTTGGGGCGCGAAGAAGGAGTAGCACCGTTTGTCCAGGTTTTCATAGTAGACGATACGCCCGATGAAAGGTTTGATAAGCATCGCGCTGACCGCCAATGAGTCGTGATTCGCGCGTTCGATGATCAGATCGGGATAGCCCCGTGGATTGTCTGCGCTGCGCAGGTAAGCGCCCACTGCACTGCCCAGCGGCTTGAAGGTCAGATCGTTGAAGCGCCGGATGGCATCCTTCAAGCCTTCAGGGTCTGTCTTCGAGTCGGGGAGATTGGGCATGGTCTCCGGCCACTCGAACTCGTCGCCGAAGCGGCGGTGAAGTTCTTCGATGCTGACTACGCCACGTAGCGCGGCCCCGAAGCCCAGGCTTTGCACGAACTCGCGCTGGGCATCGGTGTAGGTTACGACTACAATCCGTGCGCCCATCGCTCGTGCCGCCTCGATCCCCTCCAACCCAACTTGATCGACCAGCGTTTTGCCGTCAACGCCATAGTAGATGAGCACTGCCTCGCCGGCATGCAACCTTGCGCGCTGAAGCATTTCGGTGGGATCAGCAGCGCCTGGCTTGCCAAGGAAGGTGAAGTGGTAACCGCTGCTTGCGCCATAGAAGGTCAGGGTTGGGATGTGGCCGTTGCGCGGCTCACCCAAGAGTTGGAATGTCCGTGCGAATGCCTGTTCCCCGGCGTGTGAGATGGCGTAGTCGGCCAGATGTCCTTCGTTTTGGACGCGGAAGTCTTCCAGCATTTCGTGCCCGGCGGCTTCCCATGCAGCCCACTGCGATGGGTCGGCGGGAATGCGTGTAAAGATCCCGGCGTACCGTGGGTCTTTACGATTAATCACGCCGCGGGCGCCGCCTTCGGTGCGCAGCGTTTCCGCGCGAGCAGGGCTACTCACCATACCGGTGACGTACAGACCATTCCGCGCTGCTGAGCGAGACGCATCCAGCCCGGTGCCTGTTGCGGCGCCTTCGATGAAGATGTTGCGGTTGGGCTGGATCTGCAGTGTGGTGAAGAGCGCACGATAGGCGGTGCCCAAGTTGAGCATATAGCTCCCGGCAGCTTCAAGCGTCATGTCGGGCGGCATGGTCATACACTGCGGCGCCTGAGCGAGCATAAACTGCTGGTGCGAGCCATCGGGCGTGTTATAACCCTGGATGACGAAGTCGGACGCCATTGGGTCAAGTCCCATCATTGGCGAAAGTATGTCACTCTGACCGCTGTAGATACTAACCAGGTCGCCGACCTTAATTCGTCCTTCACGGCGTGTTTCTTCGCCCAAAGCTGCAACCAACCCGATACCGCCGCTGCCCGTGACGTGCCAGTCGCGGTCGTGTTCATCGAACAGCGAGACCGGGATGCCAGTAATTGCCCAGATATCGTTGAAGTTGACCTCGCTGACCAGCATATAGAGCAAGACCTGGTTTGGATTGGGGCGCTCGACCGGAATAATCACCTCGCGCTCGACTTGTAGCGGATCGCCGTGGATAGCTGCGCCTATCTCTTCATCACGTATCGCCGCCTGGGCATATTGGTATTCGGGTATGGGCGTGACGCCAGGGAAGAAGGGCGCTCCAACCGGCAGAAGCTTGCCATTTTCGTGGAAGACCTGCTCCTGTTCGGCGGTGATGGCAGGACGGCGAGTGGGCAGCGGCGCACTTTTCTTGTCCATGAAGTCCTGAATGCCCTTTTTACCGCCTTCGGAATCAACTACTGCTTCGGCGAAAATACGCGCTTCGCGTTCCAGACCCTTGAGTAAGCCATGAGTATAGCCGTAGCGGATAGCTTCCAACGCTCGCTCGACAGCTTTGCTGCGGCCGGCCATTTCAGACTGGCGCAGGATGCGTTCGATACGAGGATGGCGCACGATATGCGTAAATTGGTCCTCGACAAAGTTGGGCAGCGGCGATTCCCATTCGGCAGTCTGGTTTTTACGCTGGGCAAAGAAGTCGGCCAGCTGGGGCGTATCATCCGCGCGTTGGCTCGATCGCGGCTCGTCTTGCTCCTCGGCATATTCGCGCACAAGCGCGGTTGCCATCGAAACAACATCTTGGTCGCCGCGGGCGATTGCGTCAATGAGGCCGATTTCATGCGCTTCGAGCGCAGGGATTGTGCGCCCGCCCAGAATGAGCTCCAAAGCGCGTAATAGCCCAGTACCGTTAGTTCGGGTGTGGAGCAAGCGCGGCAGACGCTGCGTGCCGCCGTAGCCAGGCAACATGCGTAAGTTGATTTCGGGCTGGCCGAATTCGGCATGGATGTCAGCGATCCGATAATGGCAGGCCAGGGCGAATTCCAGACCGCCGCCCAGCGCCACACCATTGATTGCCGCAATGCAAGGCTTGTCCATACGCTCGATCTTGCGGAAGGCCAAGTGTGCGTTGTTGGGCAGCGCCATCGCATCCTCGACCGTGTGGACCTCTTCGAGGAGTTGGCGGATGTCAGCGCCGGCGACGAATGTTTTAGCTCCATGACCGGTGAAGATAACGGCGACGATGTCGTCGCGTCGCGCCAGGTGATCAACAATCGTGTTTAACTCGTCCAATGATCGCTCGTTGAGCGCGTTGACTGGCGGATTGGTAACGGTAACGATAGCGATCCGTTTGCTGCGTGCAACCGGATGATATTCGATGCGGAAGTAGCGATAGCGCTCGAAGATCTGCTGTTCCTCGGCACTGCGCTGCAACCGTTTCCAGATACCAATCTTCTCTTCGATCTCTTGGAGCGACTCCGGGTTGCGCAGGGTTGTTGTGTCGCCCAGCGGCTCATCGAGCATGATACTACGGAGGAAGCGACGCATGTATTTGCCGCTGCGAGTTTCGGGGAAGGCGCTGACCTCGATATAATCTTCGGGTACAGCTACCACGCCTTTCTCGGTTCGCACCAACTCATCAAGCCGTTGGCGGTCAAGGGTGGTTAGGCGTCGGCCTGGCGCAGTCAGGATAAAGGCGACAGGGGTCAAGCCTTTCTCGCGATGCGGTGCGCCGACAACGATACAGTTACCAACGGCTGAGTCGGGTGTGATCTGCTTGTCACGCAGGATCGCGCCTTCGATTTCCTCCGTACCCAGGCGATGGCCGCTGACGTTGATCACATCGTCGCTACGTCCGTGCAAACTGAAGCTGCCATCGGGATATTTACGCGCAAAGTCCCCTTGCACATACGCCCACTCGCCGTTGGAACCACGCCGCCAGTACGTCTGGGCGAAGCGTTGCCCGTCGCCAAACCAATTTGCGGTAACCTTGGGGCCTTCGACTCGGAAGTTTTCTACATCACCCCAGATAGTACGCGCTAGGTAGGGGTAGGCTTGGGTGATGACGATTTCACCTTCCTCCTCGAAGTCGGCGGGCTGATAACCGATAGGCTGCCCTTCGGCGGACAGTTGGGTCGTCCAAACATCGCCAGCAACCCAGGGCAATGGATACGTATG
>JAKSDJ010000477.1 GCA_022360155.1 Chloroflexales bacterium | reverse complement strand
ATCAAGTTTACTCCCTCAGAAGCTGTCTGAAAAGCCGTTTGACCCGGCAAGAACGGGATCACAAACTGGGATGGAGCGGGGCATCGGCACGTCAACATGTGGAATGCGCAAGCCGTGCTTGCGCGCGGCAGCATGGCTGCCGCATTCCATACCCCTTTTCAGACAGCCTCTAAGGCTTTGACGTAGCCCGCATACGGCTACAGGCCTATTGACTTAGAGTACACTCGAAGGTGTATACTGACTAACACGAACAGATCCGATAACGAGTCGTCAGGTATCAGCAGTCAGCGGTCAGCGCAATTGCTGGTAGTTTGCCAGCGTTCAAACATGTCAATGTGCTAGCGCACGAATGCACCAACATAACCATCGCCGATCATGGAAACACACGAACTTACCATTCAGCAGGTTGCAACGCTCACCGGGCTGAGTGTTCATACCCTGCGTTACTACGAGCGGATCGGATTGTTGCATCCGGTCGGTCGTGCTGCAAACAGCCATCGCCGTTATGCAACGGCGGATGTCGAGTGGCTGCAGTTTCTCACCCGGCTACGAGCGACAGGAATGTCGATTCGCCTAATGCAGCAATATGCAGATCTGCGGCGTCAGGGCGATGCCACGCTGCATGAACGGCGCCAGTTGCTCGAAATCCATCAGCGCGAAGTTCAAGCGCGCATTGACGAGCTCCAGCGGAGTATGAGCGTTATTATCAAAAAAATTAATCACTATAAGGAATTAGAGACAGCGGATCGTGGAGACGGGTAGTTATTCAAAGGAGGATCGATGAGTATGCAGTATATTCGACTTGGCAACACAGGTTTACAAGTTTCGCGCATTTGTTTGGGCACTATGACCTACGGCACACCGGCGTGGCGCGAATGGGTGCTCGATGAAGAGGCGAGCCGGCCTTTTATCAAGCGTGCGCTGGAATTAGGCATCAACTTCTTTGATACAGCAGATATGTACTCTTTGGGCGTTAGCGAGGAGGTTGTTGGGCGCGCACTGCGTGATTTCGCCCAGCGCGACGATGTGGTAATCGCGACTAAGGTTTACCAACCGATGAGTGATAAGCCCAATGATCGCGGCCTTTCCCGTAAACACATGATGAAAGCGATCGACAACTCGCTCAAGCGTCTCGGCGTCGAGTATGTCGACCTCTATCAGATTCACCGTTGGGACTACGAGACGCCGATTGAAGAAACCCTTGAGACCCTGAACGATATTGTCAGGGCTGGAAAGGCGCGGTATATCGGCGCGTCGAGTATGTACGCTTGGCAGTTTGCCAAGGCGCTCTATCTAGCCGACCGCTATGGCTGGACTCGCTTTGTTTCGATGCAAAACCACTACAACCTGGTCTATCGCGAAGAAGAGCGCGAGATGGTTCCGCTCTGTCGGGCCGAGGGGATCGGCATCATTCCCTGGAGCCCGCTGGCGCGCGGCTTCCTGACCGGCAACCGGCCCCGCGGCAGCGAAGCGGCAAGCCTCCGGGGCCAGACCGACACGCTCTCACACGCCTATTATCAGGAGGGCGACTACGTCATCGTTGATCGGGTCGCTGAGCTTGCCCAGCGTCACGGTGCCACCGCCGCCCAGATTGCGACAGCCTGGATGTTGCAACAGCCTGGCGTGACCGCACCAATCATTGGGGCGAGCAAAATGCCGCATCTGGAACAGGCTGTTGCTGCCCTCAATATCACTCTCTCGGCGGAAGATCGCGCTTATCTGGAGGAGCCGTATCAGCTGCATCGAGTGTTGGGGCATAGTTAGGTGTGAGGCGAGGCGCGCCCGACACCCACGGGCGCGCCTCGGTGCGGGTTGCGCTGCGCTCCCGACTCGTCACGTGTCACGCATCACTCGTCACTGCGCAAGGTGCGGTCCCGCACGCTTCCCGCGAGGGCGCCCTGACGATTCTTTCGTCTGCGCTTGGCGCACCGGGGGACACCTCCCCGATGTTTGGTATGTCGCAAACCTGCGGGGCGGAGCCCCGCAGCCTCCCCTTGACCCCTCCGCAGTCCCCCCCTTGGTCCCCCGCACGCGGGGGAAGTGATGTGGTCGGCGGTTCGTGCGGCTACAGCGCATGCCTCCGCTGCGATGTTTGGATGAGTGCAGGTGCAAACGGGCGGTTGGTTGCGCAGGGCCATTTGGTT
>JAKSDJ010000037.1 GCA_022360155.1 Chloroflexales bacterium | reverse complement strand
GCTGGGATTAAGCGGCGGCTGGCCGGCGATCCGGCGATGGGCTGAAAGGGAGTGGATCAGAGGCGTTTTTTGGCCTTGTGATGATGCAAACAACTTTGCCAGTAATGTACTGTATTACCATGCACACAAACGCCCATTTTTTCAACCGGCGATGGGGCGGTACAGCCTTTGTCGCCGGCGCCCTTTTCGCGCTGGACCACTATGGGTTTAGTTGGATGCCCGGAGTCGAGCTGGCGGGTGTCTTGGCCAGCCTGGTGACGATGGGTTTGCTCGTAGGGTGGGGGCGGTTGGCGACGTCGCCGTCTGCCCAGGCGCCGCCCTCATTCGCTATAGTGAAGAATGAGCTTGCACCGCCGTTGTGGAAAGCGGTGGCGCCCTACGTGATCCTGACGATCCTGTTGCTGGTTTCCCGCGTTGTGTTGCCGCTACGCGCCTGGCTCCAACAAAATGTTGTTTGGGAATTGCCTGAGCTTGGCTTGATCCTGCCCTTACTCTATAACGCCAGGTTTCTATGCGGTGGTTGCGGCCCTAGCTGCGCTGCCCATCTTGGAGGTAAGCCGCGCAATGCTGGCGCGGGTTACCTCGCGCGCCTGGCGACAGTTTGCACCCAGCGCCGTTGCTATAACCAGCTTCCTGGCTGTGGCCCAACTCCTCATCTGCCAGCGGGATGATTGCCGAACTGGGCCGCGTGGTGCTGGCTTGGGGCGCGAACTATAGCTGGGTCGCTCCGTTGATCGGTGCGCTTGGCGGCTGGATCACGGGCTCGAATGTGGGAAGCAACGTCTTGTTCGCCCCGCTGCAACAGGTTGCCAGTGAACAGGCTAACCTGCCTCTCGATTGAGTTGATGGGCGCCCAGAACGATGCGGGAGCGCACGCAACCCTGATTGCGCCGGCACGGATGATCCTGGCAAGCACAGCCGCTGGACTGGTCGGCGTCGAGGGGCGGCTGCTGCGCGCGGCAGGTCCGCTGGTGCTGCTGGCTATTGTGGTGATCACGCTTGGTCTGGTTGGAGTCAACCTCTAGAACGTTGACACGTTGGCGGGTTGTGAATGACCAACGTCTGAAAATTGAAGACTGAAAGCTGATCGCTGAAGACTGACCACTGAAAGTTCATAGGCTCTTTTCACCCATCAGGGTGCGATCCAGCACCTGCGCCGCATTGCATCTTGCTAAACGCGGCTCTACATCGTCAAGGGAAAAGTAACCGCAGTAATCCAGGCAAAAATCACGGCATTGGCCAGCGCACCCACGAGCAGTGTCCCAGTGCGGCGATGAATCAAATAGCTGAACAGGCCGTAGATGATGAAATAGGCGGCAAATAGCGGCGCAATCAAGATGAGAAAGAAGAGTTGTAAGTTGAGCGCAATCGCTAGCGCCAGCGACCCCATTAGCGCTATCTTGGTGATGGCATAGGCGCCGCGTGGTGCATCTACGCCGCGCGTGAGCGTTTCGTCGGCAATGAAGTAGAGCAGCATTGCAACAAAAACTACGACCAGCACCGGCAGGCGCTCGATCGGTGGAAAGTAGTTCAGAATAAAAAGGTGCGTAGGTAGCCCCAAGGTCAGGAAAACATAGCCGACGACGAGCAGCGCCATCGCCGTATAGATAAGAAAGCGCTGGCGAAAGACCGTCAGCGGGCCAGCGGGTTGGATCTGCGCCGCGGGCTCTGCGGGCGTTCGGCGGCGCAGGAAGAGCAGTCCTAGACCGGTCAACGCGCCGTAGATCGCAAAGTGGGCCGCCAATGGGCCGCCAACCAGGATTGGCAGGAGATCGGCAGTGGGCAGAAAACGCACAATCACCGGCGTGATGATTGCCGGAGCAATGGCTAGCGCCCACCAGGCGCGAACGGAACGCCGCTGCGGCGTCTGTATCGGTTGAAGCGCCAGCGTTAAGGGCGCAAAGAGCAGTGTTGCCGACACGTAGAGCAATCCAATCCACAATACCCGCTGGTCGAGGTAGGGCTGCAGCGCTGTTGGGCGTTCAAAGGCGGCGTCGAACCAGTTCAACGCCTCGCGCAGGCTCACGGGACTGAAGAGCACCCCAATGTGCTCGACCCACGGCGCGAAGACAATGCGCCGCGCCGTACCATTGGTAAAATCGCCATATGCCACATCAGGCGCGCCCGCGCCGCTTGCTGCGTCGTTGGCGATTTGCTCGGCGATGGGTCGCAAGCCAGCCTCTAGTCCGCCAGTGATCACCAGCAGGTTGCGCGGGCTGTCTGCTGTCACTTGGTCATAGACCAGCGATACGCCAACCACGGCGCTGATTGTCTCATGTTCTTGGGCGTAACGTGCGACCGCCTCGCTCCCCATGGAATGCCCCACCAAGCCAACCCGGCCATCGGAACGCTGGTGCGCATAGGCGACTACCTGGTCGAGCGCGGCTTCGAGTTGGCTGTAACGCAGTTCTCTGTCGGCAAGCTCGCCGCGGAAGGGCGTGGCATGCTGGCCGTGACCGGGAAAGTCAAAGGTGATTGCCGTGTAGCCGTTGCGGGCCAGGGTCACTGCGAATGGGTACATGATTTGTTGCGATGCGGCGAAGCCATGGGCAATCACAACTGTGGGGCCAGATGGATCGCCATTGCTAAAGATCGTTACTGGTACAGGGCCAAGCCGAGTCTGCTCGAGCCGTAGCGACGATGCAGGTGTGATGAGTTGGTAGAGCGCAAAAAGGCAGCCGCCCAGCCCCAGCACAAAAGCGAGGAAATACCCCAGCACACTGTACCAGGGGAGGGATTGCCGGCTAGCAAGCCGAGGCGCTTCAGCTCGAGATGTCACGTGGAGACCTTCCAATGCTTCAAGAAACCAAGAACTCTCTGTTGGCAGTATGCCAGCGAAGCGATCATGCGTCAAGGTTATGAGAGGCAAGGCAGGCTAGATGCCGCGCAGCCGCCTATCAAGGAACAGATGTGCGATTATGTAACAAAGCACTATCTTTCGTAGTGAGGTCTGCGCCATTTAGACGGGATTGCTCTATCTGAAATCTAGATTACTTTCATCTGTCATTGTTCTATCTTTCTGCTCCGATCTCGTATTTTGAGGCGAACAAAATGATCATATTTTATGATGACTTCTAATGAGTATTATGGTTTTGGGAGGATATAGTACGATATATTGTTTTATTCATGTGTAATATTAAAACTTTGAGATAAAACCGGTGTCGACCTGTAAACAATCGTTAAGAAATGTCTTCTAAGCTGATGCAAGAAAAGTAAGTTTGTATCGTTTTATGAAGCGAGGGATATTATAACAAAATATAAAACAGTAGGTCGTACATTGAATTTCAAATAAGAGCAATCGTACGATACAGTGTTATATAAAATACAATTAACTATTATAGAAGAGTCTACGTCGCATAACTTACGTTTTTGGTTTCGTGTAAGTTGTAACACCATATCGGTGAGACCAAAAATCGACTGCTTGCACGCTTGCTAGGTTCCGATCAAGCTCAGCGTGGACTTCGCTGCTCGACAGGAAAGCCTGTACATGTTCAGTGCAGAGAGAACGTCGCGTACATGCTCATATGTTGACTAACAACCCTGTTGTTTGTAGCGGAGTATGGATTGTAGATAACAGCTCATATGGAGCGTTGCGATCCATCGGCGTCGCCGGGTCACCGATCTACTGTTAGGGCGACTAGCGCAAGCCAGCCGCCCTCTTCTGCGTTTCAGGCATTTTGTCTATGATTAACAGGAATGAGCCGTGCGTCTCAGCCGATCAACGCCTTGATTGCGATCAGGGGCGTAGATGGGCCTGTATGCAGAACTGTGACCTGTTGAGGAGAATACGCTTTGGATGCGGCATGAGATTGCTTCTTGGCTTCATAACTTGAGGTGCGCGAGGCGCCATGATCCGCAGGTAATTGTCCGCACTGCTCTCTCTATCATCAGTGAGACCGCCGCTACCATACAATGTCAACCGCAAGCTATGCGGCGCTAATAGTAGAACTGGCGCACGTGACATTCTCTCTGGGCGAATGCGCCCGTCGCGCTTGAGCAAGGTTCTAGAAGCAAGAACGCGGACCGATTGATTGAATGTGGCGCCCAGGTGATCACAGCGGACTCGCAGATGTGAGATTGCAGCATAACCAAGTGAGCCATATACCAATGAATGAAGAGAAAACAGCTCAGGAAGTACTTACCGTCGGCGACATTGCTGGCTACCTGCGAGTGAGTGAAGCTACGGTATGGCGTTGGTGTAATAGTGGCAAATTGCCGGCTTTCCGCATTGGGCGATCCTGGCGGATGCGGCGAAGCGATCTCGAGCGGTATATCGAGCAAGTTGTTGCGGAGCCCGACTCGACGCTAAAGCCACTTTCCGCGGTGCATTCTTCTGAGTCGGGGTCGATTTCCTGATGAGCTGCACTTCCTAACTTGCGGCCTGCGGAAGACGATCACAAGACACAGATCTTATACGCTATCGGTGTATCTATAATATGCCGATTCGTTGTGAAAAGCACGTATCTGCGTTTGGAGCCAGAGGACGCAGGTAAGGAGATATGTATCGGCTGTGTTTCTAAACATGCAATACCTGCAAGTACAACGAATTGTACTGAATAGAATATTTCATGATTGAACCGTCGCTGCATAGTTCGCAATGTACATAGTGATAAATAACAGACTACGTTTAGGGCTAACAGAATAAGGTTAAACTTTGCGATTATCATCGAAGGAGGAGCGCTTCCGCTGCATGTGTGCATGCAGTAGGGGATGCGCATACATTTCTATGAACCATAGACTCATCTGGCCAACGCTGATTACAATCATTGTGCTTATTATCAGCCCAGCAGTGGTTGCTGCTCAAGATAATAACAGCGTGCCCGAGGGAGCTGATATTACCTTTTTGGTGGACCAATCGGGCAGCATGAGCGCCGGGACTATCACGAATCGTCAAGATTGGCGCTGTTCGCCAGTTACACGCCCTGATTGTCCCCGCACCACACCGACCGATCCCGATGGGCTAGCCATTGAATCCATCGATGATGGAGTGGCTCCAATTCTTGAGCATATGGCTCTACGCAAATGGGATCAAGACCGGACTGCCGAGCTGTCGGAAGAATATCGTTTTGGATTGGTGTTGTTTGGCGGGAGCGGCAGCCAGGATGCGAATGCGTTGATTGCAGTGCCACTTACTCGGATCGAAATCGAGCGCGACTCTGATGGCAACATCCGCTCGAATATTGCCGATCAACTGCCTACAAAAGCGCAAAACTTGGGTGAAACGGCATTCTCGCATGCGTTCGCCGTCGTTTGTGAAATGTTGAATTGCTCAACGCCGCTGCCACCGCAACGCAAACGAGTTGTGGTCTTGCTGACCGACGGGCAGCCGTCACTCGACGAAATCTCGTTTGATGGCGGGAATCCCGGCCCCTATTTCGGTGCGCTACGTCAGCGGCATGCCGATCTCTTCAGCTCTTCAGAAATCTGGGTGCTTGGCCTGGATCGTACCAACCAGTTTTGGTCGAACAACTCACCCTTCTGGGAAAAAATTGCGCCAGATCGCACGTTTCGGCTGACCGATCCTAAAGATATCGCCGTCAAGCTGCGCGAGATTGCAAGAACAACTGTTGGGACGCCGCCAGGGGTGGCAAGTGATTGTAATGGAAATAGCTTTACAATCGATCCTTATCGAACAACTCTCACACTGATCCTTGAGTATCCTGACAAGAAGAGTTTAGCCCGGTTTCAGATGCCAAACGAGCAGACACTGTCAAAAAAGATGGATCAGGTGCTTGGGTATACCCGCGGCCCGCAATCGGAAACTTTTATTATTAAAGACCCGTTGCCCGGCGAATGGCAGTGTGAACTAGTCGGTTCTGGGGTCATACCGCAGTTTCGTTCTATTCAAGGGAATTTCGATCTTGATTCGGTCACGATCAAGCCGTTGACGACGGGACCGCTATCACCCTGCCGTGATTTCAATCTAACGGTCAGTTACCGCGATGTCAATGGTAAGGTCATCTCCGAATTGCCAAATTATCAGTTGCAACATACCATCACGATCACCGCCGATGGTCAACCGAAAACGTACACGCTCGTGCCTGATCAAGATCGCCGTGATCGCTGGCGTATTAATGGCATGGCCACGACTGGCGAGCAAGGCGGCGATTATCCAGTCCGGGTTGATGTTAAGCTTCCCAACGGCACACCGGTCTTTAGTGACATGCAGCAGGTAATCTCTGTTGATCCCCGGCTACCGTGTATGCAGATTGTTGCGCCTAACAATCAGAGCGTCAGCGCAATCCATGAACAACTGTCGCAAACCAATGTTGATCTGGTAGTTCAGTTGACGCAAGGCGGCCAACCCGCCACGCTGACAGACATCTTTCGCGAAGACTTGTCGCATATTGTCGCCGGGAAACTGGAAGGCCCAGACAACTTCACCCACACGGTTCAACTGAAACCCGTGGCGGGTCAGCCTGGAACATTTAGCACGTCGGTTGATAATCTGAATATTGTTGGTGATTATACGTTCACCGCCAATCTGAATGCCACCACGTTGAATGGTGCGCCGTATGAACTTGGTCCTCAGGCGATTATGTTCACACGGGTGCGCGGTGACTTTTGGTTCACGGTCCAATGGGGCGCCAAAATTGCGGCTATGACTGCAATGACGGCTGCGTTGGGCTTGTTTGGTTTCTTTATCTTCTTGATTAGCGGACCATTCCCGCCTGGCACTTTGGTGCTTGAACAGCGTACCAGCGGTGTAGCCGCTGAGTTACGGGAATGGGATCAGATTGCGCGTATCCCGTTGAGCAGCCAACGCATCTTCTTCGGTTTGTTCCGAACACGTTGGCCGGCGATTAAGAAGAGCCTTCCTGTCGAGACGGGGTTACGCAAGATCAAAGTACGTCGCGGCGGTCGGATAAGCGAGGGTGTCACTGTCACACTGGTGTGGAGTAGCCGCCGACCAGAGATATCCTTTACTTTTAGCAGGAATAGAGAGCACAAAACGTTTGATAGCAAGTACCGGATCACCTATGAGAATTATGGCGTGCAGCAGCAACAGTAACGTTGATCCGGCGCCAGTTCATAATAGAACGAGAATGAAGTCTTGAAGGTCGTGGATTTCTTGAACACCTGCGATTGTCCACGATCAAGCTGCTAGCCAGCAGCGATGCCACGACCGTCGTTCCATAGTATTTTAAGGAGGGTGACATGCCTGAAATGGCAAACCCAGCAGTTATCATTGGTTTGGGGGGCACGGGTAAATGGGTGCTAACCTATGTCAAAAAAAACCTGTTAGACACCTATGGCGGTGAAATGCCGAAAGCTGTGCGTCTGTTGTCATTTGACACCATCTCGGAGAAGGTTGGTCAGGAAGGACTTTCGCAAGAAGAGACGGTCCAAGTTGGTGATGTCCAGCTTGACAAACAGGCTGAATTTATCTACTTAGGCGGTAACATCCAGCAAATCTGTCGTGAAATTCGTGATCAAAACCAGCACCCCCACTTGCAATCGTGGCTCCAAGCGCGTACCTATCTTCAAATTGCTGACTCGGATGCATTCGATATCTCGCGTGGCGCTGGACAAAAACGACCGTTTGGGCGCATGGCGATTTTTTACGATCTCCAACAAACGGTGCAGTCGAAGATTACCAACAAAATCGAGACTGCAATCCGCGAAGTAGTGGGTGCAAATAAGTACCAAGAACCGGTCGAGATCTATATCGTGGCGTCGATGGCTGGCGGCACTGGCTCGGGGATGTTCATCGATGTCGCCCATCTTGTGCGCTGGCTGGCGAATCGGCAAATTCGCACCGGTTTTGCCGTCCGCGGATTTCTGGCCCTGCACAACACCTTCCGCTCGGTGATCAAAACTGAACATGTGCAACCGCAAGTTTTTGCAGCAATCCGGGAGCTTGATCGCTTCATGCTCGTTTTCGATCAGCAGTATCCGATTGTCTACAACCCGTCGAATCCGACGCTTCAGACGATCTACGGCGGTCAGTTGGGCAAGCTGTTCGACAACTGTTATCTCTTGGACGCCAGCCGTGAGCATATGCCGCTGGACAATCATTCGCCCAAGTATGGCGTGTTGCCCTCGGTGGCTGATTGTATCACTATGCTTTTGGATACGAGCACCGGTGATGCATACGCCCAGCACTACAAGAATGTCAATACGCGCATTGCCGAGTTGCAAAGCAAGATTAACCAGCCGATCTATAGTAGCTTTGGAACCTATAGCCTAATCTTGCCGATTGAGGATATTATCACCAGTTTGACCTATCGTTTCGCGATTGATCTGCTTAGCAACCACCTGCTAAACCTTGAGCGTCGGGTGAACGACTCGGGTCATGTACAGTATTCACTGCGTAATGCTGGTAATGTGCGCAAGGATGCGACTGCGTTCTTGCGATCACCCAAGAGTCCGTCGGGCGTGGTAAGCACGAACTTCATTCAACGTATTGCCATTGCTGTCGATGGCCGGAATACCAACGACAATGTCTATATTGCTGACACTGCCGAACTCGAGACAGCCGAGCTGTTGATCTGGATGCTCCCGCCCGAGGCTGATCCAACGATCGAAGAATTGGCGCAGAGCATTCGGGCCGACTTGGAAGTCTTGCTCATGGACCGCGTCCAGCCAAGCGATGTTGTTGGTGATGATCCGCTCGAAGGCAGCACGCGCATATTGCGGGGCGTGCGTGATTTCCGCGCAGAGTATCTGGGGCACGATACTGGCGGGCGGCGTGTTGGCGGTTTGTATCGCAGCGCGATCGAACGCTGTATGATGGTTCACCGCGAACGGTATCGCATCCTGCTGCAGGAACAAATTGTGCATATGTTGAACGGCTCCGATCCGACGAATAAAGATTATCAACTCGAAAAGCGCGGGCGCTTAGGTCAGGCCCAGGCGCTGCTCTCCCAACTCGCGGTGTATCTTGTTGAATTGTCGAATTTCCTGGCGCGTGTTCAGGAGTATCGCGCGCAGCAAGACGAACTGCGCGGCGCTCAGGAGGCGGCGGCGCTCTGTCGTTCGGAGATGGAGTCGAAGCGAAGTGCGAAGGGCACGCTGGGCGTTTTTGTCCGAGGCTGGCAGCCTTCGGTGAAAGCGCAGCATGTCTACCTCGATGCTGAGCAGCGGGTGATCGATATCGAGATCAAAGATCTCTTCTTTGATTTCCTGCGCCAGACTAGTGATGCGCTCCGCCACGTAACCGAAGATGTGAAAGCCACCGTCGATGCGTGGGTGGCAACCCTCTTCCATGGCTTGAGCGGAGCTGTCAACGATCCTGGTTTATGCAAATATCTTTCCGATGGTGCGGCGCAACACACAGCGAATCGTGAAGAGAAGCGCCGAATCGTGGTCCATCAGTATCTCACCAACGAGAGCTACGAGACCGGGCTGTACCAGGCTATTGCGGAGAGTAAGGCGGCTGAGGCGCTGACCCGTTTGGTTTGGGGCATGGAGAGTTATGGCGGTACGACCCGCTTGACCCTGAGCGGTTGCACCATGGCTGGAACTGGTCCAGTTGGCGGTCGTAGCGCGACCGAGCGAAATGCCGAATATTTCTGGAATCTTGCGCACGGCTATTTCACGCCGCTACGTGAGCTGACCATTGCCGATCGGCTGGTCGAACTCAATCCGCAGGATCTGGCCGATATGTTGCTCGAAAAATGCGGCCCGCTGGTTCACTATGACTCCTCGAAAACGGGCGGCGAATTAGAATTGCATTATTTTGTCTGTGTGAATGAAGGCCGTCAGAAAGCCTACTTCAACGAATTTCGCGACACATTGCAACGCTTGGGCGCATCGGCGAAAGATAATCAAATCTTGAACAGCTCAAACCCATATACCTGCAATATCCTCGCGACCGCAGATGCAATCACCAGTTCGAGCTTGCTTGCGTATGTCGCAGCAGAACGCGAATATAACAATTACACTGGTGATGCCCGGCTCTTGCACATCTTCCCAGCCGAAGGGAACGCGGTCGAACTCGAACAGCAGTTGCCGCGTATCCGCGAGCCGCGTCGTCGCTTCTCACCCATCCTGACCACGATGTTGGAAGATCGCAAAGCGGTTGAGCTATTTATCCGCACCTTTCTGTATCGTTTTATTCGCCTGGAAGAGGCGGATAGTCTCAATCGGCGGCGCTGGATGCTGTGTTTGCCGTCATCACTTCATCGCGACGATGATCGTTATGCGCTCACAACAGTAGAACGTCAACCATCGCTCTTTCGGGCGATGGAGTGCTTCATTTTCCGCAAGTCGGATATTAGCAACACCAGCCGCAAGATCGACTTCCAGGTGCTCGAACAAGAGCTGCGCGCCTATGAAGATCGCGTCAGCGGCGGCGACGAAAGCCGCTTGATCAATTTGCTCGAAACGATGCTTGAAAGCAGTGTGACGCCGCTCCAACGCAGTTCGGAATCCGCCCTCTTTGACCTTGGCTCATTGATGCGCTTGGTTGTGGGCGAATTTGTAGAAGATTTACATAATCGTCTGAAAGTCGGCGGGAAGGTCTACAACCCAGAAGCACAACCCCTCCTCTCGCTGCAGGCTTCAACCCCCGATGTCGTGATGGCGCCTGGTGAACATAGAAATGGTCTGATGAAAACAGTGGCGCCTGTTGATGCCATTATGCTAGCAAGCAATACTGGGCCGTTCAATGCCCGTGATAAGCTCAAGGAACTCAAGCAAT
Source organism: Chloroflexales bacterium (assembly GCA_022360155.1). Classification (GTDB taxonomy): domain Bacteria; phylum Chloroflexota; class Chloroflexia; order Chloroflexales; family Chloroflexaceae; genus JAKSDJ01. The sequence goes on along the minus strand of JAKSDJ010000037.1, from coordinate 5,732 downwards.
TGCTGGACGAGGGACTTATTTCATCTGTGGAGTATGAATCCAAACGCCAGGAGATCTTGAATCGTATGTGATTCTGATAAGAAATGAAAAACTTGGGCCTCATCTTAGCTGCATAGTGCTGGCAAGTCATGGTATGCCAAATCGGTGTGGGCGCATGGCCAATGTTGTAAGCTTTGTCGCTCCCTGATACTCATGCCTGCGGTATGTCATTGCGGTTTGGTATTCTTCCTAAGTAGCTAGTGGCTGGATAGGATGTTCGCGATGAATGGAACTGATAATGTGATGTTTATTTTTGTAGTGTGGATATTCATATCATTATTCCTGTTGCTTGGTGTGCAAATGCTTCTTGCCCTACGGCACAGGATTGTGCGGCAGCGTATTTGCCGTGAACCGCTGCCAAAGATAAGTATGCCCCCGCCGGTCACCGGGCCGCAACCTGCTGTGGAACCGGAGCGTAATGCGCCCCCGACTTTGGCTCCGTCCGTAACCGCACATCGCCCGGCGCTTATAGTTGGGCTAGGCAGCGCTGGACGTTGGACAATGACCTATTTGAAGCAGATCCTCCGCGATAGCGGCGATCTGTCATCGGTGCGGTTGCTAGCCTGCGATATGTTGAGCGATGGCGGTGAGCAGGAAGTTCTTCCGCTCACCCTCGCCGCACCGGATGTGTTTAGTGGTGAAACGACGATTGTGCTCGACGAGCAAGAACTGCACTGGATCTACAACCGCTCGACGATGCTCCAGAACAACTTGCGACAAGATCCCGCCGCGTACCCGCGGCTGCATGCTTGGTCCGCTCTGCTGACGGGTAATGCGCCCCATATTATTGCACGGCTTGCTTTTCTTGCGGATCTCTCCGCCGTCGCAGCCCGGCTCCGTGAGGCGCTGGGGCAGTTTCATCAGCGGCAGAGCCTAGATGTCTATATGATCGTAGGACTCGGTGAGGCGATCGGCGCAGGTGCGCTGCTTGATTTTGCCCAGTTGCTTCACTTGGTTGCAAATGACTCCAAGCAAAACATTACGCTGCACGGGATTGTTTATCTGCCCGATGTGATGGAAGCAGTCACGTCGGTTTCCCAGGGAACCCGTGCCGCAGCATTTACCGTCTTGCGCAGCTTGGAACGTGCGCAAACCAATAGTAATCAACGTTCGTACTACCCATCCTTTGATCTCAATATGCTCGAGTGGGAAGATCAAAATGCAACACTTGAGGGCAAGCTATTTCATACCTGCGCCCTGATGAGCGCCGATCGGGCAACAAGTTCGTTAGTGAACACCCCGCCAGAGCATGGGATCTATCCGATGACTGCCGATGCAATCAGCGCCATGCTTACTCCGCCTGCAGCAAGCGTCCTGGATGCGCACCGCACCCAACTGATGCCGCGGATCGATCAGGCGCAGGGTCGTCTCGACACAGCGTTGTATAGCAGTTTCGGCACGTTCACCTATGCTTTGCCGCATGCGGCTATTGTCCAGGAAGCGACAGATCTGTTGATCGATCAATTCATCACACGCATGCTGGCGCCGGGTGAAGCGGCTGATGATCAAGCTTTCTTTACGTCTTTGCGCCAGGTGCGCGATTATGACATCTATGCGCAGGCGAGCTATGATTTTCACGATCACTGGAGTGAAGATACCGTGCTCGGCTTGCTTGAGCTGCCTGAGGCGCGCGGTGCGTTGAGCACGCATGCCCAAGAGGGGATGTTGCGCTACGTGCTTTGCGAGATGTTGCACCAGGATAAGGCAAGCAATGATGGTGAAACAATCAATGCGCTTTGCAATCAATACGTCCAGAATATTCTGGGGACGATGAGCGCCCCAGGAGATGCCCTGCGCAGCGTCAATGTCAATGCTGGTGAAGCAGTTCTCCTTTTTCGCAATGTGCTGTTGCACCACATCGACACATTGTTGAATACTGGCACCGAAGCAGGAACGCTCACTCGGGCGCTCGCATGCGTCACGGCGATCCAGAAGCGCCTGGCATCGCTTGAGACAACGCTTTCCTCATACTTCCAGGCGCGCGAGGCTGCCCAACCTGAGCCAATGTTGGCTAGTGTGAGCACGAATTCCGATCAGGGAATGCCTAACATACGGCGCTGGATCACGGGGATGCCCAACACAGTAGCCCAGGAGCAAGTGTTGGACCATCAGCAGAAACGGTTTGGCTATGATGTGGAACTCGTTGCAACTCGTGGCGCGGTTGTCGCTGTTGGTCAAATGCATACAATCACCCAGAAACTGTACGATGAGTTGGACGCTTTTGCCACGAACCTGCGCGCCGAACAGCGGGTTGCGCGGCGGCGTTTGGATGCGGCCCGCGCCCGCCGGATAGCCCAAATCGATCTTGGTCGAGTGCGACACGAGTGGGGTATGCCGCATACCGATGTCACCCTATTGCGCAAGTACCTGAATCCCAAAGTCCCGCTCCCTCAAGCCAATCAGACTCGTCAACACGTTCTCGAGTTACGCACTTATGTAGCTGGGGAACACGTTGCGTCGCTTATGAACCAGAACCCCAACGCACTGCTTGTGACGACGTTGATCGAACGCCTGTCGTGGGGCTGGGATCAGCAGTCGCGCGATCCGGTATTGCGGGTAAATCTCTACGATGGTGACACCGTATTCAATGTGAAAAAAGGGATAAACCTGCGAACAGCGATCGCGACAAGCTACCGCTGGGTGTGGGATCTCCAACTGCCCGATCTCTTTGTGCGTGGATTCGAGGGGCCAGAATGCCTAGCGAGACAGTTGGACAGCGAGCTGGCTTGTCCCAGTATTCGTTACCAACCCACGCTCCGTGATCTACATGAACGCTACACCTTTTTGATTGTACCGCCAGCGGCTGATCCCACAAATACCTTCTGGTTTGAACAACTTATTGCCGCACAACGCGAAACCAGTTCGCAACACGCCGTGCATCGACTTGTTATGGGCGGACGCATGCGCCGTATCACGTATCTTTCAACATGTGAGGCAATCGGTGCGCTTGATGCTGGTGCATTACCAGCCTACGATAATCTGGCTACAAACTATGACTCACAGCCTCTACTTCAGACACAACTGGCTGTAACGCTTCACGAGGCGTTAGCAGCACATTATGAGCGGAATCACGGGATCAAACACCGTCGTCTCCATCACCGGCTGGTTGAGGTATTGCAACATCCTAAGCGGGTTGATCTGTTTGCGCGCGCACTGGTGTGCGGCGTCATTGGGTTGGATCAACGCAACCTTACTCCCCGTGTGATTGTCAATCTTGAAGGCCCGGCGATGCATGAGTTGGGGAATGGGGTGACGCACGAATACTCAGCTTGGCTGAAAGCGTTGCGTTGGTTTACCAGTGCGGCTGATGACGCTACAATGAAGCAGATTGAGAACATTGTTTATGCATCGATATCAACAATTCCTGTTGCCGCCTATGATCGTTGGTTAGATAACGAAACGCTTGCAATGCTGCGCATCAGCAGCGATCCGGCAGAACAGGATCTTGCAACACTACTTCAAGCAATTCTGGATCCAATTTTTACCAGTCGATGGAGGAATTGAAAGATGCATCCGGGCTTCATCATCACCAGTAATACGCGCAGTGCCGGTTGCGCTGCACGTGTTATCTATAATCTAGCCCTACCCAGGCAGGATGTTGCTCATTGGCTGCTTGCAATGCTGCTGGCGGGAGGCTTGACATGTGTGTGACTATGTTTTGTCGGTGCGAGCGGGGATGGGGGCTACAGTGCTCGTCCCCATCCCCGCTCGCGCTATGCGCTGTTGATGCGCATCATCGGCAGGAAGGCGAAAAACAGCTCTGCAACGGATTTTTACACGCGATCCATACATATATACAGCGAGTTCAGCCCCAGAACTCGTATGTCACGCAAGCCCAATGGCGCCCTGCCGTGCACCTGGATCAACGGTTGTTCGAAAAACAATACGGTCTGCGAGAATATCAACAGTATGAAGCAAAAGGAGGAAGTGGATGACTGATCAATCAGTAGACACGAACTCCATTGATGGGATGGGGCCATCGCTTTTTGCAGCGGCCCAAGAAATATCAGACCAAAAGCGGTCACGCCTTCCGATTGATGCGCTCCTGATCATTGGTCGTCAGCTCAAGCGTGTTGTGCAGGAACATCGCTTGAACGCGAACTTAATGATCGGAACAATGCGCTTTTCGCTCTTTCGCCTCTACGAAGGGCATATTGCCCAATTTGCCTCCTTTTGTCAAAGCGTGACCGTCTACGGCGAGGCGGATGTCGAACCGCCGGCTATTCCTGGCGTTGAGTTTGTGGCCCTCAAACCAGGCACATTGCTTTGTCGCGAGTGGTTTCTCGTGATCGATAGCCCTAGCTTCTGGGGCTCATTGATCACGCGCGCGGTCGCTGATCAGCAAGCGACTAACACCCGTCGCTATCTGTTCGAGGTCATCTTAAACTGCGACGAAAGCGTGGTCAACGCCGTAAACCAATTGTTGAGCATGATCCAACCCCGTCCTGAGCCGAATCCTATTACCCGCGACCAGCTTGCCAATCGAACCCACTGGGCGCGTGTAGCTTATGCACTTGCGACGCATAGCGAGGCGAATCGCTTGGCGCTGACCGTGAGCCTAAGTACATTCCCTGAGTTCTTGGCAGTGTTGAGTGGTCGTACGATGGCGTTCGAACGATTATTATCGCAGGTAACGGAAGCGCTCTATAGATACTGTGGAACGAGCGGGGAGATAGTTTGTCGTTATGAAGATCAACAGCTCTATCCGCTCACCTGGAGCCGATCTCACCAACCCGCACCAGGTATTTGGACGGACCATATCGAGCGTGCATTGCAGCAAGGCGCACCGGTGTTGGCCCCGCTGGCGCTGGAAGATCCTGAACAAGCGCTTTTTCCTGAAGCGAGCGCAATTGTGGTGGCGCCGTTGCTGGTGAATGGACGCACATGGGGTGTCCTTGTGCTTGGGCAGCACGACATCGATCCCTCTACGGCATCTGGCGCTGTGCGGGCAATCGGCGTTGCAGCATTACTCGAAAAGCTTTTAGCTTCCAGAAACGCTAGTGCTGTTGATCATCTTGGGCCAACAAACACGCAGACGCCAACGACCCCCATTACGCAGAATTTCAGGGGCGAATTTGCCGCCGAGCATCGTCAAATTGTCGAATTGCTCGAAGCGGAAAGCCATCAAATTGTCGATGAAACGGTTGACTTGATCCTCAATGATCCGTTTTTTAAAGAGCGCTGCTCTGATGTGGAACGCGAAAGTGTTTTTGTCGATACGAATGATAATTTGGCAGCGGTGATTAAAGCAGTTGCTTATCGGTCGCTAACAATTCTTGATGATCATATTATTGCGCGGCGGGCTGCATTGGTCGAGCGCCAGGGTTCGACGAGTATAGCCCGTTCCGAATTCTCACAACTTTGGACAACCATTACTGCACATGTACCAGGAGAAATCCAACCAATTCTGCATAACTATTTTTTGTCGGCAATGCAAGCATTAGCCTATCCCGGTCTACATATGCAGTACCTTATGGCTGCTCATGATCAATTGGCTTCGGAAATGGTCATCGCGAGCTATGATGCGCATTGGGATTGGCGAACTGCGTATCAAGCCAATGGGCGGGCGCAGGTCTTGAATGATGCGTGGTGGTGTATTGATTACTTGATCGATTCGTTGGGGGTCAACAACCCGAAAGTGCTGGGTATGCATTTGCGCTGGATGCGAGATCGTGCAGTTGCACGAGGTCTGG
>JAKSDJ010000555.1 GCA_022360155.1 Chloroflexales bacterium | reverse complement strand
GCCAGTGAGCCTGACATCAGCGTGTTCATCATCCCAGCGCCGTCGGTGTGCTGTTTGACCTGCTGCGAGGGATGGAACTCGCGCCCGCGCATATAGCGTGCCTGATAAGCGTCGAACCAGACCTCGATGGCAACCGCCTGATCGCCGCGTTCAGCCAAAAAGCCGGTGCTCAAGTATTCCACGGCGGAAAAGGTCGGATCGCGCACAAAACGCTGGTCGCGCAATACCTTCCACGCTTCGATCCGGCTCACCGCAAATTGCCGCGTCGCATGACGAAAATGGTCGAATGCGACGACTTGCCAATCGCCACGGACATTGAACAGGTGGTACGGCTCGATGATGCGCTGCTTGCGCTCGCCGCTGCTGGCCGTGAAGTAGGTGACATCGAGCGGCCAAGACTCGCGCACACACTCGAACAGCGCGACCAGCAGCGCCGGATCGGCGCCGACCGTCGCGCCGGGCTGAAAGGTGTAGTGCTCGGCCAGGGCGCTTAGATCGATGCGCAGCTTATCCGGGAGCCAACTGGCCAACTGGTCTACAATTTTGCGTAATGGGGCCTCAAACGCGGTGCCAAGGTAGCGGCGCGTTAGCTCAACGCTGAGGAAGAAGGCCAGTAACTCGCCTTCGGTTGCGATCACTGAGGGAAGCGACCAGGTTGTATCGGTGTAGTAATAGCCGTTGTGGCGGCGGCTATAGTGGATTGGCGCCTGGAGAGTGCTTTTGAAGTAGTCGATATCACCGTAGATAGTGCGCAGACTGACTTCAAAACGCGCAGACAAATCTTTTGCATTGGGGTACGCGCCGCTGCGAACCAACGCATCAATCTGAAAGATCCGATTCAAAGCGCTCGACATAGCATCCCCGCGACTAAAGTGACGAATAGCGTGAACGAGGCAGGGTAGCGAAATCGCGCCATCATAGCATGTATCTATGTTCCGCGCAAGGAATGGTTGGTTCTGTTGGGGCTGTTATGTTCGTTCGGTGCGCCTCGCCTCACATACATAAGAGGGTTCTGTCAAGCGTAATAGCCTTTAAAGCAGCATCTTGTTAGGCGACGTGAGCTTTGGTTCTGCTCTTGGGCAGCCAGAATCCGGTTTTTCTGCGATATTCCTCGTACGCGGCGCCGTAGCGAATGAGCAAATCGCGTTCCTCGGCAACACAGAAGTAATACCACACTGGGACATAAACGAATGAGAACAAGACCAAAAACGGTGAATGCAGCAAGAATGCCAGCGCCCACCAGAGCGGGAATTCACCCACCGCTTGCGGGTGGCGGATGTGTGTGTAGATGCCGCTATACATCGTGTGTTCGCGCTTGGGCTTCATCGTTTCTTCCCCGGCGTCTTTGACGCCGCGAAGCATCAGGTACAGGGCAGGGATGACGATGAGGACTGTGATAAGCGCCGACGCCCACCAAGGCCAAGGGAAGGTGCGCGGTAACGGTACGGGGAGCGGGAACCAGACGTAGAGAATGTAGTTGACCATGGCGACAATCATGAACACCGACGCGATCACCCGATAGATTGCGCATCTCTGGTATGCCGAGGGGCCGATCCGCTTCTCCAGTGCTGCGGGACTGACGCTTTTTACATAGAAGAGCGTGAATAGAAATGAAGACGCAACGAGGACGCTGAAGTTGAGCCACGGAATCACGAGTAATTGCCTCCTTCCAAGAGCAGTGTTGAACCAGCTATTGCTTAATAGTTTTGGTTGCGGCGTAGGCGGGTTCCATGTCGAATGGGATGGAGCGCGCCGCATAGAAAGTCATCCAAAGAGCAAGATCGTGTGCACTACAGGCGGGGGGGCTGCAAACCGGTGTTTGGTGACGCGCCGATGGGCAGGGGCCCATCATCGATCAGCAACGCTGATGCAGCGTATTCCCATACGCATGCTTCAGAACCCGCTCAGCTCTCAGGGTCACCCATTTGTTGGGCTGTTTCTTCTTCCCGAAGTCAACCCACGTTTTACCCGCATAATCGTATTCTAGCGCCCAGCGCCCATTGACATCCTGCTTTGCTCGGACAAGATCAAGCGCATTAGCTAGGCGGGGATCGGCGCCATAGCCCAATCGGACCAAGGCTTCGATGTTTTGCAGGATATCGGTAACGTAAAAAACCGGAAACCCGAACTTCCACCAATTTCTACTCGGCTTGTCACTCCATCCGGCCGGATATGCGGCTTCGGCTGGGTCGACTCCTAATAGAAATTCCACACCTTGCTCGATTGCATGTTCAATCAGCAGAGTACGTCGCTCCAAAGGCAGTTTGCTGAACGCCAACATCACCTTGACCCCGCCCCAGGCACACGACAGTTTGTTATTCGCCCCGCAAGCAAAGAGCGGTCCGCATTTCCCGGCATAATAGCGCAGCGGGGCTTGTTTATCTTCCAGAGCGGCAATGCCTTCACCCGTCACGCTACGGGCCATCCATTCAAACGCCTTATCCAGGCGCGGATCATTGCACCCCAACTCGAGCATAGCTGTACATAGATTCCCCTGTAAGCAATCCGCTGTACCGGAAGGCGCTCCGCTGGTTGTAAAGTGCCCATGTTCCGTGAGCCCGTGTTCGAGCAAATAATGACAGGCTTGTTCGATACGGTTATCCATGGCGATGGACGCCCCCAACTGACCCAGCAGGATGATTGCCCATACTGTGCTGCGATATTTGGGGTTATAGCCCGGACCAGCTTCCATCCACCACCCGGTTTCGTTCATCGCATTGAGGATAACGGATATGGGGCCTTCCTGATGGGCCAATGCTTTCGCAGCGAGTAATTCATTGTGATTACTGGGCAGTTCGAGCACATCTCGCAAGGCCAGATACCGCACTCCAGGATTATCACGCTCCAACAACCAGGTCAATGCGTCGCCGTTGAGTTGTTCTTGCCAGGTCATACCAATCCTTTTGCTGAAATGAGAAGACGTCCTCGGCTGCACAACTCTATGCCGCAAGCGACGTTTTCGGCTGTAGCGCCTGCTACTTCATATTCGCAAGACCAGTGTAAACTGGACGCTCATACAGTGGAATGGACATGTGGATAGTTCTCATGGGTAGGTTTTAGGGCAGCAGCAGGGATGTCACGTCGTATTACGGCGCGTACAGAATGTGGCCGTGCCTGCGGATATTACATCAATCCGACTCTGCTGGGGATTGCCATCGGCGCATGCCTCCAGCAGATCTGAAAAAGCGCACTTCGATTGAGGCGCGCGGCAACTATCGGAAGCTAGCGATGGCAACGACAGATTCGCCGATGCTGCCGCGGCTAGTGCGATCTGACAGCGCACTAGCTCGTTCGTTCGTTTGCCTGAACTTGACCAGGACGAGTCAGCCAAAACGCGATCGGGCCAAGCAGCGGCACCAGAATAATCAGCGCCGCCCAAATGCCCCGAGCCGTTTCTGACATCTGGCGATGGCGTCATTGCCACAGGTCAATCAGCGCCAGGCTGATCGCCGCAACGATCATGACACCACTGAGGAGTTGGGCGAGTATTAAAGCCCAATTGACACCAATCTTTTCCATCCTCACTCCCTTTCTGCTATATCGATTAACCTTCGTTGCGCACGGTTGCAAAGGCATGATATCACAACACTTGTATGCATAAGGACGTTGTTGCGGGACGGGATTATGACAAAACAGCTGCAATTGCATGTTAGAACGCAGGCGCCAACGGCCTACCCATGCGCGTATTGGACGAATACTTTGAGCGGGCACGGATCAGCTGCGGCAAGATGGGCGAAGACCTCGGGTAACGCAGGCGCCTCTACCGTTTGCTCGAACACGCTTGCCAAGGGGTAGCGTTCGGTGCGCACTAGATCCCAAAACCAGGCGGCGTAGGCGCGGTAGTCCAACCCGTCGCTCGACCCGACAACCGTCAACTCTTTGGTGTGAAAGGCGGGGGTCAGCGTCAGCGGCTCCAGGTTGCCATCGGCGAGGATGCAGAGATGACCGCCGGGCTGCACCAAGTCCTGCAACAACCCAAACGCCGCAGCGCGGCTGGAACACTCAAACCCAGCCTGGCAGGAGTTTGTATCGATGCCTGGGTTCTCTGTATCACCTGTTGCGCGTGCGCCAAAGGCCTGCGCCACGCCCCGGCGGTGCGCCACAGGATCGATGACGACAATATCACGCAGGCCATGGGCGTGCAGGTTGAACAACGTCAGCAGGCCGATCGGGCCGCTGCCAGTAATGGCGATGCGACTCTGTAGGTGGAGCGGAACCTTGCTGATGCCCTTGGCCGTGTCACAGGCGAGGATCAGCAGCACCGCCAGATTGTCTGGAATAGCCGGCGGGATCGGAACGACCCGCGACTCCGGCACAACCGCTGCAGTCCGATGCCCATAGAAGGCGACCACCCGGTCGCCGACCGTCACCGTCTGTACGGCGGCGCCACATGCTACCACGTCGGCAATGGTTTCATAGCCGGTCATGATGGGATAGCTTGGCGGTTGAGCCCGGCGCGCCTGCCCAAGGTACAAAGGCAACTCCGTCCCCAAGCTGATCGCGCCCGCACGGGTGCGCAGCAGAAGATCGCGGGGGTCAAGGTCGGGTAGCTGATCGGGCGCCCAGGCGAGTTGGCGCGGACGTTGTAAGAGTAATGATTGCGCTGTCAACGTATTGTGCATCGGTCTACTCACTGGTGATGTCTTTGCAGATAATGCCCTCATGATACGACAGAAGCGGAGCGTCATCGGCAGCTAGCCGTGAGCAGGCATGTGGTGAGGCCGGCAGCTTGCGGCGTCGCTGAAGATACTCTCGTCTGGTGTGAGTTGTACGAGTTCTGCGCTTGCCGGCCACAACTCGTGCGCCTTCGCCCGGTCATAGAATTCTTTGGACGACGGTTGTTCGCGGGTCAACTGGAAGTATTTGCCCGCAACCGTGGTCAGGGCGAGATCGAGAACGAGGCGCGCCATTGCAGCGTCGCCTACCGCAGCATGACCCACTGCACAACACCAGTTTCGCCTGGCTATAACGCTTTGGAGTGCGGCAGCCACGCTGCCGCACTCCAAAAAGAACTGCAATATTGACGTAGCCCTACAGACGTTACTCGATCCAATGCCGCGGCTCGATGATCTGGGGCAAGGGTTGCTGTTTCCCGGCTATCGCGTCGGTAATCCGCTGAACCGTAAAATTGCTAATCGGGCGTGGTAACGCGGTTACCGGCCAAAACGCGCAGGCGCTGATCTCGCCAGCGGCGGGTTGGAGCGTTGCGGTCAGGTCGAGGGGCTGGCAGCAGAAGACGAAGTGGTGCATGTCGCGTTCGGGATCATAATAGGCGCCGGTGGTATGGAGTACACGGATGTGGAGGCCGGTCTCTTCCCGCACTTCACGGATGGCTGTTGCGATGATCGATTCCCCAACTTCGGCGTAGCCGCCGGGCAGTTCCCAATTCAAGCGTCCATAGGTGTGCTTGACGAGTAAGATGTGACCGGCGTCGTTTAAAATCACGGCGGCCGCCCCCAAATTCGTGAGCGTCATCGATCCTCTTTCCGGTTTCTATGGTCAACGCTCACCTGTCGAGCCGCTGACCCTGTGGCGACTATAAACATGGTGTTGATAAGCTCGATTGTACCATAGGCCGTGTATAGACCTGACCAGCGCGTTAGTCTGCAACACACCAAAATTGCAGCTCGGCGCCGGAAATCGGATGGTAAACGTAGTGTAGTCCCGTGAACCCATGCCCGTCGATGAATTGATTGGCAGGTGTGGCGCGGGGGAACTGATAGAGCACTGACATGAGCCGCCCCTCCTGATTGGGCAGCGTTACAAATAGATCGAGCGCTGGAATTGCAAATGGCGGCTCACCAAAATATTGGGCGTGAAAGGTCAGGTCGGCGTAGTTGAGCGTGACTGGTGTCGCCGCGAGCTCAGACAAGTTCACCGTATCCTCGCGCTGAATAGCCACAGTCACGTTGCTCCGATAGGCGGTATGGCATGTCAGTGGATGCGGCGCGCCGCTTGGTCGGCCACATGCGGAGAGGCCAAATAGCGCAAGCCGTAGCACAGCACAGAGCTTAAAACGAAACCCGAGCGGGCACATAGGACTGTCCCTCCTCTCTTCTACCGGATATGCAGGATAGTAAGCAGGCTGCGGCGCAACACATACGATTCCCTGAACGGCAAAGAAAGCAAGAACGCAGTAATCGGATGGGGCCAAACGCGGGCCTATTGGAGCGATTGAGTACTTTGATCATGGACTTGAAAAAGTTGATAGACGCCAAATGACGCAACCAATTCGGCATGTTCCTGGACGGTCGTGGTATACGCCCCGGTGAGCGCGTTAAAGTTGCCGACGAGGATGTAGTCGGGCTCTGCTGCAAGCGGATCATATAGGTCAGGGGGCGGGACGCGACCGCTTTGGATGTAAACGGTGTACAGGTTTGTTATTTCGGTGGGCGGATGGTGAAAAGCATGGTTGCCATCGAGGCTGAGTTCCCACTCCCATGAGGCAATAACTGAACGATCCGGCACACTGGTTTGGAGGAATGCACGCATAGTGTGATAGCCACTGTCAGGCAAGGCGAATATGCCGTACAACAGATAAGCGCTGTGGATCGCAATGAAGATCGTGCTAAGAAACGCTGCGACCGGCGGTCCGATCTTCTGTGGCAAGCTGGCCGGCAATCCGTTGGCGATGCTGCGCAGCAAGCCGGCCAGCCAGATCGGCGCCAGCACCGCTGGAAAGAAGATGTAGCGCTCCCAGCCAATCGACAGGCTCATAAACCAGCCCAACATCGCGAGCGCGATACTGAGGAGGACCGCGTGTTGCAGTCCGCTAAAGCTGCGCTGGCGCGCTTGCCACACCCCCCACCCGAGCGCCGGAGCGCCCCAGAGCCAGAATCCGGTGCGCCAGATTGATCGCAGTGCATTGCGCCAATGCGCCGGTTCGATGCCGAGGACATGCAGTTGCATTCCCTCGCGCAGCAAAGCTGCATTGCGTTGAAACAGGTCGGGACCGGCAATAGCGATCTGTGCCAGGTACCACACGGCCACACAGCCGATGGCGACCGCCATAGGCAGTACGAAATCGCGCCAGCGCGCTTGCCGATAGTATAGGCGGTCGAATGCCGCCACTGCCGCTAGCGCTGCCGGGAAGGTCAGTAGGACTTGCGACTTGGTGATCAGCGCGATACCCCAAGCGAGGCCGGCAAGGATAAAAGGAGTCAGCTTGGTCGATTGGCGCTGCACAGCCGGCAGCCAGATCAGCACACCCAAGAGCAGGTAGGCCAGGGAGGGAACTTCACCGAGCACTTGGCGACTCATCGGGATGAAGCTGGCCATGGGCTCGGGGCTTCCCGCCAGAAGGAACGCGACAGCGAGCAGGCTGGCGCGGCGACCGACGAGGCGCTGCGCTAGCAGCCAATAGCCGACCAGGGCGACCAGGGCAAACCCTATGATCACGAGTCGGGCTTGGAGAAATCCCACACCAAAGGCTTGAAACGCGACCGCAATCGGCACGATGACGGTTGGTCCGGTTTGAATCGCTGGGTCGAGCACACGGAAGCCTTGTGCATCGGGCAAAGCATACACCCCATCGCGCGCGATGGCCGCGGCGGCACTGACGTTGAGGCCTTCGTCGAACCACGGCCAGGGCGCCGCCGGCTGGCGGATCAGCATGATTCCGAGCGCTGCTAGCAAGAGACCAACAAATATCGGGGATTCCCAGTTTAGGTAGCTTGATAAACGATGACGCGGAGCCTGCGGATAGTGTTTGGTCATTAGACAAAGGGTTCTGGTATGATAGCTACAACGACACGATATCAGACAACGCAGCAATGACACTATAGCAGAAAGCACAGGTGGAATCAATGGCAATTACAGGGTATGCTGCCAAACGGCTTGCGCACCGGGCGCTGCCGCACGCTCGATCAGGAACGAGATCGGACGGACTCGGGTTTCGCAACTCACTGCGATCTTGGCGGCGCCGGGCGCTGTCTCGATGTAATTCACTGTTAGGCAGGATGTATCGGGCTTAGTAAAGCGCTTTTGCGATAGGACTGCGTCAATGTGCTGCAAGAGCACGCAGACGACACAGATACACGTTGATGTGACGCAGATCTGTAACGATATGCAGCGCCCATCGGCGCCTACATCCGCATTGGAAGCCCCATGTTGACGGAGCCATCGTCACTTGCGGACATGCGGCGCACGACCGGATGCGCCGTGCTATAATGATCGTGCAGCGTGCTGCACGTGCGACCCATACCCCACCGAGAGGAGGACGGCGCGATGGCCGACGACAATACCCTGGTGTCCGATCCGCCCGAACCGTCCTATGACGATGACGACGGGTTCGAGCACTATTACGACCTGCACCCAACCCAGGAAGACCTGATGGGCG
>JAKSDJ010000945.1 GCA_022360155.1 Chloroflexales bacterium | reverse complement strand
CGCTTTTAGTATAAACACCTCGTAGATAGCTGTCAAGCACTGGGCTCCATAGCGAAGGCCGCATCCACGTCCTGCAATAGAACGCAGATAGCGCGAACGGGCACAGATGATCACAGATGTCTACCAATCTACGATCATCCTGTGGGTGATCTGCTGATATTCCACTTTGACAGGGGTCCGCCACAATTTTCATCTTATCGCATCCGAACCTTGTCGAAAACGAGTCAGGACTCATCTGCCGACCGCGTATCTGCCCATCGATGATATAATCTGACGACCGCTATATAGCTTCAGAGCAGGCCATCTTCACGGCCTTCGCAGATCTGTCCTGTGCCGGTCGTTCGTTCTGATCATCATGTTGCAATATCGCTCATCTATATAAGCAAAGGAGATTCTATGGCGACCACGCTCAGTGAAAAAGCGCGCGCCTTTCTGGATGAACCTCGCTTTGCCGTCCTGGCGACCATCAACCCCGACAACACGCCGCATTTGACCGTGATGTGGTTCGAATTACAGGGCGACGAGGTCATGATGAATACAAAGGTCGGGCGTGTCAAGGAGCAAAACCTACGCCAGAATCAGCGGATTTCGATCTGTATTGAGGCGGGCTATAGCTACGTCACCCTGGCAGGTACAGTGCGGCTGATCGAGGATCAGGCTATCGCTCAAGCCGACATTCGCCGTCTCGCATTGCGGTATCACAATGAAATTCGGGCGGCGGAGTTGGTGCGCAACCAGTTCGCAAAGGAGCAGCGTATGACAATCCGCATGCCAATCGAGCATGTACTGGAGCGGCTATAGTCTTGGCCCAGAGACCAGGCGACGGGCGGATAACATGAGACAACGATGAGACGCGGAGCGGATGACACGCGGAGGCAGCGAGGCGGCGAGGCCGATGAAACACGGAGGCGACGAGCTCAGAGCATCGCCTTCTTGCATCATTCCCGCATACGCGGGGACCATCGCCTCATCACTACACTAGGCGCGGACCATCACCGACTTGGTGTAGACAACCTGGAAGCCAAGCCGCTGCATATTGCGTTGCGATTCGTTGCCAGGCGCCGCTATCATCGTCGCCAGATCACACCCCACGGCTGCCGCAGCGGCCAGCCGCGCCCGAATAAGCGCCGCCTGAACGCCGCGTTTGCGAAACGTCGGCAGGGTGCTCGCCGAGAAGAGGGTTGCCACGCCATCACGGGTGAGCAACGCCGCCCCCCCCGCGGGCTTATTGTCGATCCAGGCCATGAAACATGTCACATTGGGGCGATGCGCAGTCACCCGCGATAAGGTCAGCGCCCAGTGATCCCGAGGCAACGCACTCAGACCGACGCTACTGTGCGCCGCTACTTGCGCCCATAGTTCCACCTCGCCTGGTCCAATCGTTGTAATATGAATTGCCGGCGGAGGGAGATGCGTCGCTTCCGCATGGATCAGCGGTCGCGCTAACATATTGAGGAAGCGCTGCAAGGTGTATCCGCGCTTATTCAATAGCTCCACAAGCATCTGATCGGCCAGCGGGCAGAGTTCGATTTCGACGGACAGATTACGGCTATGATAGAACTCCTCGATGCGATCCAAATCGGTAGCGCTGATCGGCTCGTTGAGGCCCAGGCCGACTGCCCGGTTCATGGGAAACCCAGCGCCCATCGATATCGCATAGCCGCCAGCGACTGGCAGTATGGCTGCGCTGCGTTCGGGGGTCAATTGCTCCATCGCCGTGATGTAATCAGCAGCGTGCAACGCTTCGCTGCGCTCCACGCGCCGAGCGAGACTCTGGTCAGCAAAAAGGGTTGCGGTATGCATAATGAGATTTTACCGAATTGCAAAGCGAGCAGCAAGAGCCAAGGATAATGCATGTATAATCGTTGGCTATCAATTCGTATTATACTACGGAACAGTCGATAGGGTCTTGCCAATACATACGCTAGAGTTGCATCACCACAATAAAGCGCATGGCAATGAGCGCAACTTAGTCGCAGATTGGCGCAGCTTGACTATACAATCATCGGCATTCATCGACGCCCATCGGCGTGATCAGTATCCCGCAATGAGACTATGAAACCGACACATAAAACGATGCTCGAAGCTGATTTTCTTCTCACCAATGCCGGGCGTTTGGCAACAGTAGCAGAACATCCCGCGCCGCCCCTCGAAGGACCGCTTGGGGTGCTACGCAATGGCGCGCTCGCCGCCCGAAATGGCCGGATCGTTTGGATAGGCGCGCAAGACGAAGTTGCACAGGCGGTCAATCTCGTCGCTGATGCACAGCGCCTCGATGCAGCAAACGCGCTGGTGCTGCCCGGCTTCGTTGATAGCCACACCCACCTAGTCTTCGCAGGTCACCGGGCCGGCGAGTTCCACGAACGGCTTCGCGGCGCAACATACGCTGAACTCCTGGCTCAGGGTCGCGGCATCCTCACGACGGTTGGCGCGACCCGCGCTGCTTCTGCCGCAGATCTCGAAACGAGCGCCCGCCAGCGTATGGCCCGCTGTCTGGCCCACGGCGCCACAACGCTTGAAGCGAAGAGCGGTTACGGACTCAATCTTGCAGACGAGCTCAAATGCCTGCAAGTCATCGCAGCGCTACGTGATGGCCCGCCGCGCCTAGCGAGCACATGTATGGCCGCCCACGCCATTCCGCCGGAGTATCGCGCTGATCGGGCCGCCTATGTGCGCCTGGTCTGTGACGAAATCTTGCCTGCTGCGCGCCCGCTCGCCGACTTCTGTGATGTGTTTTGCGAGTCCGGCGCGTTCGACGCCGCTGAGAGTCGCACTATTCTGGAACGAGCACGCGATCTGGGGTACAAACTGAAGCTACACGCCAACCAACTGGGGCACAGCGGCGGAGCAACCCTGGCTGCCGAATTGAATGCCGTCTCCGCCGATCACCTCGACTTTATCACCGACGCCGATCGGGCCGCGCTGCGCAGCGCCGGCGTGGTCGCCACCTTGTTGCCCGGCTGCGCATACACCCTGCGCCACGCCTATCCCGACGGGCGGCGGTGGCTAGATGCCGGTCTGAACATCGCTCTGGCCACCGATCTCAACCCAGGTTCGTCATACACCGAGAATATGCAGTTCGTCATCGGCTTAGCCATCCCTTTCTGCGGCCTCACCGTCGCCGAGGCGCTCCGCGCAGCGACGCGCGGCGGGGCGCAAGCATTACAGCTTGATACCGAGATAGGCAGCCTGGAGGTCGGCAAGCGCTGCGATCTCACCATCTGGGATACGACCGACGAGCACGAGATCGGCTATCACGTCGGCGTTAACTTGGTGAAGCGCGTCGTTGTGGACGGCGCCGTTGCGCTATGAGCCTGGCAAAGCGTTTGGGGTCGCTGATAAGCACAAATCGTCCGATTTGGGCACCAATGATCATGAGGATGCTAAAATCATAACGATCAGCTATACAACAACACGCAACCAAACGGGGGGTTTCCTATGCACAGTGTTACTTGCCCAGATGTCCGTGAATTGATTGACTTGCTTCAGCAGTCGAACCCTTGCGCCAAGACGCCCAGCGCGCTACTCGACCATATTGCGGCGTGCCTAGTCTGTCGCGGGGCGCTGCTGCTTTTCATGGCGCATCTTCTGCAAGCATCACCCTCCCCCCTCAAAACGACATGCGCAGAATGTCAGCACGATCTTGCAGCATATATCGATGAAGAAAGCCAAGCCAGCTTCATATCGGCGTATAAAGCCTACCCGCACGTCTGGTGGCACCTCTGGACCTGCGCCGACTGTGCACAGACGTATCAACTTGTGAGCACGATTCGCGACGCTGAGCAGAACGGCGACCTGGTTCCGCTTCATTGTTTCCCCGATGCAGACAAAGCACGCGAAGTAGGCGCCATTAAGCCCTAAGCCTCACGAAGAGTACATAGCAGAAGCTTACAGCCAAGCGCGTCTCAGTATCCTGATTTCTGCGCTGCGTCCTTCTCTCTTTGCGTCTGAACCGCTCCATCTCCCTCGTCTCTTCATACCTTTTTCGTGCGCTGTTGCGCTGCAACACAGAGGCGGGTATAATCTCCCGAGCAAACACGATCGTGATAACGAGTTATGACCCTCAAGAACCTCCGGGGAAAAATTCTACTCTCACTGCTTCTGGGCATAGGCGTGGTTATCGTCCTGGGCTTGTTCAGCGATATTCGCGCGGTCGGCGCTAGTTTTGGCGCCTTCGATTGGACAACGCTCCCGCTCATTTTGGGCTTTACGCTGCTCAACTACTTCTTGCGCTGGCTCAAATGGGACTACTACCTACGCCGATTGCAACAGGGGCATGGCGTTCACTATGGCGACAGCGCCCTGATTTTCACTGCGGGGCTGGTCATGTCGGTCACGCCGGGCAAAGTCGGCGAAGTCTTCAAATCATACCTGCTGCGACGAGTGAACGGCACCGCGATTAGCCTATCGGCGCCAATTGTCCTAGCCGAAAGGTTGACTGACGGTATTGCAATGCTTCTGCTGATGGCGCTGGGGCTAACCCTTTACCCCGCCGCCCGCCCGCTGTTCATTGTTCTTGTAGCGCTCACTATGCTGGGCATTGCCGTTGTCCAGAATCGTCCGCTCTGCGAGCGTTTGTTCGCCCTGGTAGCGCGCACGCCCTTTGGCGACAAAATCGCCCCGCGCTTCACGACGCTATACGGCAGCACCACAAAACTGCTAGACTGGCGCATCCTTGTTCCTTCAACAGTATTGAGTCTGATATCGTGGGGCTTCGAGTGTATCGCTTTCTATTATGTGCTCATCGGGTTACAAGTGACTGATTCAGGTCTCCTGCTTTTGCAGGCGACTTTTATTTTTGCCGCCAGTACGCTGTTTGGCCTTGTATCGTTGATTCCCGGCGGGCTGGGCGTCTCCGAGGTCAGCAGCGCCGGTCTGCTTATTGCTATTGTCAGTATGAGCAGCAGCGCTGCCACAACGGCAACGATCATCATTCGCTTTGGTACGCTTTGGTTTGGCGTTATTCTAGGAGTTCTGGCGCTAACCTGGTTTGGCCAGCGTTATCGCGGCGCTGCTCAACTCGAATCTGCCGGTGCAGAACCATTATAAGCTCAACTGGCTCTATGCGCCCGGCCTATCGCCCCTCGCCTCACGCGCACCTGTGCTATAATTGCAAGCTAGGCTCTATGCATTGCGCCAAGAAGCTCATGTTTTTGTACTTGATAATAGGAGATTACATGGCATCTGTCTTTTCCCGTATCATCAGAGGCGAGCTTCCCGCGGCAAAAGTGTACGAGGACGACCTGACTCTGGCGTTTCTCGACATTAACCCTGCTTCCCCAGGTCATACCTTGGTGATCTGCAAAGAAGAATATCCAGGTCTGATCGAACTCCCCGCTGACCTGATTGCAGCCGTCGCGCAAACGACACAGCGTGTCGCCAAAGCAATCCAGACGGCCCTGCACCCCGATGGCTTCAATATTGTGCAGAATAACGGCGCTGCGGCCGGTCAAGTCGTTTTTCACTACCATGTGCATATTATTCCGCGCTGGGAAGGTGATCGCGCGATAAGTTACTGGCGGCCAGGCACATCAGATCCAGAAACGCTCCAGGTGACAGCCGCACAAATCAACGCACATATTGACAAGGAGACGCCATGAGCGAGTCACGACGCAGCAGCAATACAGCACCATCCGCTGCCTCACAGCAACCCGACTCTTCAGGAACTCGGTCGAGTGAATCGCAGCAGGTAACGTCTACACACACAGCGCTAACCGTAGCAGAGCGATCACCGGGCGCATCCCCCAGCAAGACCATCGATCTATCTGCGCCAACGATTACCGGCCCGGCGCCAAACGCTCAGTCTAGCGCAACCGCATCGCAGATGAAAGAAAGCGCCGCTGCAATCGTTCCAGCGGCGCCGAATAGAGCAACTGCCCTCGCTCGGGAACAACGCCAGCACCCAGCCCAACGCAGCAGTACAGGCGGCGTCCTCCTCGGTCTGTTCTTAGGACTGGCGCTTGCAGCCATCATCCTAGCTTTTGGTGCGCTCCTCGGCGGTTTCAACCGGATCTGGCCAACACGCACCGCCGGAACCGATACACGCGCCCGATTGCTGCAAACAATCACAGCAGAAGATCCGGGTATAACAGGCCCCAGTGCAGGCATTCATACAGTTGCCACTCCTGGTGCGCCGCTCAATACACAATTCGCGGTCGGAGCGCGATTTCAGGATCTCTATAATACACGCGGCGGTTTGAACATGCTGGGCACAGCGATTAGCGCGCCGATGGTCGTCAATGGGCGCGAGATCCAGTGGTTCGAGCGAGCGCGGATCGAGCATTGGCCCAAATATGCCGGTACACCATACGAAATCCAGCTTGGTCGCCTCGGCGTGGAATACACAATCGATCGAGATTTTCCAGATCAGGTCTTCTTTGTGAGCAACCCCAACTCTCGCTATTTTGGCGAAACGAGCCAGAGCGTCAGTGAGCGCTTCCTTCGTTTTTGGGAACAAAACGGAGGACTCGATGTGTTGGGCTCTGCAATCAGTGATGAATTCGATGAGCGGCTTCCCGACGGAACCACACGCCGAGTCCAGTACTTCGAGCGTATGCGTTTAGAGTATCATCCTGACCACGCCGGCACAGCAAACGAAATCCAGGTAGGCCTGCTGGGAGGCGCGCTCTATCTGAATGAAAGCCGCCCAGATACTATTCCCGCGGCGCCTTTGCTATAGCGCACAACTCAGTATAAAGCGGAGCGAAAGGGAGATGTCATACAACAAACTCTTTTTTGGTCGCTGTTCGCACTGCCTCCCGCAGTACTGGATGCGAATACAGCGATGTAGGTCATTGATGACGAGCATCACTGGGCTTCCAGTGATGCTCATATCATCTCAAGCATCAGGAACTCGGTTGCCATTCAAACAAAAATGACGAGTCTAGCTAGCAGTGTCGCCAGCTACATTGGATTGCGAATCAACAACTATGCACGACACCAAGTTTTTCATCGGCATTGCCCAACAACAAGGGTGTAGCCCGCACACAGCGCAAACTGTTCTTGAGTCGATTATTCAACAATTGCACACACGCAATATACAAGGGATTGATCCCATGACCACCACGCTCCGCCCGCCATCATTCTATGTGTATCGCACTGGAGGAAGCGGCGTCAGCGGGGATGGCAAAAGCGGACGGCCTCGACTTTTGCTGGCATTTCCAAGCGCCGATGCAGCGTTAGCCTTCGCCCAACGCAACCGCCTGGGACCAACTCCGCGACTACTGGGCATGAGTATCGCCCAGTTACTGGCAACCCTGATGCAACGTGCAACGATAGAAGCAATCCTGTTTGCCGATGAGCCCCCTGAGACCCTTCTAGCAGGACAATTGCCGTCGGGCTTGCGTATAGAGCGAACCACTTTGTTGGAGATGTTGCGAGAGGAGTAAAAAATGGGCAGCCGCTTTGATGAGCTACGTATTTTCGCAGGAAATGGCAATCCAGAGCTGACGCGCGCGATTTGCGGACGGGTTGGGGTGCCAATGGGAGATATCACTGTTGCACAGTTTAGCAATGAGAATATCTTTGTCAAGCTAAACGAAACGGTACGGGAAAAAGATGTTTTCGTCGTCCAATCGCTCGCCTCGCCCTTGAGCGACCGGATTATGGAACTTTTGATCATGCTCGATGCGTGCAAACGCGCCTCGGCCGGTCGGGTCACGGCAGTCATCCCCTACTATGCTTATGGCCGCACCGATAAGAAAGACCAACCGCGCGTCCCCATCACCGCACGGCTGCTCGCCGATATGATCCAGGTTGCCGGGGCGCAGCAAGTTCTGACGATCGACCTTCACGCTGGGCAGATCCAGGGCTTCTTCAGCATCCCGGTCACGGAGTTGAGTGCGCAAAGCTTGCTGGTGCGCTATTTTGCCGACAAGGGCTGGAATGACACGATTGTGGTCTCACCGGATCTGGGCTTTGCCAAGCGGGCGCGCAACTTCGCGGAGATGCTTGGCGCGCCTCTGGCGATTGCAGAGAAACGCCGCTCGCAGCACTTATCACAGAACGGCGCGAACCATCATAGCGTGCCGGAAGTGCTCAACCTGATCGGCGACGTGACCGGAAAACGCTGTATCATCGTCGACGACGAGATCGCGACCGGCGGCTCTATTCTTGAGGTGTCGCACTTGCTGGCAGAACAAGGTGCGTGCGAAATCTATGCATGTTGCGTGCATCCGGTCTTTACGGAAAACGCAGTCGAGCGGTTGAAGGATAGCCCGATCATCGAGTTGGTGACGACCGATACCTTGCCGCTGTCGCCTGAGAAGCGCTGGCCAGGGCTAAAAGTCTTGAGTGTGAGCACGTTGATTGCGGAGGTGATCCAGCGGATCAACCGGGGCATGTCGGTCGATACCATTTTTCAGCATCGCCACCACCCAGCATGGGGATAAATGGGATAAGAAGCAGGCGCAAAAAGAAGACAACCAGGCGCAATGCGCCTGGTTGTCTTTGTGTTCGATACAGCCTAGCCGCCGGCGCGCGCGACCGCCTGCGTCAATGCGCGCCGGGTGTACACTTTGATCATCGCCCGGCGGTAGTCTTCGCCGGCATGGATGTCGCCGAACACGTCCATCTCCGTGCCGGCCTCTTCAGCAGCGATGGCAATCGCTGCCGCGCTGCCATCGCTCCCAACAAACGCCGCCTCCGCTTTTGCCTGGCACTCGGCCTTCGGGCCTGCGCCGGTAATGCCGA
This sequence comes from Chloroflexales bacterium, assembly GCA_022360155.1. Taxonomy (GTDB): domain Bacteria; phylum Chloroflexota; class Chloroflexia; order Chloroflexales; family Chloroflexaceae; genus JAKSDJ01. Next base: position 8,853 of record JAKSDJ010000945.1, on the reverse strand, counting down.
TCCGCGCTGCTGCGACCTTGCCGCCGTCCATCTTGACATACGCCGCCACGCCGACTATCGCGTAGCGGCTGGCCGGGTGCGGGAATTTGACATACGCCGCACCTTCGCCCGCACCCAGCTTCGGCGCCTCGATCTTTGTAATAATCTCGGTCGGGTCCAACGCCGTCGTCAACATATCGGTGAAGAAGTCGGCAACAGGAACGCTGCGCGTCCCGCTTGGTCCTTGCACATGGATCTGCGCGTCGAGCGCCAGAACCACTGCCGGATAGTCGGCGGCGGGGTCGGCGTGGGCGAGCGCGCCGCCAATAGTGCCGAGATTGCGCACCTGGATATCGCCAATCAGCGCGGCGCATTCGGGTAGGATGGCGCAAGCCGACTTGAGCGCTGCCGACGTCTCGACCATATGATGCGTTGTCAGTGCGCCCATGCTGACATTGCCATTCACACTGATGCCACGTAACTCAGCAATCTTCCCGATATCGATCAGGACGCTCGGCGTTGCCAAACGCAACTTCATCGCGGGGAGCAATGAGTGTCCGCCAGCCAAAAGCTTGGCCTCATCGCCATGCTGCTGTAACAGGCTAATCGCCTCGGCTACGCTTGCTGGCGCAAAATAGTCGAATTTGCTCGGTATCATATCTCCTCCGTGTCGGATTGGCGCATTCGCAATCCAACCTTACTTGTTATGGATAGCTTTCCAGAGCCGTTCCGGCGTTGCCGGCATTTGCATGTGTTTGACGCCAAAGGGTGACAGAGCATCGACGACCGCATTCATAACCGCCTGGGCGCTGGCAATCGTCCCCGCCTCACCCGCCCCCTTGACGCCCATGGAGTTGACCGGGGAGGGCGTGACCGTGGAGTCGGTTTCGTAGCGCGGCACCATCGCCGCCGTCGGCAGGGCGTAGTCCATCAGCGTGCCGCTGAGCAACTGTCCGTTCTCATCGTAGACAGCATGCTCGTAGAGCGCCTGGGCCAAACCCTGGGCAATACCGCCGTGGATCTGGCCTTCGACAATAAGCGGGTTGATCTGGTTGCCACAGTCGTCCACCGCGATGTAGCGCTTGAGATCGAGCCGGCCCGTATCTTTGTCGACTTCAACAATACATATATGCGTACCGAAGGGGAAGGTGCAGTTCGGTGGATCGTAGTAGCTCGTTTCGTCCAGGAACGGTTCGACGCCTTCGGGCAGGTTCGCGCCTACTGCCGCCGCGGCTGCAATCTCGGCGAAGGTTTTCCCGTTGTCGGGCGAACCCTTCACAAAAGCCTTGCCCTCCTCGAACACCATATCGGCTTCATTCGCTTCGAGCAGATGGGCGGCGATTTTCTTGACTTTCGCTTTGATCTTATCCAGGCTCTTCTTCATTGCCACGCCGCCAACGACCAGACTGCGGCTGCCATAGGTGCCATAGCCAAAGGGCGTGCCGGAGGTATCGCCGTACTCGATCTCGACATCTTCGTAGGGCACGCCCAGCTCGTCGGCGACAATCTGGGCAAAGGTAGTCTCAACGCCCTGACCGTGCGGCATTGTGCCAGTGGTGACGACGACCTTGCCGGTAAGGTGAACTTTGACGTTGGCGCTTTCCCAGAGACCCGCGCCCCAGCCTTCGCTCATGATCCAGGCAGTCGGCGCAACACCGCAAATTTCGACATAGGAAGAGATGCCCAGGCCAAGGTAGCAACCTTGCTTGCGGGCTTCGGCTTGTTCCTTGCGAAAGTTGGCGTAGTCGACCATCTCGAGCGCTCGGTCCAAGGCTCTCTCGTAATTGCCGCTATCGTAGGGCAACTGGCCGATCACATTCTGATACGGAAACTGATCGGGCTGAATAAAGTTCCGACGCCGGATCTCGGCGGGATCGACACCCAATTCCACCGCGACGCGGTCCATCATCCGTTCGATCAGGTAGGAGGCTTCTGGGCGACCGGCGCCGCGATAGGCGTCAACCATGGCGGTATTCGTGTACACGCCCTTCACATTGCAGTAAATGTTGGGGATATCGTAGACGCCATTGATGATCCGCCCATAGAGCGTTGTGGGAATGCCGCCCGCAGCAGTCGAGAGATAAGCGCCCAGATTGGCGTAGGTTTGCACCCGCAGTGAGGTAATCTTGCCGTCCTTGGTTGCGCCAACCTCGACATCGGTGACATGATCGCGCCCGTGGGTCGTCACCTTATAGTTCTCGCTGCGATCCTCGATATACTTTACCGGACGGCCTACCTTTTTCGAGAGCCAGAGCACCATGGGGTAGTCGGCGTACATAAAGATCTTCGCACCGAAGGCGCCGCCCACGTTCGGGGAGATCACGCGGATCTTCTGCTCGGGGATGCCCATGACGAAGGCGGAAAGAATCAGCTTATGCACATGCGGGGCTTGCGAGGTGATCCAGAGCGTATACTCGTCAGTGCCGGGATCGTAGCGCCCCAGCGCGCCGCGGGTTTCCATCGGCGTAGGGATCAGCCGCTGGTTAATAATTCGCTCGCTAACCACCACATCGGCCTGGGCGAGACCGGCCACAGCCTTCTCTTTATCGCCACAAGACCAGTCGAAGACGATATTGTTCGGGGCGTTTTCGTGTAACTGGGGGGCGTCGGGGTGGGTGGTTAGCTCCGCATCGACAACGGTCGGCAGCGGCTCATAGTCGACTTCAACCAAGTCGAGGGCGTCACGCGCCACGTAGCGATCTTCCGCTACGACCACAGCTACACCCTCGCCAACGTAATGCACAGCGTCGGAGGCGAGCACTCGCGGGCCATTGGCGTTATTGGGCACACCGGCGGCTTGCCAAGCGTAGGGCAGCGGATTGATGTCCAGCATATCGTTGCCGGTATAGACGCCGATCACGCCGGGCAGCGCTGCGGCCTGGCTGGTATCAATACTCTTGATATTGGCATGGGCATAAGGGCTGCGCAAGATCGCCGCATGAGCCATACCAGGGAGCTTGATGTCATCGAGATAGTTTCCGTGGCCCGTGATCAACTGGGGATCCTCGCGGCGTTTGATAGATCTCCCAACCATTCGCGGCTTCAGAGCGGTTTCTGCCGTCATCGTCTACTCCTAACTTTTCTAGGCTGCGTTGCCTACCCGCAGAGACACAGCAGGGTAAGAGTTTCCTTAATGCACCATCTTTTCAGCGGCATACTGCACAGCGCGTACGATGTTTTCATAGCCGGTGCAGCGACAGAGATTACCTTCGAGTCCGTGACGAATCTCGTCATCGGTAGGGTTCGGATTTTTCTGGAGCAAGTCGTAGGCGGCCATAATCATGCCAGGGGTGCAATAGCCGCACTGGAGGCCGTGTTTCTCCCAGAAGCCCTCCTGAATAGGATGGAGTTGGTTGTTTTGAGCCAGACCTTCGATCGTCGTCACCTCTGCGCCATCGGCCTGAACCGCCAACACTGTACAAGACTTCACACTCTGACCATTGAGCAAAACAACACAGGCGCCACACTGGCTGGTGTCACACCCGATATGCGTACCCGTCAAGTTCAGTTGTTCACGAAGATAGTGAACCAGCAATGTACGAGGCTCGACATCGCTCTGATGCTTTTTGCCATTGACTGTGACTGATATTGCCGTCACGATAAGAACCTCCTTACCATTTCACACCAAATCACACAGGGGCGATAGGATCATTTGGATTGATATATTCCACAAACTTTGGCACACCAGGCTATAATCATAACGATATAGCGGCGCTAACCCTTGGATTGCTCCATGTTTGCTCGCTACTTTCTGCGTCCAAAGATATAGCCAAGTAAAAATGCAACAATGACCCATGGGAACCAGGGGCGTTCTTTGAGAAAATCATCGACTATCCCATGGACAACATCGCTTTCGGAGAGTTGTTCATGCGGCGGAATGACAACACTCCGCCGCTCGACGGCTGGACCTGGCGCGGCGGGTGCGACATGGGCCGGGACAGGCGTCGAAGCAGGCGGGGATGCAGGTGGAGGGACAGGCGCCAAAACAGGAGGCGCTACCGGCGCTACTGGTTGAGGCGTCGACTGAGCGCGCGTTTCAGCGCCGGCGGCTTCGCCCGCTTGGACGCCGTTGCGGCGCGCCGTAATCTGCGCGGAGAGGGCCTTCAAGCTTTGATTGATCAAGGTTTTCGCCGCACCATCGAGGAGCCGCTGACCAACGCTGGCGATGGTCCCGCCGACCTGCGCTTCGCCGCCATACTCAATAATCGTTTTCGCGCCGTCCTGGCGCAGGTTGATTGTACCTTCGCCTTTGACGAACCCATTACTCCCTTTTCCGTTTACCACAAGCTTATAGCCCTGCGGGGGCTGCAAATCCTGGATGCTGATGTGCCCGTTGTAGACGCCTTTCACCGCCTGCAAGCCTATCTTCAGCGTGCTTTCATACTCGTTCTCGCCAATCTGTTCGAGTTTTTGACAGCCAGGAATCGCTCGGGCCAAAACTTCGGGATCATTCAAGGCCAACCAAACTTCCTCACGATCAGCCTCAAAAGTGTAGTTACCAGCAATTCTCACAGGAGACTCCTTTCACTATGTGAACGACAGTAAACTGGCTATGTACGTAGCAAGCAAGGAGTCTATTGTAGAGAATAGCATTTGCATACATAATAGTAGGCATAACCCAGCACCATCGCCAGCATGATGTAATAAAAAGCATAAGACCATCAGCGACAGCACATTAGAAGAGGGGCGCTGGTCAAATAGTTGGATTATCGTAAACAACAAAGTGGGAAACTAGCCGCTATAGCTACATCTTCATCGTACCCGAATGCCCCCTTTTTGTCAAGGATACCTGCCTGACATGCAGGCTCCGGCAACGCCCCGACCGATAGCGCAGCTACCGCATGCGTAAGCGTTGAGCCGCTTACGCATGCTGATCGCATCGCCGATGGGCGCACGACAGCACGTCATCACCCTTCGTGCGACACATACGAATACTCAAACGAGTCGACGCGCAAAGCGCTCTGTGCAGATCGATCGCCAGCACGACGTGCAGCATCGTGACAACGTTACCTTATGTCATGCCCAGTGATACGTTAGGTAACGAGAAGGAAAGGGGGTTTCGAAAGGACGAGCACAAAATGTCAAAACGCGGATCTCAATAAGATCGACCCCACTACATGCAGACAGAGCATGTAGCAGGGTTCCAGAAAGGTGCAGAAGGCAGTGTTAGGTATAATCTGGTGCAAACAAGGAGCCAAACGAGGAATGATACTACCCCTGCTCATAGAGTTTCTCGCGGATGGCAAGAACCTCGTTACGCAAGCGCGAGTCAGCGTTGATCTCCCCAGCGATCTTTTCGCACCCATACATCACGGTGGTGTGGTCGCGCCCGCCTAAGAGATTGCCAATATCCACCAAACTGCACTCAGTCTCTTCGCGCAACAAGTACATCGCAACCTGACGCGGCACAACGACATTCCGGCTGCGCCCCCGTCCTTGCAAAATACGGGTTTCGACCCCGTAGTAATCGCTCACGGACTGAATAATCATGTCGGCAGTAATCCGTCTGCGGCGGGTGGTATCGAGCAATTCGGCTAGGGCTGCTGCTGCGACATCAGTCATGATTGGCATATTGTTCAACTCCGCATAGGCCGCCACCCGATTCAAACTGCCTTCAAGCTCACGGATGTTACTTTGCACTTTGTGGGCCAAAAAGTCGATCACTTCATTGGGGATATACACATTCATCTGCTCGCCCTTGGCGCGCAAGATCGCCGTGCGGGTCTCTAAATCGGGCGGCTGTACATCAACGATCAAGCCCCACTCGAAGCGTGAGCGCAATCGCTCCTCCAAGGTCAAAATCGCCTTGGGCGGCTTATCCGAACTGATCACGATCTGTTTGGAAGCCGAGTGGAGGGTATTAAAGGTGTGGAAAAATTCTTCCTGGGTTGCATCCTTTCCAGCGATAAACTGGATATCGTCAATCAGGAGCACATCGATATTGCGATACCGGATACGAAACTCCTCGGTCTGCTGACGGCGAATAGCATTAATAAGATCATTCGTGAATTTTTCCGCTGAGACGTAGAGGACATTGATCTCTGGATCACGATCAAGGATCGTATTTCCAATCGCATGCAACAGGTGTGTCTTACCTAGCCCCACGCCGCCATAGAGAAACAATGGGTTGTAGGAATTGGCAGGATGTTCGGCAACGGCTGAACAGGCGGCGTGGGCCAGCCGGTTGCTCGAACCAACGATGAACCGTGAGAAGGTGTACTTGGGATTGAGCATTCCCGTACGCATCGCACTCGACAAATCAAGCTGGATCGGATCACGGATCGGTTCACGACTCGTGGCGTGCCCACTATGACCATTCTGCAGCATACCAGGGCTTGTCAACGACACACTCGGCAACGGAGAGTCGTCGCGTTCATTCCGCTCGTAACCAGACTCGATAAAGGATGGGACAAGATCGTTGCGGACCCCCTGACTGGGCGCAATCACCACGCGTACCTGGACGGGAAATCCCAAAAGCTCCCTCAGCAAGCGACGAACGGGCGCCATGTAGCGGTCTTCAAGTCCTTCTTTATGGAAGGGTGAAATGGTCCCAATCGTAGCTGTGCCTTTGTCAAGCGATAACAGGGACGTTCCTCGCAACCAGGTCTCAAATTCTTGGCGAGGAGTCTGCATCTGCATTGTGCCCAGTGCTGTTTGCCAGATCTGGGTCAGATTCACGCGGGCCTCCATTCTCCGGCCATATATAACCATGCGATGCATCCCTAAAGATACATCACCTCATCCACAACTCAACACGGAGCAAAACGTATAATTATGTAATGTCATGTAATGTTGCTAAGACGTTGCGCGTGTCGTAGGGCAAATCATACTCGATCCCTTCCTTAATTTCAAGCAACATAACGCGAAAAATCTATCAGTTTTCCTTATAGTATTACTACATCTCCCAATGGCTCTTCTTACGATAACGATCACACATGCGAGGAAATTGTAGATAACTTGCCTGGCGCATATGTGGATAACTTTTGAAGTGTCATTCTTTTTTGAGACGGGTCATGGCGTTGCAGTGGCGTCAGTGTCTTCATTAACCAGCGACAATCCTTCTCACTTGCTTTCCACCGGTTGTGGATAACTCGTGGAGAATGTGGAGAAGATAAAAAATGACATAATGCTCAAACAATCCACGCTATTTTGAGCGATCACTTATGGATCGCTACGCATTCCTCCATCATCTGTGTGAATTGTTCGTTGTTCGTCAAATTCGGAGAGGTCGATTTCCGGCAGTTCGCTTAGACCTGTCAGTCCAAATTGGCGCAGAAACTCGGGCGTAGTCGCGTAGAGGATGGGACGCCCGGCTGTTTCCAGTCGCCCAGTCTCGACGATCAACTCGCGGGCGAGCAGAACGCGGATGACCCCGCTACTGTCGACGCCGCGTATCGCCTCAATCTGAGCACGGGTGATCGGCTGTCGATAGGCAATGATTGCTAAGACTTCCAGCGCTGCCGACGATAGCCGATTACTAGCCTGAACACCCAAAAACCGAGCTACCGCCGGCGCTGTTTCCGGCGCGCTTACGATTTGGATCTGGTCACCCAGCCGTTGAATCCGAACACCGCGGGTTTGGCATTCGACAGCAAGCTGTTCGACCGCAGCTTCGACCGCGTCGGCGGGCAACTCAAGCGTACGAGCAAGCTGCCCAATGGTCACCGGTTCGCCGGCGACAAAGAGCAAGCTTTCGATCAACTGCCGGTGGGATGGCGGCTGAGCTAGCGCTGGGAGATAGGGAAGCGACTGCTGATCCATAATACTTGTCATTGGGTTGGCGTCAGAATCCATGGGTCATCGTATGCAACAGCGCTAGGCCATAGGCATCGGCGGCGCACACCGCGTTGAACTCCAGATAGTGCTGCGGAGCATTCAAGACGCAGCGATACCCTGCGCTGGTACGTTCCAGGCGCAAGATGTCAGCTCCGCTATTGGGCAGGCGCGCCTCCAGGGCATCGCGCAACTGGGCTTCACTTGGCAGCCAAATGGCATCAACAAGCAGCACATAGTCCAACGCCCACTCGGCGCTCCCATGAAAGGTGATACCGGGTTCGCCACGTAATCGCTGTGGTAAGACGGTAAACTGACTCACAACAAAGACCTGATCGTCCAACTCGGCAGCAGCGATGGCGAAGGCATCACGCTCGACAGGGGTCCAATCCAGACCGGCATGCTTGAGCTGCAGCGCCAGATCACGATCGATCATCAAGCTTTCCTCCACGTTCTCGTATGTGTGCTTGCAGTATACCACGCCCAGAATGCAACGTAGGCGCGCCGCGATACGTATGTTATGTTGCGCAGTCCAATCTATGGTATGATTGCAGTACCGAACCGGAATAGAAAGGATTGCTCGATGCCGACACGTCGTACGAACGCTGTGCGCCGCCGCGTTATCGCCGGGTTCTTTACCGTTTTGGGTCTTGTAATCCTATGGGAGTACACGCCGCTGCTGGGGGCGGAAGAGCCGCTGATCTCCCGAATCGCGCTGGATATTCCCACGCCGGTTATACCAGTGCCAACGGCGGCAACGATGCTGCTGATCGGCGTCTTCTATCTGGCGAGCGGTGTCGTGGGCTTTTTCCCCCACGCCGCCCGAGTGGGAACGCCACTGCTCTGGATAAGCGGCATCCTGATCTTTCCGGCTGTGCTCATTGCAGCGGCAGCGGGCGCCCAAACGAATGCGCAGACCATGGTGTCGGAAACCTTGCGATTAGGCACGCCGCTAGCGCTGGGCGCGCTAGCCGGGATCTACTCTGAACGTGCGGGGGTGGTGAATATCGCCATTGAAGGCATGATGCTGATGGGTGCGGCTTTCGGCTTTTTGTTTTTCGTCTATACCGGCAACATCTGGATCGGTGTCGGCGCTGCGGT
>JAKSDJ010000616.1 GCA_022360155.1 Chloroflexales bacterium | reverse complement strand
GCTATGACCATATCCGATTTTGCGCAGCATATAGAAGCCATCCGCCGATTCAATCGCTTCTACACACAACGGATTGGCGTATTGCACGAAGGGCTATTGCGCAGCGCTTTCTCGCTGACCGAGGCTCGGGTGATCTATGAGCTCGCGCATCACGAGCAAAGCACCGCGACCGAGCTTAGCGAGGAACTGGATCTAGATGCAGGCTATCTCAGCCGTATCTTACGAGAGTTCAAAAAACAGAGCTTGATCGATAAACAACCCTCGCCAAACGATGGTCGGCAGAGTATTTTGCGCTTAACCGAGCAAGGCCAGGAAGCTTTTGCCGCGCTCAATAGCCGCTCGCGCAATGACATCGCAGCATTGCTCAACGAAGTCTCTCTAAGCGACCAGAAGCGCCTGGTTGCTGCGATGCAGATCATCGAGGAGATTCTTGGCGCACAGCCCGAACATAAAGTCCCCTATATCTTGCGGTCGCATCAGCCGGGTGATATGGGCTGGGTCGTGCATCGTCACGCTGTGTTGTATACAGAAGAATACGCCTGGGATGAACAGTTCGAGGCCTTGGTCGCGGAGATTGTGGCAAAATTCATTCAGAACTACGACCCCAAACGCGAGCGCTGTTGGATGGCTGAGAAGGATGGTGCGGTCGTTGGTTCGGTTTTCCTGGTCAAACAGACGGATGCGATAGCCAAATTGCGGCTGCTGCTGGTTGAACCAAAAGCCCGTGGGCTAGGGATTGGCGCCCGCTTGGTAAGCGAATGTGTTCGCTTTGCACGACAGACTGGTTATACAAAGATCACCCTCTGGACGAACAATGTATTAGCGGCGGCGCGACATATTTATGAAACGGCGGGTTTTCGCCTCACCCACCAGGAGTCAAACCGCAGCTTCGGGCACGATCTGATTTGGGAAACCTGGGAACTGGAATTGTAGATCTTCAAGTCGAAAATATGCGCTTTTGCCTTGATGGTGAACTGCTCATTAAGACTGGGTGGCTGGCGCTCGTACAGTGAGACCGGATAACAATCAATCTATTTATTCACCTACTTGTGCGCTGGGCCATCGTCCCATCCAAATAGATCGGGACGCCATGCCGGATCGTGCCGCGCACCCGCGGTCGTCCGGCGGTCTCAACCAAGACCAGATCGGCGCGCTTGCCCAGTTCGATGCTGCCCCGCTCGCGGAGTTCCAGGGCCTCAGCCACATGCTGGCTGACTAGTTTGGCCGCCAGGTGCAGCGGGAGCATACCCTCTGCCTCAAGGGCAAACACGGCGTGCAGCAAAGCCGCAGGATAGTAATCGGCAGCAAGCAGATCCACCACGCCCGCCGCAATCGCCTCCCGCGCACTGAGATTGCCGGAATGCGATGAGCCGCGCAACACATTCGGCGCACCCATGGCTACGTGCATACCACGGCGGCGAGCCTCCTCGGCGGCTTTCAGCGTGACCGGAAACTCGCAAATCGTTGCACCCAGACTTGCCACCAGGTCAACCTTCTCAGGGGTGTCATCGTCGTGCGAGGCGATGGGCAAGCCCTGATCGGCGGCAACGCCAACGATGTCGCGGGCCAGTTCCCAATTGCCCTGTGCGTCTTGGGCCTTCTGCATCTGCTCGTGGATTTCTTCTTCAATGTGGGAACGGTCGACCCGCCGCCACTTTGCCAAAAAGCTGACAAACCGTTCGATGTCACGATACTGGCCTTGGCCCGGGGTGTGATCCATCAACGACACCATGTGGATCTGTTCGGCGGCAAGCATCTCGGCCAGGAAGGGAGCAATGCCTGGCGTCGAGACCTCGAAGCGGGCGTGAATGTAGGTGTCAACTAGGAGCTCGCTACGCAACTGGTTGAGCGTGGTGATCACCTCACGGACTTTGTGCGGGTCGCGGACACTTTCGTCGTGCTGCGGGTCGATAAACGAGAGCGCTGCATAGGCAGTCGTCACCCCAGCCGCAGCTAGCCGCTTATCGAGTTCATACAAGGCCATATCGATCGGCAGATGAACGCCGGGGCGCGGTTCGAGCTCGCGTTCGAGCATATCACCGTGGAGATCAATGATGCCAGGCATAACGGTAAGGTCACATCCATTCACAACCGTCGCTCCAGCAGGAGGCGGCGCGGGATTCTCGCTAATTGCAGCAATTCGCCCGTCCTCCAGTCGCAGCGACCCGTGTTGCAGCGTTTGGTCGGGCAAGACGATGCTCAGGTTTGTGAAAAGCATAGTACTCGATCCTGAATGCTTAAACAGAATTTACGCAGTTGCTTTCCTGCGTACGGTGTAATCACACCTGACACGTCGTATCACGTATGGAAGCGCGGCGTCAACTAATGTGGCGCCTACTAAATCATGTTGTATCACACCTGGCCAGAGGCACAGCAGGTCTCATCGGCAACTGCGGCGCCTGGCGCCGCGTAAGTCCCGTCAATGATCTTATTGACACGAGTTACATGTGTGGTGGGGGTCGGGGAGACGAAGCTTCCCCGAAAACTCCTTCTTGCCGCAGCAGCGGCGGCAAGAAAAAGGATTCTTGGAGGGCTTGCAGCCCTCCCAACTTCCCTGTAGATCAGCGACCGCGTAACTCGTGTTATTGGCAGCGCATGTCGGAGCAATAATACCACGCTTTGCGGCATAACCGGTCTGGACGAAAATGAGGGCAAACGCGGGCCGCGATTTTTCACATCAAACCCGACAGGTCTTTGGGAAGACCTGTCGGGTTTGAAACAGCGGCGATACGCAAGCTATTGGCCGAGGACCACATCACCAGGGGAAAGCGCACACAGATTCTATCTGGCGACGCTTAGACGTATCGCCAGAACACGCCAGCCATCGCGACTCTGCCAATACTGGTCAGCACAAACAACAAAGACAAGCTGCTGAGTGTAAGCGGTCCAAGACTGAGCTGCATACCGAGCAATATGCTGGCCAGGATACCGCCCAACAATCCCGCAACCAAAGTTCCAAGGCCGGTAATAGCAGCATACACTGCCATAAATGCCGCCCGGTTCTCTGTCGGGGCGCGGTCCATGAGCACGTTCACCAGGCCTTGGATAATACCCGGCCAGAAGATTCCCGAAAAGATTGCGGTTAACCATAGGGGAACGAGATTGCTTGGCGTGGACAAGATCCAGCCCCAAGGCAACGGCGCGACGCCAAACGTACAAATAACCAACACTAGTTTGTTGCCAAAGCGGTCTTGTAGGCGGCCAATGAAGGGATACGATACCAGGCTTACCGCGCTCGTTACAATAGCAGCAAGGGCCAGCGTAGCAAAGCTTACCCCGAGTTCAGTCAATCCATATGCATTATAGAACGGTGAAGCAATGCCCGTCACCAGCGTCCAACCCGTTGCGGCCATTACAAAACGGCGGAATCGGGGCTCACGCAGCGGCCCGCCCAATACTGCGCCCCATTGCACCCGTGCTTTGCGTTGCAATGGCGGCTCTGGTTGGCGGTGCAAGACCAGGGCGGCAGCCAGGGCGAAGACCACCGCAATCGCAAAAATGAGCGCGTAGCCCAGGCGGTCTTGCCCGCGGTTGTGAAAGAAGTCGAGCAGATGACCGGCGGCAAAGGTGCTCGCCATTGTCGCCACGCCAACCACCATGTTGCGCGTACCAAAGTAGCGACCACGCTGGTGCGGCGGAACCAGATCGCTCATCCAGCTCATCCAGGCATTGCCGGCGATGCCATTCAACGCATACGAACAGGCGAGCGCGCATAGGAAGATCACGGCATGATGCGCCTGGAGCATAGTGATAAATGGTAGAGCCAAGAGGAAGACCCAGATCAAGCGACCAGCCAGAGATGTATATAAAGCGAGAGGGCGGCGTTGGCCTTGGCGTTCCCCCAAATAAGCCCCCACAAACTGAAAGAGCTGTCCGATGAAGGGAAGCGCGCCCAGTAAGCCGATCTGGAAGCTATTCGCGCCCAACAGTAACGCGAACCCGGTGAGAAAGACGCTGCCGCCAACGGTCCCCGTAATGCTAATATGCACCGTCGCCAGCGCCCCTTCGATGGTCGAGAGACGCAGCCCGCGCCGGATCTCGGCGGGGGTTAGCGGCGCCGCAAGGGTCGCTGCCGGGGCCACAGAATCAAGACGGTGCGCCTGTTGGCGCACCCACGACATAATGCTCATACGATCATATTCCTTTGTAATAAGGCTAGCCAAGCGCGTACGGAAACGTATGCACGACGATGTTACGTTCCTGGCATAGCGCATCATAGCGCAGAAATATGCAATGTCAATGATAGATTTCTGATACGCAAAAAGGAGATTGTGAAGCGATATACGATGAGTCTGAAAATGTTTGACTGAACGAAGCCTGGTCATTCCGCGGTGCGTCGCGACAAAGAAACTCCTCGCCAAATGCACGATGGTGCCATACTGCGGAGCGTAGCGAAGGGTCTCGTCAGCAGCAAACCGAGACGCTTCACTGCGTTCAGCATGACATTGGCTCATTGCCGTACCAGGCCACAATAACCCAGTAACCACGCTTTTAGGCTACTTCGCAACGAGTGACTATGTCATGCTGCGGAACGTAGCGACGAAGAAGCTCCCCGTCATCGGTTCACAATGAGATTCTTCACTACGTTTAGAATGACAAGGCTCGTTGCGGTACCAGGCCGCAACGACGCGCAAGGACATGCGGCGTCAACCCGCCACAGCGGCATATAGCGACATCGCCACTTCGCGTTTGAGCGCCTGAAACCCATCGGTCAAGCGTAGGTCGGGGGAGCGGGGTCGGGGAAAGGGCACGGTAAAGGTAGCGCGAATATGTCCAGGGCGCGCCGCCATCACCAAGATACAGTCGGCAAGGTAGAGCGCTTCGTCGAGATCGTGGGTGACCAGGAGGATGGTCTGCCGTGTTTGGGTCCAGATGGCGAGCAGTTCATCCTGCAAATAGTGGCGCATCTGCATATCCAGCGCGGCGAGGGGTTCATCCATCAACAGACAGGCCGGCTCCACGGCGAGCGCGCGGGCCAGAGCCACCCGCTGCCGCATCCCGCCAGAAAGCTCCAGCGGGTAGTTATCCGCAAACGGGATCAGGTGAACTAGGTCCAAATATTTTTGCGCCATCGCGCGGCGCTCACCCGCGCGGAGGCCGCGCGCCTTTAGGCCAAACTCCACGTTCGCACGCACGGTTTTCCACAAAAACAAACTATAATCCTGGGCGACCACCACCCGATCCGGCCCCGGCGCAGACACAGGCGCACCGTTGACCGTTATAAACCCTGATGTGGCGGTGATAAAACCGGCAATCAGGTTGATCATAGTTGATTTGCCGCAGCCGCTCGGGCCGAGAATCGCACAAAATTCGCCGAGCGCGATCCGAAAGCTGATGTCTGCAAGCGCGGGAATGGTTTCGTTGCCATTGTAGTATTGCAGCGACACCTTATCGACTATGATCTCAGACCGCATGCTCGCGCCCCTCTGATACTGCTGCTCTCTGCTCGTTTTTTGCATGCGCGACAACTAGCCCCCCGTGCTGGTTTTACCCCACCGCGAGAGTATCGCGATTCCAGCGGGTTAAACGCTGCTCCAGCCGCTGCACAAGATAGTTCATCGTCCAGCCCACGAAGCCAATCACGATCATATTAACAATCACCGCCTCGGTTTCGAGCATCGTTCGATTTAGTTGAATGGCATAGCCCAAACCGGCGCGCGTCCCAACCATCTCGGCGGCAATGACACTGGTCCAGGCAATGCCCACGCCAACCCGCAGCCCGGTGAGGATTTGAGGCAAGGCAGCAGGAAATAAAATATCGGTAATGATCAGGCGCGGGCTTGCTCCCAAACAACGCGCAGCATTTACGTGGGCCTGCTTCACCCCGCTAATGCCACTATAGGTGCTGAGAAAGATGGGAAAGAAGGCGCCGATGGCGACAATAAAGACCGCCGCGGTATTTCCCAGGCCAAACCACAAGATAGCGATTGGGATCCAGGCAATCGGCGGAATAGGACGCAGGAGATCGAGCAAAGGCGCCAAGCGTCGCCCCAGCGCAGGAAACATACCAAGCGTCACGCCGCTCGCCACGCTCAAAACAGCAGCTATGCCAAAGCCGACGAACACTCGCGATACGCTGCTGAAGGCATTAGCAAAGAGCAGGCCGGATTGAGCTAACTCGAGCGCGGTGACCGCCAGGAGCGAGGGAAGCGGCAACAGATTGTCATTGATCAGCCCCAGGCGACCCAACCCTTCCCAAATAAGAAAGACGAGGGCGAGCAGGCCCAATGTATCCAGCCTGCACCTTATGCGTTGCAGTGGATTCTGTCGCTTTGCGCTGCGCTCAGTGCTTATTGGCTCAAGCTCGCGGCTTGGGGCGGCGTCGAGTTGGTGTGATTGCAAAACCTTGCACCTCGCAAACGTGAGGATTTCTCAGAATCAATCCCGATTGGCCATTTCAGCGTGACGCGATCGCGTAAAAGGAAGCAGCGGCAGGACGCGAAGGACGGTCAATACGGAAGAAGCTATTGCTATTCGAGTG
>JAKSDJ010000510.1 GCA_022360155.1 Chloroflexales bacterium | reverse complement strand
GAGGGGAAAGCCGAGATGATGCTGCGCTTGCTGCGCCATCAGATTGGCGCACTGGACGAGCCAACAGTTGCACGGGTGCGGGCGCTCTCCGGCATCCAGTTAGAGCAGTTGTTTGATGCCGCGTTTGCGTTCACCAAGGCTGCCGATCTGACACAATGGCTGGCGGCGCATCAGCTTTAATGCACCTTGCTCTTGCTCATCGCGCAGCAAACGCCATATCTTCTCATACCGCTGCAGTTGTCGTCAAGGCTTGATTCATGGCGCAGCAAATACCGCGCCAACGTCTATCAAGCGGTCGATGGCGTCCTCTCTATAGCCGTATTCTGCCAAAACCTCACGCGTGTGCTCGCCCAACAGCGGCGCGCCGCGTCGAATGACGCCTGGCGTTTCGGAAAATTTGACCGGCAGGCCCATTGTTTTGACTGAACCCAGACGGCTGTGCTCCACGTCAACCACCATCTGCCGCGCCTGGGTTTGCGGGTCGGCGTGCATGTCGGCAATGGGCAAGACCGGCCCAGCCGGCACACCGCTGGCATCGAGCCGTTCAAGCCATTCCGCGGTTGGCCGCTGCCGAAAATAAATGGCTAACGCTTCTATGAGTTCCGGTAGGTTGTTGATGCGCCCGGCGTTATCGATAAAGCGCGGATCGCGACCTAGTTCTTCAGCCTGTAGCACCTGGAGCAAGCGCGCCCAATTCGCTTGATTCGCCGCCCCCACATTGATCCAACCGTCCTTGGTTTGAAAAGCCTGGTACGGCGCCATCAGCGGGTGCGCCGAGCCCATCGGCCCTGGCGAGACACCCGTCGCCAAAAAGATGGCCGACTGCCAGTAGGTGTGGATAATGCCCGCCTCGAACAGCGAGGTATCCACCATTTGACCCTGGCCGGTTTTGAGCCGATGAACGTAGGCTGCCAAAATGCCCATCGCCGCCAGCACCCCGGCAGTAATATCGGTCATTGGCGCGCCAACTTTGACCGGCTGGCGACCTGCACCCTCGCCAGTAATACTCATCAGGCCGCTCATACCCTGGGCGATCAGATCAAAGCCGCCCCGGTCGGCGTAGGGGCCGCTGCGCCCAAAGCCCGACAACGCACAGTAAATCAAGTCGGGGTTTTCTGCTTGCAATACCTCATATCCGAAGCCTAACTTTTCGAGTGCGCCTTTGCGATAGTTTTCAAGCAGCACGTCGGCATCTTTGAGCAAGGTCTTGAGGACATGTTTGCCGCCGTCGGTTTTCAAATTCAGGGCAATGCCGCGCTTGTTGCGATTCATCATCATAAAGGCGGCGGACTCGCCGTTGATGTCTGGCGGCACAGTGCGGCGCGTATCATCGCCGTCAGGGTAAGGCTCAACTTTGATCACGTTGGCGCCCATATCGGCCAGCATCAAACCACAGGTCGGGCCGGCCATAATATGGCTCAATTCGATAACTGTTAACCCAGTCAATGGGCCACCCGATGTTGGGTTCGTTGCGGTCATGCTTAGCGTCCCTCGAATTGCGGTTTGCGCTTCTCCACAAACGCGCGATACCCTTCCTGATAATCTGCGGTGGCGGCGCTGGCAAAGCCTTCATCAAACTCTTCCGGCGTGAGCGGGCGTGGGTCGAGCAGGCGCCGCGCAAACTTTTTGTGCCAGCGATTGGCCAACGGCGCGCCGTCGGCAATGCGCCGAGCGGCGGCGTAGGTTTCCTCTTCCAGCGCAGCATCGGACACAACGCGCGTCACCAGCCCTTTTTCCTTCGCCTCTTGCGCCCCAAAAACGCGACCTTCCAGCAAGATTTCCAGCGCGGTGGCCCGGCCCACGAGATCGATCAGCGCCGCGATTTCCGGGTAGGCCATAATCACCCCGATCCGATTGATCGGCACGCCAAAGCGGCTCGACTCGCCGCAAATACGCAGGTCGCACATACAGGCCAGTTCCAGCCCGCCGCCGATGCACACACCGCTGATCATCGCAATGGTGGGATGTCGGCACTCGGCGATGGCGGCCATGGTGGCGTGCATCTGCTGACCGTACGAGCGGGCCTGTTCCAGGTTAGAACGCTCAGCCTCGAAGGCGCTAATATCCGCGCCGGGCGAAAAAGCTTTGTCGCCCGCCCCACGGATGACCACGCAGCGCAACGTTTCATTTGCAGATAGTTCGGCCATCGCCGCACCCGCCCGCGCCCACAACGCGCTGTTGAGGGCGTTCATTTTCTCAGGTCGGTTCAGAATAACCGTCGCGATAGCATCATGGTACTCGATCAGAAGAATGTCGCTCACGAGAAAATCCTCATTCATATGTTGCTTCCAGATGTGGCTGTACACCCAACATATCACATTTGGTACAATATCGAAAGAGGATGTTGTTTCTATCCGGCACGAGGTTGCTATGACACACGTTGAGTCAATATCACTTCCCGAGACAGTGGTGCGCTCACTTGATGCTACCTGGGATTATGCCCGCTGGTCGCAGCTTCCTGGAGACGGCAATCGCTACGAGGTGATCGACGGCGTACTCTATATGACCACCGCGCCGAGTTTCTTTCACCAGTGGATTGTCAGCCGGATTACTCGTATGCTCCAGACCCAGATCGAAGACACCGGCGTTGGTCTTGTCGCATTCGCCCCCATCGGAGTGCTGATGCCCGGCTGCGATCCGGTGCAACCAGATATCGTCGTCGTGCGAACGCAAGATATTGGCATCATCCATGACCGGCGCATCAACGGCGTTCCGGCGCTGCTTGTCGAGGTGCTTTCGCCAAACAATCCCGAAAAAGACATCGAAATCAAGCGAGTGGCATACGCGCGGGCCGGTGTGCCGGAGTACTGGATCGTACGCCCGACCCAACGCGACATGCTCCTGTACACCCAGCCTGATCCGTTTCTTGGCACGTATCTGCAAACGACCCACATCGCAGCTGATAATGAGCTTGTCTCGCCGAGTTTGCCATTCCGCGCTGCTATTACAGACTTCTTCGCCGGCTCGCCGGACGAGACGGTGTGATTATATACGCAGAATAGATTCTGCAAGACCAGCAGTATCGGTCGCTATTCCGTCGGCTTCCGCGCCGGCCTCAACTCGACGATCACCCGCCCGCTCTTGAGGGTGCGTACACCGATTACCTCGACCCGCGCTGCATTCCCATATCAAATTGAGTAAACTCTTCACTTTTGCATGGAATGGTCAATATGGCATCCTCATCGCTCTCGCTAATCTGATTGATTTGGTGAAGAAACGCAGGTGTATGCAAATAGTCTAATGCGAATCGTTGACCCTTTGTTTTCATCGGTATCATGCCCAAACGCCCCAAAACTTCGGCCCTGGTTAGTTCTGCCCGACGTAACTCAACCGGAAGCTCAAGGTCCTCGGATCCATGCTGTAATACTACAGTGATTTTTTTATGTTGACGACGCTGTTCCCGAGCAATCTCTTTCCTCAATTGAAATGATTGGATCCAGGCGAAAAGCGCAAAGATGGCACCTCCGATTCCGATAATATCCGCAATATAACTAAACCATTCCATTTATTGATCCTTTTCCATACAGTGGCCCCATGGCTTGCAGATTTCAGCGGTTCCCGCAATAGTGTCGCCGCCGACACACTGATGGCTCGGCACTGCAGCGAACCGTGGCCGAACCACGTGCAGCGTTGCACCGAATTCATCCCTTCTTCGGCGCTGATTTGACTTCCACTATGACTCTGCCATTCTTCAGTGTTCGCACATTGACGACCTCGACGCGCGCTGCATTCCCAATGCGATATTTACGCGCGCCCATGTGTTCGGCTTTGATCACCCCGATGACATCCTCGACGGCAAAGCCCGGCGCCTCGATGATCACCGCGCTTTCGTCGGCGTCGAGGATCGGGCCGGTGAAGATATCGCCGACGGCGGGGATGGTCGGACCAGCGGGGCGGGCAGGCGGGACGGATACCTGGGCCTCAACTGCGATCCCTTTCCGTGACTTTCCGGCGGCCTTCTCCTCGGCAGCCCACGACACAGCCCGGTAGTAACGCAGCAGGCGCAGGCTCCAGGCGAAGGTCGCGAGCATCTGCGCATAGTCGTCCTGCAGCGGACGCAGGTGGCGCTGGCAGATCGCGAGCAGGTCGCGGTAGTAGCCCAACGTGCGCCCGGAGCGGATCACAGCCCCTCCGTTGTTGGAAACTGCACGGAGATAGTCGAACAGCGCCTTGCTCTCGCGTTTGCTGCGCAGATAGGCCAACGCTTTCTGGGCCTCGTTCGGATCAACACTCGCGCCGGCCAGGTCGGCGGCGAGGGTTTCGGCAGCGCGGAAATTAGTCATAAACATCACCCTCTTTACTGCTTTGGTTCGGCTTGCGCTATATCTTGTAACAACGCTGCTTCGTCAAAATCAATGACAGGCACGCCATAGCGTCCAAGTTCGTGGAGAAAGCGAATATGTGAGACCCCAGCCAGTTCTGCTGCGCGTCCAGAAGATAAGCGCCCCAACTCATAGAGCTTCGCCGCCGCCGCGAAACGAATCTCTTCGGCAAATTGGTCAGGAGTGAGATTAAGCGCCAGCCGAAACTCATCTGGATAGGTAATGGTTGTGGTTTGCATCTATTCCCTTTACTCTGGCAGAGCTTTTATAAGAGTTTACTACAGTGGTTCTAGGCCTGCTTCGTCAATGCTCGCCGCACCTCCACCACCGTCTTGCCGTTCTTGAGCATGTGCATTGCTTATACATGGAGCGGATTCGTCGCAACAATTCCCTCAGCCACATAGCGTGCAAAGTCTGTGTCGTTGAACGTCAAGATATGGGAAACGCCATGCGCACGCATCACCGCAACAAGGCGAGCATCGTGAACCTGAACTCCAGCGACTCCGAAAGCCACCACAATTCGTCGCCACTCTGGATATATATTGGGTACTTCGGGCAGGATTGGAAAAAGTCGCTCCAATAGTCGCAGCCGCCGATCTGCATCAGCTGATGACAAACCAAAGCCGTTGCGCACAACCGGTCGGGTTGCGACATTCCAAAACTCGACAAAATTCTGCCCAGTCACACACAGCCAATCACCGCGACGCCGTGTGTTCTGGATAGCTGCACGCACAATCGGATGCAACGGATGATTTCGATCCACGAAGCGTAGCAAGACATTAGTATCCACAAGATAATCCACGGCTAGATATCATCCTCATAGATACCTGCACGACTCACAGCTTCGTTTGATAACGTTGGTAGCGCCGGCTCCATAGTAGCAAGCTCATCCGCGAGTGTGTCAAACTCCATGTCGGTCAAGCCATCTGCACGTCGCTCCATCCCATACGCAGGGTCACGCAACAGTGCAGCGACGGTCGTCTCTACCACTGGTCGTAAAGCTTCCGTCAGCAAGCGCTGGACGGCCTCGGCATCATGCCGTGCCGCATCCGCGCGCAGTTGAGCTTCAACATCAGGTGCTAACTCAAGGTGAATGATCATAGCGTTTTTTCTTTCTTTATGTCAGATAGCAGGAATGTGTTTACGTCGGCTGAATACATTGTACTGCATCAGCAACTATTTTAACTGCTTCACCGCCCAACGCACTTCTAATACCATTTTGCCACTCTTCGTCGTGCGGACACTTATCACCTCGAAGATCGCGTTCCAGCACCTTGCCGGTGCTCACATTGTCGACGGCGGGAATTACCTTGCCCGCTGTCGGCAGTTGGCGCTCAGCGAGCGTAGTGCCGCCTTTAGGCGGTTGCGGCGGCACCGCTGGCTCCCGTGCTGCCTCCAGCCCGATAGTAACGCAGCAGGCGCAGGTGGCGCTGACAGATCGTGAGCAGATCGCGGTAGTAGCCCAGCGTGCGCCCGGAGCGGATCACAGCCCCTCCATTGTTGGAAACTGCACGGAGATAGTCGAACAGCGCCTTGCTCTCGCGTTTGCTGCGCAGATAGGCCAACGCTTTCTGGGCCTCGTTCGGATCGACGCTCGCGCTGGCCAGGTCGGCGGCGAGAAGATCTGCGATTAATGAAGTTGGTCATAGGTGTTCTATTCCTCAATAAGTTTTTTGAGTCGTTCATGACGAAGTTCTTCTAACCGCTTTTCATCTTTCTTGCGAGTATATTCTGCAACTTGGCTATAAGGATTTGAATGGCTTGAGAGAATATCACACAGGTTTTTTCTTGCCTTGAAAGCGTCTTCAAAATTTCCCTTAAGACGTATACTAACAGAGTAATAATCAAATGCTTCCAACTTATTTTCCATTTCTTCGTGCAGTTGACCCAATAGCAAAAAGATCTCAGGCTCTACGAATTGGAGTTCAACCGCTTCTTTAAGTAATTTGATAGCACGTTGTCTAAGTTTCGCCACCTCTGTGCGGTCATAATCACCACTTCTGGTTACTTCCAGTCGTTGCACCTGAATGATGAGCCTTTTAGCCTTCTCGTGACGAAGTTGACCGATACGCCTATCCTGAATAAGTCGCTGTTCAGATTCTTCATTCTGGATAAAGAGAACAATGGTAGAATCTGACCACACTTTCGATAAAGCTTCTATCGAGATTGCTTTTCCTCTTCTCTCTTTTTCCTTGACAATCAAAACCCCCAAGACAGTATGTGTATCTTTATCAATGATAGGAGATCCGCTCATTCCGTTCTCTATGTCGCACTTGCCTGTTATCTCTAAATTCCAGACTTTAATCATTCCATATCTTTCCGACTCAAAATATGAACTATCAATAATGACACCTTCGGTTTCGATACATTCTTTGTAATATGCATCTCGATAACCAACAATAGAGATAGATTTCCCGCTTTGATTAATCATACGAAGAGAGGTTTCTGCAATATTTTTTTGCAAGGAAATCTTCAAAACCGCTAAATCAAGTCCATTGCTTTCGCCTCTAACTATAATTTCCGCAATTTGATTACCAATCTGTATATCGGCATTCTTATCATCTTCGAATATTTTGGTTAAGACATGGTCGCATGTCACTATATACAGAGCATTTTTGTCTGTATAAACAACAAATCCGGTACCAAATTCCTTATCGTTCTTGTTGCTCTTAACCCTTATAACAGATTCGTTATGACTACTCACCATAAACAGCCTCGACATACGCTTGGAAGAAGCGATAGTGCTGCCGTAAAACCGCCTGAAGGCGGCGCTACAGAAATTCACCACCTGAACGCGGTAACGACGACCCTATGGTATACTGGCACGAGAGGAGGCGCCTATGAACCAGACGATTACCGCCGTATTTGAAAATGGCGTGCTGCGACCCCTGACATCTCTGGATCTACCGGAGCATACCGCAGTACAGGTCACTATTACCATCCCGCCGCCATCCGCCGTTGCCGAGGTTGAGCGCCAACGTGTACGCACAGCCTTGATTGCGGCGGGTTTAACTCTACCGTTGCAGGAGTCACCCCAGACGCCGCCGCTCTCGGACGAGGAGCGCAACATGCTGGCGCGCCGGATCCCCGCCGGTCGCCCCCTCTCTGAGCTGATCATCGAGGAGCGCGAAGGCCGCTGATGGCGCATTTCTACGTCGACAGCAGCGCACTGGTGAAGCGACATATTTTTGAGACTGGCTCGGCCTGGTTTCACACGCTGGTCGCTCCAACCGCCAGTAACACCGTGACTACGGCGCATATCAGCATGGTTGAAGTGTACAGCGCGCTGAATCGTCGAATGCGTGAGGCGTCGCTCGATGCAGCCGACTATGCCCGGATCATTGCCGATTTCGACGCGCTGTGCGTCACGCAGTACATACTGGTCGAACTGACTGCTGCTGTCATCGAGCGCGCAAAGTCGCTGCTGAAACTCTACCCCTTGCGCGCCTATGATGCTGTGCATTTGGCATCGGCGCTGCTCGCAAACGAGACGCTTGTTACCTCCGGGTTGCCGGTATTGGTCTTTGTGAGTGCTGATCATCGTTTATTGATTGCGGCGCAGGCCGAAGGCCTGGCAACCGAGAACCCCAACGTCTATCCTTAGGGCTACATTGGCCATAATACCGCTTCTCATTCTAATAATTCCGATCCGGACACCCTCGCTCTTCCCTTGGCCAGCGCAATACCTCGGCCAGTCGGCCAAGCTGCGCGGTGAGCACCAAGCCCTCGCGTTGCGCTGCTGCCAACAGTGCGCTCACATCGAGCGGCTGCGATGTGGCGTCGAAATCGGTGTAGACCGCCGCGCCCGCGAAGCCAGTCAGTGAGACCTCGGCGATCTCGATCGTGCCCAGGCAGGCCGGTTTGGCGCCGCCAAGTTTGGGGTAGAAACGCGGCTTGCCTGCTTCCTCGCTCAGACCCAGCGCTGTCAAGACCAACCCCAGTTCACCCGCACTCATATTCTCGAATTCCATCTGTAGCGCAAAATTACTCCCAATCGGGCAGGCCTCCAGCGGCAGGTCGCCGCCCGCCAGCGTGCCATGCATATAGAACTTGCGCCCCCGTGCCCTGCGCCCCTCGAAATAGGTGTCCACCGACTCTGGCCGGGGGCGGAAAAGTTGCACCGAGGGTACAATCTCCGGCTGTGTATCTTCCGGCTCGATCAGTGCGTCGCTGAAGCGTACCTGGCCCTGGTAGCCCAGCGTGCCGAATAGCCGCTGTGCCACGTCGAGCTTATCCAGTTCGTACGATGCCTCGGCTCCGCGCGGTAGTGGACGCGCCCGCGTGATTGTTACCGCAGACGGTGAGATCGCTTCCAGGATGCTGCGAATACAGCCCTTCAGCGAGGTCGCCGGGATCGCCAGCCGGCCCTGAGTCCGGAAGTGTCCCTTGACCAGCGGATAATCGCGGTTCTTTGTTTGTTCCAGCAAGCCGGAGGCGACATGCACCGACGAATGGGCAATAATCGTTGCCGTCAGCGTGCCAGTCAAGCGATCATTGGCGTAGCGGTGGTGACCGGCGGGTGGCTGGAGGGGCAGTTTTCCCTCCGGCAGCGGTACAAACTCGTAGGGTTTGGGCAGCGGCGG
>JAKSDJ010000130.1 GCA_022360155.1 Chloroflexales bacterium | reverse complement strand
TCTCCTGTGTCGTTGCATCAGCCGAGATATTTGTTGCATAAGCGGAGACATCGGTTGCAAACGCCGAGACAGATCGTGAAGTGGCAGCAAGATCTTGCGGCGTTGTTACAGCAGAGAGATCTGTTCTCGGCGGTCCGGCATTCGCCTCGACTGCAACCTGAGCAGGTCTCTGCCACCAACTCAACATACTATAGAGAAATGCCGTCGCAACCAGCGAGATCCCCAAGAAGAAGGCAACTTGCAAGGGCGGCTCTGCCCAAGCCCGGCTAACGACGGACGGGCGCGGCGGCGCGGGGATGATCGTCAGGGGCGGCTGCCCGGCGAGCACCCGCTGCAGGTCGCTGCGGAGATCTTGCGGCGTTTGGTAGCGCCGGGCCGGGTCGCTCTGCACTGTGTTTTGAATGATTGTGGCAGCGCCGGCGCTGGCCGTAGGAGCGTAGGCGCCCAGATCGGGCGGCGCCGCGTCGCGTCGCGCCACTTTGTAGTCTTCCTTGGTCAACATCTCCCACAGTGTAATGCCGAGCGAGTAGATGTCGGCGCGCGTATCCAGAATAGCGGCGGCATCGGCCTGCTCAGGAGCCATATAGAGCGGTGTGCCGGGATGGTTGGCGCCAGGGAAGACCGTTGTCCGGCGCTGTTTGTGGTCCTGCACCACCCCGAAGTCGCTCAGTTTGGCGGTGAGGCGTCCGTCAGCGTCCTGGTTCAAGAGAATATTGGAAGGCTTGATGTCGCGATGCACAATCTTCTGACGCTGGGTTTCTTCGAGGGCGGCGCAGATGTCCATCGCAATCGAGAATGCCTGCCGCTCGTCCAGCGGCCCATGCTGATCGAGGTAATCCGCCAGCGAGCCGGTATTGGCATACTCACAGACCAGGTACAACTCGTGGGTCTGCGGATCTTCTTCGAGATGATAGACCTGAATGATATTCGGATGGTTCAGGGTGGCCTGGATGCGCGACTCCTTCTCGAATTTGGAGCGAATAGACGCGAAAGCCTCTGTAGAAGGCAGCGCTTCCTTGATCGCTACCCGCCGACCGAGATTATCCAGCGCGGCGTAGACTTGCCCAGCAGCACCCTGGCCAATAGGATATATCTCGGTAAAACGCCCGTTCTGGGCGAAGATGCTACTAGGAAATGGCATGGCTTTACCTTTGCTCAAGTTGTTCACAGCCTAAGCATACGCCCGGATCGCGTCATTTCAACCTTCAGAAACCTTACCAAAACCTTACCAGACCGATCAGACCACGAGGCGGATGCCCTCTCCACGCACGGTTTGCATAAACGTGAAGCCCTGGCTCGCGCCAGACAAGGCTTTGCGCAGCTTGACAAGCAGGACATCGAGGTTCCGCCCCTTTTGGACCACGCCTTTCTCGCGCAACCCCGGCCAAATGTGATCGATGATCTGGTCGTACGGGCAGGTGCGGTTGCGATGGTCATACAGATAGCGGAGCAGCGCATATTCCTGGGGTGCTAACTCGAGCTGCTCGCCAAAGACATAGATCTTTTGCAGCGCGGGCTCGATGTAGAGCGGCCAGAGTTGGGTCTCCTTGCTGTTGGCCACGAACAGGATGCGAAAATGTTCGGCCAGCGCTGGGATACGGAAGATGTAGCCATGACGCAGTTCGTGTCGCTCTCCAGGTTGGAGTTCGCGCTCGAACAACCCGATCCCATATCGCCCCTGCCAGTTTTCCAGCGTGTAGGTTGTGCCGTCACACCAGATTCGGGCGTGCTGGCGCGAGACCGAGTCGAGGCTCAGGTCAATATAACCTGGTCCGATCTGTGCCAACTCCGGTCGGCCTAGACAAAGTGGATTCTCGGTCACATACAGCGGCGACCAGGTATTATCCAGATCGCTCGACAGACTAATGAGGAGATACGGCTGATTATTCTGTTTGATCATATAACGTGCTATCGTTCCAAAGTGCTATCGTCCCCTTGCCACACCACGCGGTAGATCCGCCCATTCAGGTCGTCGCTGACGTAGAGCGTACCGTCTGCACCGGTGATTACCCCCGCCGGGCGACCCCACGCACTGGCGCAGGGCTGGTTGGCGTTACGCTGAAAGCCGGTCAGAAAATCCTCGGCGCCGACCGGCTGGCCGTTTTCGACGCGCACACGCTGCACCACGCAAGGCGCGGGCGGCGTGCGGTTCCACGATCCGTGCAGCGCCACAAAGACATCGCCACGGTACGCATCAGGAAAGTTGGAGCCATCGTAGCGGGCGATACCGATGGGCGCAGAGTGAGCCAGGGACGTAAACAACGCCGGCACGGCATCGGCGCAATCGAACCCAGCAGGCGCGGGCGGCACATCGCCGCTGGGGTCGGGCGTCTCGATGTATGGCCCTGGCCCTGGTTCCAGCCCGCCGCCGGGTCGCTCGCTGGTGCAGTAAGGCCACCCGTGATGCCGCCCGCGCTGCACCGCGATGATCAGCTCCTCCAGCGGCTTATCGTTCTTCACCTGCTGGTTGATCATATTGTCGCGCCCATTGTGATTGGCCCAGAGCTGCCCATCGGGCATAAAGACAAAGTCGATGCTGTTCCGCAGCCCCTCTGCCCAGACCGCTCGTCGTAGCGGATTCGGGTCGTTCGCGAACGGGTTGTCGGCGGGAATGCCGCCATCAAGGTTGAAGCGCATAATCGTCGCTCGGCGCGGATCTTGTTCATCGCAGACGTTACACGAACTGCCCGCGGCGACATAGAGCTTGCCGTCTGGACCTAGGTGCAGCGTGCGCGAGGTATGGCCGCCGCCCTGCACTGGCAAGCCCACAATCGTAGCGGACTGGTCGAGGCTTCCATCGCCGGCGGTGTCGCAGTGGCGCGAGACCTTGTCGTTTTCGGCGACGTAGAGGCAGCCGTCGATCCACTCCATATTGTGGGGCGCAAGCAAGCCGCTTAGCACCGGCTCGACGCTGTCGACCCGCCCATCGCCATTAGCGTCGGGGAGGCGAACGATGCGCCGCGCCCCGCGCTCGGCGACATAGAGCGCCCCATCAGGCCCGACCGTCATCAGGCGCGGCGTGTCGAGCCCAGCGACAAACTCGCGCACCAGGAAGCCCGCTGGCGCCCGTAACTGCGCCGATGCAGAGTCAGGCGGCGGGATCGGCGGATCGGGCGGCAGAGGCGGGGGCGGCGGTTTCACAATATCGGCAATCAGCGCTTCGCGGCCCAGGAGGCCGAGCAACACATCGTAGGGCGGTGCGTTTTCGGGGTGCAACTCGAAGCGCCCGCGCTCGAACCACTGGACGGTGTAGATCTTGCCGTCGCTCAACGTCGTGCGGTGGGACGCGCCCAAAGGCAAGCCGAAGAGCGCCAGGTTTTCGGCCTCACTCAAGCCAGGTCGCCCATCGAACTCCAAGCCATTCGCGCGCCAGGCCCGCAGAATCGCCCCACACACCGCGAAGCCGGTCTCGGCGAAGGTGCGGCATTCGCCCTCGATCGGCTCCGTCGTGTCGGCTTGGGTGGCAAGCTCAGCGCCCAAACGACCCAGGAGGACATCGTAGGGCGGCACATTTTCGGGGTGCAGCTCCAAACGCACACGCTCGAACCACTGGACCTGTCGGGCGCGCCCCTCGATTATCTCGGTGCGCTCTGGCGTGATTGGAAAGCCGAATACAGTCAAGCCGCCATTCTGCTCCCAGAATGTGCGAATGCGCCCGGTGATACAAAAACCGGTTTCGGCAAAGCAACGCTCACCGGTCTGGGCGTGCATTTCTTGGGTGATCTTCATTGCCGGGAGGCCGCTCAGGATGAGCAGCACAGCGACTGATGCAACAATACGACGTAGCATACAAGCTCCCTCGGGTACTGCAACAGTAATGGTGTGGATTGTTTAGTAAAATAGGGCGTAAACCCCAGGCGCTTGAGCCCTGGGATAGAAGCCCTTCACTCGCTTGAGCCGCTTCAGTCGTTGACAGAACATGCGTGCGATGATATACTGAGCGCGGTTATCTATCAAAGGTGATATATGGAACTGAGTCAGGTGAACAAACCGTACCATATTGACCACCGTATCGTGTACCGTTGGCAGTCCCATGTGATCTTTGGTCCGAAGTACCGCCGCAAGGTGTTGACCGACGCAGTGGCTGCTCGGATGAAAGAGCTGGTGCTTGCCAAGCAGGCGGAATACAACTATACCGTCATTGAGCTGGAGGTGCTGCCGGATCATGGGCATCTACTCCGCGACGTTGACCCACGGGCGGTAATCAACGTCGTGGCGGGCACGATCAAAGGGTTCACCTCCCACGAACTCCGCAACGAGTTTCCCTGGTTAAAAAAGCGCCTTCCGACCCTCTGGACGAGCAGTAAGTTCATCTCGACCGTTGGCGCCGTCACCCTTGATGTCGTCCAACAGGACAGCGAGAACCAGCAGGGCGTCTGATGCGCAAGGCGTTCAAATAGCGCATCTACCTGACGAACGGCCAGCGGCGAATCCTTGAGCAGCAGCTTGAGGCGTGCCGATGGGTCTATAACGACACGCTTGCCACGCGTAAGAACGCCTGGGAACAGGAGCAGCGCAGCGTCGATTGGTACGAAACCAAGCGAGCCTTGCCGCTCTTGAAAGAGCTGCGCTCGTCGTTGAAGCTTGTCCACAGCCAGGTCTTGCAAAACGTGACCGAGCGCGTTGATCTGGCGTTCAAGGCGTTCTTTCGCCGGGTCAAGGCTGGCGAAGAAGAAGTTGGCTCCCCCAGATTCAAGGGATTGGGCCGATACGACAGCATGACCTATCCCCAATATGGAAATGGCGTGTGCCTGGCAGGGGATCGCCGCATCCTCTCGAAGGTCGGCTCCGTACATGTCGTGCTGCATCGTCCCGTGGAAGGCACGCCCAAAACCGTCACCTTGACCCGCTCGTGCACCGGCAAATGGTACGCCTGCTTCTCGTGCGAGGGGGAACCCCAAGCGCTTCCCCCAACGGGCGAGGTTGTGGGTGTGGATAGCGGGCTGGCGTCGTTTGCCACCCTTTCGAATGGTGAGGAGGTCGCTAACCCGCGCTTCTACCGGCGTGATGCGGCTGACCTGAAACGGGTCCAGCCGCGCAAGGATGCCGCAAAAAACGCCCAGGACTGGACCGAGAACACCAAGCAAAAAGGCATTCTGGCGAAGATCCACGAGCGGATTGCCAACCGCCGGGCAGATTTTGCGCATCAGCGCAGCCGCGCGTTGATCAATCGCTATCAGCTGATCGTATTTGAGGATCTTGCCCCACAGGAGATGGAGCGTAGCCATGGGATGCGCACGAGCATCATGGACGTGGCGTGGAGCCAGTTCATCAGAATGACTGTTGCCAAAGCGGAAGAAGCTGTTGCGCCGCGTCACGCGGCTCGGTATCGCCCTTTCAGAGGGCTGTGACTGAGGAAACGTCATAGGTTCACCTGCACTACGTAGCGGCGAAAGCCAAAGCGGACACGAGCATTGCAGGAAAGCGGGGAAGTCGCAGAGATGGTGCGTGATAGTCGAACCCGCAAGAACCGCAGTCTATGGTTAAGGCTATACTGCTTAAAGTCCAGTCCACGCCATACCAATTCCGGGTTGCTGGAAAACCATCTGAGACCCACCAGCTCCACAGGATACGACTGATAACCAGCTTGCAGATCGTATTCCTCTCCTGTGGTGGCACTCCCAATGAGGGAGCTAATGGACGAACGGACGACCTACGGACTGCTCGATACGTACCGAGTTGACGGAACGCGGGATTGCCTGTCGGGGGCGACCCCTATGGTAACGGACTTCCCATAGTAGTCCGAGGGCGGGAAAGCCGTCCACATGGCGAAGGGGAAGAGGTGGCCGGATTGCGGCGAGCTAGAAGGTATGCGTAATGCAGAACGCCGACGCGCTCCTGATAATCTATCGAGAACGTGGCAACCAAGGATTGCCGCTAGAACGAGTGTACCGACAACTCTTCAACCGGGAACACTACCTCCGGGCATATGCGAAATTGTACCGAAATGCTGGCGCTATGACTGAAGGTAGCACGGCGGAAACGGTCGATGGCATGTCGCTGGAGAAAATTGACCGTATCATCGAAGCCTTACGCTACGAACGCTACCAATGGTCTCCAGCCCGACGCGTGTACATCCCCAAACCCAACGGAAAACGACGACCACTGGGGATGCCCGCTTGGTCAGATAAACTGCTGCAAGAAGTCATTCGCTCACTCTTAGAAGCCTACTATGAGCCGCAGTTTAGCACCCACTCGCACGGGTTTCGCCCCAATCACGGCTGCCATACAGCCCTAACGACCATCCAGCAGACGTGGAAGGGAACCAAATGGTTTATCGAGGGAGATATCGCGCAATACTTTGACACCATCAACCACGACAAATTGCTCGCTATACTGCGACAAAAAATCCACGATGAACGGTTCCTCCGCTTGATTGCCGGGTTACTCAAGGCTGGATATTTGGAGGAATGGAACTATCACGCGACGCTGAGCGGCACTCCGCAAGGCGGTGTCCTTAGCCCGCTGCTCTCCAATATCTACCTTAACCAACTTGACCAGTACGTCACACAAACACTCATTCCAGCGCACACACGCGGTAAGATCAGAAGAACCAATCCAGCGTACGCACGTATCAACACAACAATTCGACAGCAGCGGGCAGCGCGGAACTGGAAGGTTGTCAAGGAACTCACGCGACAGCGGCGGACACTGCCGTCGCGTGACCCAAACGACCCAGAGTACCGGCGGTTACGCTACATCCGCTACGCGGACGATTTTCTGCTGGGATATGTCGGAACGCAGCAGGAAGCGGAGGAAATTAAGCGCCATCTAAAAGAATGGTTGAGCACGCACCTGTCGCTCACACTTTCCGAAGAGAAAACGCTGATTACCCACGCACGAACCCAACCCGCACGCTTCCTTGGCTACGACGTTGTTCGCCAACACGAGGATGCTCACATTACCAAAGGACGCCGTAGCCTCAATGCGCATATCGGACTGCGGGTACCGGCGAACGTAGTAAGCAAGAAAATTGCGCGATACACCAAGCACAACAAACCGCGCCACCGACCGATGCTGATGGAAGAGAGCGACTACGCCATTACCACGACCTATCAGCAGGAGTATCGCGGTATCGTGCAGTATTACCTATTAGCACATAATGTATGCAGCCTCAACCAACTTCATTATGTGATGAAACGGTCGCTTCTTCAAACGCTGGCAGCGAAACACAAGACAAGCACAATTAGCATCTTGAAGAAGTATCGAACGACGACGACGACGGCAGAGGGTAAGCACCTCATCTGCCTGGAAGTACGAGTTCCAAGGGAGGGTAAAACCGACCTTGTTGCACGATTTGGTGGTCTCTCGCTTACCAGAACACCGCATGCAATTCTTGACGATCACCCTATCACCAAACGGCAGGCCAGTACGGAACTTATCCAACGCCTGACTGCCGAGGAATGCGAACTTTGCGGGTCGCACGAAAAGATCCAAGTTCACCACATCCGAAAACTCGCAAACCTGAAACGGAAATGGGGCAAAGAACCGCCAAGGTGGGTACGACGGATGGCAGAAATGCGCCGAAAGACCTTGGTAGTGTGCCACGCGTGTCATGTCGCTATCCATGCAGGGCGCCCGACCAAAACACGACAGACAGACTTGTAGAGGCCACTGGAGAGCCGGGTGCGTGGAAACATGCACGCCCGGTTCGGAGGGGGGCCGATGGAAAAGTATCTATGCAATTGTTAAAGAACAGTGCAAGATAACTCGCCAGCGGCCTACCCTACGTGTGACGGTGATTGCAGTGCCGCCTCACAACACGACTCAGGCGTGTAGCCGCTGTGGGACGTTGCCCGCTGTTCCCAAGACGCTGGCGGATCGGGTGCATCGCTGCTCCCGCTGCGGC
>JAKSDJ010000052.1 GCA_022360155.1 Chloroflexales bacterium | reverse complement strand
CAATAAAACCGCCGCACAACACCAAGCAATAGACAATCGCCGTTATTGATCACAAGCCTTACCGCGACATGTCATCGGTCTTACAACCGCTTCAGGATTACACCATACGCACAGCTTGTTCGCGCAGACTAAGCAGCAACGTTTGCATACGTGCATAGACATGATCCCAGGTCATACTGCGCACGACGCGAGCTTGGCCAGCTTGCCCCATCGCCTGAGCCAACGCTCTATCGCTGAGCAGTCGATCAATACTGCTGGCCAGCGCAGGTACGTCGCCAAAACGCACCAACAAGCCATTAACACCGTGATTAATCACATCAGGCACACCGCCAGCCCAGGCGCCCACCACTGGCACTGCGTAGCACCATGCCTCCAGATAGACTAGACCAAAGCTGTCGGTGCGCGAAGGGAGCGCGAGCACGCTGGCTGCTGCTAATGCATCACGCCGCACCTGGTCCGAGACAAAACCCAGCACCCGCGTGCGCGCTCGGTCCTTGGCAGGCCGGCCGGAATAGAATTGGTCGAAGTGCTGCATTGTCGCGCCAATTTGCACCCAGGTCGCTTCACAACCATCTGCCCAGAGCTGTTGCATCGCCTGAAGAACATGGATCGTCCCCTTATCATACGCGGCAGTCCCCATGGTCAACACGATTGGTCCATTCAGGTTGTATTCCCGCCGGAAGCGCTCCGCATCGCCTCCAGCCAGATCTGGCGGGGTGACGCCGCAGCCGATGGTGTGGAGAAGATAGTCAGGCACGCCGGCATCACGCAGAAACTGGCGTTCCTGCTTGGTCTGGGCGATCACAGCCGCGCTCCGACGCAGCAGCTCGATCTGGTGGGGCATGCTGTAGTAGCGCCGAACCTGGCGATTTTCCGGTTCACCCAGATGGACGAATGGCGTACAAATATGCGGAATGTTGCGTCGTCGCGCCCACGCTTGCACCGGCAAGATCGCAAAATCAAGGGTGATATTTGTGGTATGGACCAAAGCTACATCAGCTAGATCGGGCGATTCGGCTAAGTAACGGGCCAGCGCCGGCAGATGGGGAGTAAGCCGCGCCATACGCCGGAGCAACGTTGTCGTGCCCGGTATTCGCCCCAACTCGACCATCAGGCGGCGATTTACCGGGTAGATCAGCGGCGAGCCAGGGATGCGCCGCACCGGAAAACGCAGCACGCAAACCCCATTATGCCAATCCTCCGGTTCGACAACGCGGCGGCGACCGGCCATCCACAGATGTTCGAGGTCGAAGGCATCGGTGGCCAACACCGTGACCCGATGGCCATCACGAACCAAGCGTTCACCAATCTCGATAAAATAGCGCGCCGCGCCGCTAGGCGCCGGAGCATAGAGCTGGACGAGGTGGAGAAGATGCATAGTGTGTCAAGACAATAAAGCGATATAACAACGAGATGATTCAGTCCATACTCTTGTCATTCTCGCACCTCGTCACCCTTTATTTTTCTCATCACTCCGCGAGTTGGCTTTGCAACGCCGCAGCCTCAGTTACCGGCAGTTTACAAGCGAAATTCTCGCAGACGTAGGCAGTGGCCTTGCCCTCGACCATTGTGCGTTCCTGCAGCAACGGTGTCAGGGATGGCGCGAGCGTATCGCCGGGATGCAACTGAGCCAGCACAACATAGGGTCGATAAGGGCGCTGTATTACATCGAGCAACGTGCGCATATCGGCAACCGCCGGATCGCCGACCAGGGCCGCCTCCTTGACGCGGGCCTCGGCAAAATCCGCCGCACAGAGCAAACGACCAAATCCGGCGGGCATCCTGACCATCATCGCGGTCAAGCTGTTCAAGACCTGTTCGGCGCGAGTGCGGTAGGTTTCGTTGCCGGTCAGTGCAGCGAGGCGCAATAAGACCTCGACCGCGACCGAATTCCCGGCAGGGGTGGCGTTATCGCCGACATCACGCGGGCGCGTCACCAGAGTCTCGTGATCGCTGGCGGTGTCGTAGAATCCGCCCAGGTCGTCGTCCCAGAAGAGCGCCAGCATAGCATCAGCCAGCGCGATAGTCTCACGCAGCCAACGCGGGTTGCCATCAGCGCTATAGAGCGCCAGCAATCCATCGGCGAGCAGCGCATAGTCTTCCAAATACCCAAGCAGCGTCGCCTTACCATCCTTCCAGCTACGGAGCAGCCGCCCGTCAGACCGGCGCAGGTTGTTGAGCAGGAACTCGGCATTACGTTGGGCAAGCGCCAGATATTTGTCTTCGCCAAATGCCATCGCGGCAGCAGCCAGGGCGCGCAGGGCCATGCCATTCCAGGCGGTCAAGACCTTCTCGTCGCGATGGGGTTTCGGGCGATGCTCGCGCGCCTCGAACAATGTCGCGCGTCCTCGGTTAATCGCTTCTTCCAGCCGGTTCGTTGGTGCACCCGTGACTCGCGCGATCTCGGCCAGCGGGCGAGGCATATTCAAAATATTGCGCCCCTCGAAATTGCCCTGGCGACTGACATCAAACACCGTACAGAACAACGCTGCGTCTTCGCCGAGCGCCTCGCGAACTTCATCGGTCGTCCAGACGAAGAAGGCGCCTTCTTCTTTGCGAGCGCCTGGGCGTGGCTCGCTGTCGGCATCTTGGGTGCTGTAGAAGCCTCCTGCGGGGTGGAGCATCTCGCGCGCCAGATAGACCAGGGTTTCGTCGGCGATACGCGCGTAAAAAGAGTCGCCGGTCACCTGGTAGATTTCGACATACATCCGCGCCAGGAGGGCATTGTCGTACAGCATCTTCTCGAAGTGCGGAACCAGCCAATGGTCATCTACACTGTAGCGATGAAAGCCGCCGCCGAGTTGGTCATAGATGCCGCCAAGCGCCATCTTGCGCAGGGTATGTTCGAGCATATGAAGCGCTTCGTCGTTGCCGGTGCGAATATGGTAGCGCAACAGGAACTCCAGCGTCATCGGCTGGGGGAATTTAGGTGCGCCGCCAAAACCGCCATTGCGCTGATCGAAGTTACGCGCTAAGCCCTGGAAGGCATTATCCAAAACCTCGGCCATGGGAGGGAAGCGAAACTCGCCAACACCACTTGCTGCATTCAGTTGTTGGATATGGCCAATCAGCTCTTTGCCGGCCTGGACGAGCTCATCGCGACGGGTACGATAGGCCTCGGCAATACTTAGCAAGAGCTGCTTGAAACTCGGCATGCGGTAGCGCACCGCCTTCTCGTCGGGCGGAAAATAGGTTCCACCGTAGAAGGGCGTGCCATCGGGCAGCAGAAAGACATTCAGCGGCCAACCGCCCTGCCCGGTCATCGCCTGTA
The DNA here is from genome assembly GCA_022360155.1 of Chloroflexales bacterium. Lineage (GTDB taxonomy): Bacteria > Chloroflexota > Chloroflexia > Chloroflexales > Chloroflexaceae > JAKSDJ01. The sequence goes on along the minus strand of JAKSDJ010000052.1, from coordinate 13,163 downwards.
CCGCCGTCATATAAATACTGTCGAGGTCGGGGCGCTCCTCGCGATCGACTTTGATGTTGACGAAAAGCTCGTTCATAAGCGCAGCCGTATCGGGGTCCGCGAAGCTTTCATCTTCCATCACGTGGCACCAGTGGCACGCGCTATAGCCGACGCTGATCAGTATTGGTTTGTTTTCTGTACGCGCCTTTGTCAGGGCTTCTTCACCCCAGGGATACCAGTCAACCGGATTATGCGCATGCTGTAGTAAATAGGGGCTTGTCTCGTTGATCAAGCGATTTGTATAGGTGGGGGCGCTCAAAGCGTACTCCTCTCGTTTCAGTAATTCGTATGCTGCTGATTGTAGCACAGCTTCCGCCATCAACTGCGCGGAGCAGCAAGTTAGAGAAGCGCCAACTGCGATGAAGCGTTCAAACACCAAACCGCCAATCGGTCTATTGACAAATCTCAGAAACGATGATATTCTCTAGGTACCTAATAAAATAAGTGAGACATATGACTGATTGTTCGCATCATCCAATTTTTCTGCTGAAACGGTTGCACCTGGCGACACGCAAAGCGTTCGATGAGGCGCTGACCAAACATGGGCTGACCGCAGCTCAGTTTGAGATTTTACAGCATGTCTGGCGACAAGATGGGCTGGAGCAGCGGACACTCCAAGAACGTCTCGGCATTACTTCGGCCACGCTGACGGGCATTGTTGATGGGCTCGTGGATCGACAACTTCTTATTCGGCGACCCAGCCCTGAAGACGCGCGTGTGAAACAACTCTTTCTGACTGACAAGGGGCTGGCGCTCGACACGCAAGTCAAGGCGGTTTTGGAGAACGTTCAGGAGCGCCTGCTCGAAGGTTTTTCACTAGCCGAAATCGCCCTGCTCCAAGACTGGATGCAGCGGATGATTGCCAATATGGGCGAACCGAGCCAAGATTGTTGTTAATTTTTTTCTTCATATTGCTAGGAACCTATAATCTAGCAACCTTCGGATTATTGTATCACACAGGGGGTTTGAAAATGGCGGCAGAACAACCACGTTCAACAGCAATGGAACGCAAATTCTCACCATTCTCACCATGGATGCGTATGTTTATGAAAACATTCACCGCTGCGCATACAGTCATCTACCGATTAACGGGCGGCAGGGTTGGGGGTCGCATAGGCGCTACGCCAGTTCTCTTACTCACCACAACCGGGGGCAAGACCGGCAAACGGCGCACCAGGCCGCTGGTCTATGTTGCCGATGGCAACAGCTACGTCGTCGCTGGTTCGGCTGGCAGTACGAGCAAGAATCCTGCCTGGGCGCAAAATTTGCTGGCCAATCCGTCAGTCGAAATCCAGGTTGGATCACAAGTGCTGCGTATGCGCGCCGAGACTGTCCAAGAAACGGAACATGCGCGGCTGTGGTCGCTCTTTACCGTGATGTTTCCCCGCTTCGAGGAAATGCAGCGCCAGACAACGCGCCAGATCCCGCTTGTTGTGCTACGTCCCGCTTGATTGACATTACCACGTCGTCGTATTTTCTACACGCTAAAGAGCGCAATCCTAAAACGGGCAAGACGATAACGTGGTACTGCTTTACACATATTGATGGTCAACCCCAATTATAGCCAAGACGCATTGCAGATAGCTTTTTAAGATAACCTACCGTTGATTAATTATTGATTGAGGAGGTATTCATTATGGCTGCTACCAATTCGGTGATTGCGCGCACGGAAAAAGTCGCTCTCCGAAAGCTCTGGCGGGTCGCGTTGCTGGCCGGTGCGGTATCGGCTGTCGCCAATGCAATCTTCTACATCATTGCCAACGCCTTGGGCGCCATTCCAGCAACTGTTCTCATTCAACCTATGAATCAGCCCATCACGATCGCACCTGTTATTATGTCGAGTTTCCTGTCGGCAATTCCTGCTGCCATCGTTCTGGCGCTCCTCAACGCCTTTACCCGTCAGCCGATCCGGCTGTTCCACATTGTCGCAGTTGTTGTGTTGGCGCTTTCATTCATCCAACCCTTCTTCATTCCCGGCGCGCCAGCTTCCATGATCATCGTACTCGAACTCATGCACGTTGTCGCTGCCATCGCCATCACCGGCATTCTGACAACCATGGCCCGTGTACCGGGGAATCCATCCTAGAATCCTGGATACACATTACTCACCGTGGAGGCCGCAGCAGTCATAAGCGACCCTCCATGCTTCCTCTGCACACTCCACGGTGAATAACTCGACAATTACAGTTATTGTTTGGTTCGCGTTCGCGCATGGCGGACGCGGTTCGCATGCTGGCGCAGCCCTTGGAGCATCAAACGCACACGCTGCTTACGATGTATAGCAGTAGGACACAGCCACGCATTGGCCGACAGTCCTTCAGATCCGACAATCTCTTCCGACTCGCTAACCTTCAGCGGTAACACCAAATTGAGTATGCGTCGTTGTACCGACACGCCCCCCGATACTAACTTCAGGTTCCGCTCCTCAGGGCCAGACTCCCATATGAGATCGGCAGTAGTGTGTTTAAGCATGTAGAACCTCCTTAACGTTGGGAAACATTGGGGGCGGCGATTTGTCATGTTAACGGGGTTTAAACGAAAGTGTTACAAAAACTTCATCGTTTGCTCCAATCTGCTTTGACATATACTTTTATTGCCGTTCTGGAGCAAGGCTCACCCTGCGCTAAGGCATGTGCATCTGGAGCAAAACTACAGGTACGCAGAAATTGAAGATTTTTTCATCAGCTTGAGCTGGAACACTTCTCTTCATTCGGTCGTCTCATCTATAACATACGACATCGAGTCCCGAATTGCATTGGAGGAGTTATCGCATGGGCGCACTGTTTGGCCTATTACCTGCTATTGGCCTGGCAACTGCCACAGGCCTCAATGCTTTTCTGCCATTGTTCACGGTCGGTTTACTAGCGCGTTTCAACCTGATCCATCTCAATCCGCCCTTCGACTGGCTCAGCCATCCCCTGGTTCTGTTGATCATTGCGGCGCTTGCCGTCCTCGATTTCGTTGGCGACAAAGTTCCCACAGTCGACAATGCGTTGCACGCCCTTGGGCTGATTATTCACCCGATTGCTGGGGCAATCCTGTTCGTTGCCGCGAATAGTGCGATCGGCGCCGTTCACCCGATCTTGGCGATGATTTGCGGCATTGTACTGGCAGGTTTAACCCATCTGCTGCGCACAGCCGTAAGACCCGTGGTGACAACAGCGACCGCTGGAACAGCGACACCGGTGCTTAGTATCATCGAAGACATCGTTGCGCTGTTGTTGAGTGTGCTCGCAGTGATCGTACCGATTCTGGCTGGGCTGCTAGTGCTAGGGTTGATCGGGGGCTTTGTTTGGTTTTTCACCCGGATGGCCAAGCCCTGGCGGGACAGCGAACCCGGCAATAATCCGCCCACGCCCCAAGGCATTGAGTAGCGCTACGCTGCTGCTTATGATCGCTTGTAAATTCGACCGCGAGGTCACAAAGATGAAGAGTGGATCTGTTCAGGGTTTGCGAGCGGGTCGCTGGGAAGGCGAGCCGTTGACTTCTTGGGCAGTCAGGTCAGAGGATTGCACAGGCTCTTGCCGAGACGTTTTGGCAGTATCGTTGATGATAGCGGCGAGCATATCGTGGGCGGTCACTTCTAGCGACGAACCGGTGATACGTCGCCAAATCCGATCACGCAAGAAAATCACAGGCCGGCCAATGGTGTCGCTTAAGAAAAGGATCAGTAGCCAACCTAGGCCGACACAGATTAGCGAACCAATAACTCCGATCTGGAAAGAAAATCCCACGCCGCGCAACACGATTAGGAAGCTCCAGACCGAGAGCACACGGGAGATAAAGGTTCCGAGGTAGGGAATGAGAATCAAAAAGCCAAAGACAAGCGGCGCGCTGCCCAGACAAACGATACGAATGACTTTCCCCAGCGATGTTTCGCTTGCAAATATAAAAGTCCCGATCAGCCAGATGGTTATCGCCCAAATCACCAGGCTGACCGCAAAGAGGATACCGTTGAGAATTAGGCTGGCAACGAATCGGCTCGGGCTAACCCGGTTGACGAACAAGGCGACGCTCTGACCCAGCAATTGGGATGCGCCAGCCAACATAACAACCGCAAAGATAAGATAGGTCGATTGGGGACTGTTCTCGACGGTCTGGTATAGTGCAGGATCGAGTTGCAGCGCAAGCAGGATAGTCTGCCACAAGCGCCCCGCAAACGCGGCAAGCGCTTCGAAGAACTCAAACATCGCTTTGACTTTCCTATTCGAGCAAGCGCCACATCTGATCCACTGTAATAAAGTGAAACTGCGCCATTTTCAATGCACCAATAATTGAATCGGCCAACGCTGCCACTGGCGGGCCAGACAACGACTCGTGCAGTACGATCAGCGATCCGGCACAGGTCTGCTGCATGACCTGCGCAACCGTCGTCTCTGCAGGTTGGAGCCAATGAATGGGCACCACACTCCACATTACCGGACGATACCCCCACAGCGTGAGCGCACGCAACGTTCCTGGCGTAAAGGTGCCATACGGCGGGCGAACATCGCGAACCGACGTTGCATCGTAGCCGCTGGCCTGTGCAATCAGGGACTGCGTATACGCCAACTGTTCGCGTAATGCCTGCTCCGACTCCAGCGGGAAATGGCGATGACGATAGCCGTGGATTGCAATCTGGTGACCAGCAGCGGCCATTGCGCGCACAAGACGCGGGTGCGTCTCGACCTTCTCCCCGACGCTGAAAAATGTAGCTTGGACTTGATGCTGGGCCAGCACTTCTAACAATTGCGGCGTATCATGTTCGTGGGGGCCATCATCAAACGTTAGCGCGATTTCGCGCCGGTCGGGTAGCCCCGCCCAGAGCGCCTCTTGAAACTGACGGCTCAAGACGCGATGGATGCTAGGCAAGAGTCCAGCAACTTGTCGTTTGGTTTGGGCGACGATGGTTTCGGTTGTTGGCAGCATATTGTTTCCTGCATCCTCGTATAGAATAGCTAACGTATCAAGCAGCGAAGGAACACGAATAGATGATCTCTGATTTGTTGATCAATATCCTCTGGCTGATTGGGATTGCCATTGTTCTGTTTTTTATTGCTGCAGCGCTAGCCCCCCTTGAGTCGCTGGGTTGGTGGGCTGGCTGGTTTGGCTCTCCTCCCAGCCCCAAAACCGTGCGCAAGCAACTTTCGCCCGAGCCGCATAGCGCAACAATCGACACCGCACAACACTACGTCGTTTACCTGAGCGGCATTGGTACGATGAGCGGCGATTCGTTGAACGAAAAAGAACAATATTTCCTGAGCCAACTATCTGCGCGCCTGCCAGGATCGATGGTTATCTGTGACGTCTTCCCATATTCGGTGATGAACAACCCGCTCACTGGGCAGCGGATGCTGGCTTGGTTCTGGCGCTGGCTCCAACACTCGCGGCTCCGCAGTGATATAAGCATCCTCAACAATCTGATCTTCCTGCGCAATCTGCTCCAGGTTGCAGTTTCAGCCGACCAGCGCTATGGGACAATCTACAGCTTCGGCGTCGCCACGGAGATCATCGAGAGCCTGGTCGACCACGGCTATCGCACGGACGAGCGCAGGCCAATCACGCTGATTGGGCTGAGCGGCGGCGGCCAGATCGCGGTTGGAAGCGTACCATATCTCACCCAGCTTCTTGGGGCGCCGGTACGGGTCGTCTCAATTGGCGGCGTCCTCTCTTCCGATCCAGGCATCCTATCGGTCGATCACCTCTATCATCTCTCTGGCTCAAAGGACCACATCCAACATATTGGCACACTCCTTTATACTGGACGATGGCCAATCTTCCCGCACTCGGCCTGGAATCGCGCCCGCACCCGGCAAAAGATTACGGTTATTGATGTTGGGCCAATGAGGCATATGGGCCACGGCGACTACTTGAGCCGCTCAGCACGTTTGCCATGCGGGCAAAGTTTTGTGGAACGAACCGTCGCGGTTGTCACCGAGGCCATCACTCATCCGTATGAACAGCCCGCCTCATCGTTAGCTTAACCGCCTTACTAATGCTTAATCAAGACCTGGAGGCTGATCCATGCGGTCGATATCGTACTCGATGCTCGGGACACGCACGCCTTCAATGGAGCGGCTTGAGTCTGACACTTCAGGCCGTGGATGGAGCATGCGCTCAATTTGGGCGGCGACCATCTCAATCGCAATCTCGTTCTGTCCACCGCGCGGAATAATGATGTCGGCATAACGCTTTGTCGCCTCGACGAATTCGAGATGCATAGGCCGAACTGTGCGCAGATACTGCTCAACGACCGATTCGAAGCTGCGCTCGCGTTCGCTGATATCACGCTGGAGACGGCGAATAAAACGCAGGTCAGCATCAGCATCGACAAATAGCTTGATCTGCATACGCTGGCGCAATACCGGTTCGGCGAAGATCAAGATCCCTTCCAGGAGAATGATTGGCTTAGCTTCCTGACGCCGCGTCTGGGGCAAGCGGATGTATGTCGCGAAGTCGTAGTCCGGCAATTCGATGGCTTCGCCGCGTGCGAGCATATCCAGGTGCGTCACCAGCAAGTCATTATCAAGCGCGTTGGGGTGGTCGAAGTTGAAGCGAGCGCGTTGCTCCAGCGGCAAGTGGCTTAGATCGCGGTAATAGAGATCGTGCTGAATATACGCGATCCGTTCTGCCCCTACACGTTGTAGAATGGCGCGCGACACCGTTGTCTTACCGCTCGCGCTGCCGCCGGCCACACCAATGACAATACTGCCGCTGCCCACTACCTCACGCTCCCGTTACCGCCGATGACAAAGCCGCAGGGACATGATGGCCCTGCGGCTTAGATTCGAGGAATTACTAGTTCGTAATCCGATTTTGTTCCTTATCAGGTTCACCCAGGATCTTATTTGTGAGATAACTCGCCAGCCAGGCTGCTAACGAGCTGAGCACAAGGCTCAAGATGCCATAAACAATCCGTCGCTTGAAATCTTCCTCCACGCCTAATTTCTCCTTCCTGCCAACAGGAATATGAAGTACAGCAGTTGCGAAACAGCCGATGCCGCTGCGGCGACATAGGTCATTGCAGCAGCGTTCAAAACTTTATCTACGCCCGCAGTTTCCTGAGTTGTCACTAGACCATTGCGCATCAGCATTGAGCGAGCCCGCGCACTGGCGTTGAACTCAACCGGCAGGGTAATAAGCGTGAAAGCTACTGCAACGCTGAATAGGGCTACACCAATAACAGCCAGCAAAACACCAGCCCTATTGAACATTGTCAAAAGCAAACCGACAAAGACTAATATGGTCCCAAGCTGCGAACCAATATTGGCGAAGCCAACGATACCACTGCGGACCCGCAGCCAGGCGTAATCCTGCTGGTCTTGCACCGCGTGGCCAAGCTCGTGGGCGACGATCGCCATTGCCGCGACCGATGGGACACGCGATGATCCTTCGGATAAGCGCATGACCTTCTCGCGCGGATCATAATGATCGGTAAGGTCGCCGCCGATATGTTCGACGCGCACATGCTCCAATCCTTCGTTACGCATCAGGACATGCGCCACATCAAGGCCGGTCAGCCGTTGAGCATTAGGCATTTGCGAATATTCTCGGTAGGCGGACTGTACACGCCACTGCGCCCACATCGCAAGCAGCACTGCTGGAAGTACAAATAAGAAATACATAAACATAGCTATCTATGCTCCATACAAAAGTTTATATTATTACCGTTGTTGTCATAAGTATACCACTCGATCCGGCGCATAGTGTGAGAAGATCGTAAGAGCTATAGTAAAGATTCTGTTGGAGATGCAATCTCGTTTTCAGAAGATGAAACAGCACCGTCTCATCTATTCGACGTTCAAGCCAATACAGGGGTAAAGATGTATCAGCACTGCTTTTATACGGTTTTATGGCAGCGCAAGCGCCTACATTCGACACGCCAATCAACTGCCTCGGTCGATTATCGCATGTCATCAGGCGACGCAGTAGTGTAGAACGAGACGCAGCAAAAGCGAGGCAATCAGTAATGTCAAACGTATCTAATAATCGTAGTATAGCAGCTCTGCGTTAGAAACCGCTTGCAGGCTCCATGACAAACGCACCAAAACCAACGATTATTCGTAACTGGCGATCAAGCTGGCTCAGGAGATGAAGGGTCTGGGCCCAATTTTTCGTGCGTATCCTTTTTGACCTGCGCCAATGTTTCGTTGGCAACTTGCTGGGCGCGCATAACCGCATCTTCGGCCCGGTCGCGCAGCTCGAGACCGCGTTCACGGATCAACTCGCGCATCTGTACGCCACTGCGCGGCGCCAGTAAACCGGCTGCCACTACACCTGCGACGACCCCAAAGACAAAACCAAGCGCAAAGAGATTGCGCTCTGGAGCGGGGTTGACTGTCAGGACATCCTGGTTTTGTTCTTCTACAACGCTCATCACTTACTCCATATCGTATCGTCAGATCGCTCTGTGATGGGATGAAAAGCGTAAAAGTCAACTGCCCGAGTATAGCATATCGATATCTTCACCGCAAACCCAACCGCGATTAGGATGATATCAGGCAGGTTTGGGCGGCCTTTGCGACATAAGTGTATACGAAATCTAACCCGCACCATACGTTAAAAAATTGTATAATAGATCACCTATCACAGGAGATACAGCGCAGAAAAGACTATGCTACAATGAAATAAATAGGCACAGTAAGAAAATTCCTAACATTACCGAGTTACTTTCATATGAATTGCACCGAAGCTTGTAGCTTGATCGAGCAGGGGATTGCACCTGGATCACAAACACCATTACAGACAAAGTTGGGGTTTCATCTAGCCGAATGCACAAATTGTCGCGCTTATCGTGAACAGACCCAGTCACTATTAGCCAACCTGCTCCTTGACTCAGAACCAGTCAATATTACACCAATCCCAACACAAGCCACGCCAATCCAGCCACAGACTGCATCAACTCAAACACGGACTGCCCTAGCAACACAAGCGGGGCGCTTTTTCTGGATATGTAGTTTGATACTGCTCGTTGGAATACCGTTAGGTTTCACTGGTTGGGGCCTCAGGCTCTGGCTGCGCGTCGAGCAGAACCTCGCTGCGATGATTGTCACCCCCGCGCCTGCTTTGCCAACAACGATTCCTACCCCGGGCGCCACTGCCGGCACGCCAGGATCTGGCCCACCGCTCTTTGTAGAAGCGCCGCCTATCCAAGAGACAAGCGAAAACGGGCAAGAACCGCTTCGCCCAGTTACCGGAACGATGACTCAAGCGAATGCTTCGTCGATAACAGCGATGACGCCAACGCCATGGCCTACGCTACGAACCACGATGCCTAACCAGAATCTTGCTGCACCAACTCCGGCGCCGCCGCCAGCCGGTGAGGCTGCAACGATTCTGCTCCTGGGCAGTGATCGGCGCCCCGGCGAGCCTGGCATTCCCCGCACCGACGCAATCATATTGGTGCGGGTCGATCCCGAGCAACAGCGGATCGCACTCCTATCGCTTCCACGCGACCTATGGGTCGAGATACCAGGATACGGTTCGGCACGAATCAATGCGGCCTATGTCTGGGGTGAACAATACGGCGCTCCTGGCGGCGGTATGGCGTTGGCCCGTGAAACGACCAGCCATTTGCTGAACATCCCAATAGACTATGTGGCAATGATTGATTTCGAGGGTTTTATTGGTCTCATTGACTCAATCGAGGGCATCAACGTAAACGTTGAAAAAGAGTTATACGACAATGCCTTTCCCACGATGGACTATGGTTACACAACGGTTCACTTCCTACCGGGGGTGCAACACATGGACGGCATCACAGCGCTGACCTATAGCCGCATCCGCCATCCTGACAGCGACTTTGTACGACTTCGCCGCCAGCAAGCTGTTTTGGCGGGAATCGCCGACCGGCTGCACGAGCGCGGCGATTGGCAAAATGTCGTCACAGCAGACCAAATCACCGAATCATTAGTGGGATATGTGCAAACAGATATGCCACGCGAGCGAATCTTGGGATTGGGATGGGCGCTGCGCGACTTTGATCTTGCGACAATCGAGCGCTACTCGCTGAACGAAAGCATGGTCACATTTGGCGTAGGCAACGATAGATATGCAGAACTACCACTGCCAGATGCACTAGCCGATCTAACTCGTCAATTTCTAGCCCTGCCATAACGGTTATGCAAGGATCAAATATTTTTCCAGCTCATGTGTTACAATAGTTGCTCTGAATTATGCGTGGTACTATAGCAATCCTATTCGAGATATAGTGACGCCTTCAGACGGTTTCCATTTACCATCTGAAGGCGTCACTATACTGTCTTTAAAACTATTTTAAACTCGCTTATATTGCTCCTATAGGCCTTACAATCTTGTTTAGATTCGACTTTTTTAATATTATAGCAAAAAGAGGTATTGACAAACAACCTGATATGTATTAATATGGCCTATACTTTTGAAAACCTTATAGAAGCCCGATAAAAACTACTCGAGACAATACGAATTGTCTTGAGCACGGTTTCCGCCGTATCAACTCCAATGTAACGGGGTTCTTATGCAAGGTAAAGGGGTCATTCGCCTGATAAATTCATCGATTATCAGACAGGAAATAGCTTAGGGATCGTGGACATTTCAAATTGTATCGTTCCCGACACAAATGAAATGAGAAGATTGCATTGTTGATAATTATTGCAAATTATATCTCATTCGTCCATCCTCTTCAATGAGTTTTACCTGATTGCAACCTGATACTTGCGCATTCTCCAGACCTATGCTACACTCCCGCAACCGATTCTTCGTTCAAAATTGGATCTTGGCGTGACACCGAGAATGTGGGACGGGTTTCATTTCCCGATCAGGCTTTGCCGCGGGACAAGAGCGAGGTATATGCTCCATGCTTGAGCTTAGGCGTAATGTTGTTTCCTCTAAGGTGCAAGGAGATCTTGAAACACTCCAACAACGGGCAAGCCACCAACGCCAGCGTTATAGACGGGTTTCCTCGTCGCTGGCTAGTGTCTCTCAATCACTCTCACCTCTCCTTGTTTCCTCCTCTCGTGTAGTTCGGCAACTCCCGACGCGTTATCTGCTCCACATAGTCGTGGCCTTGATTGTGCCACTATCTATCGCACTTAGCCAGTTGCCTGCACGTCCGCTTATGCAGGTCGCTACACCTTCACTTGCATTTCCTGAGGCGCCGATTGGTCTGGGGCCAATCAACCTCAATCAAGAAAATGGCGCGGCGCCGCTTTTAGGCGACTTGCCTCTCGCTGAGAGCGACGCCTTGCCTGTGCCTTTGTCTATAACATCGTTGAGCGAGGCAATGGCGCCGCTAACGGTGTCTGCCATGATCGTTGGCAATTCGGTTAAATTACGCAATGGACCCGGTCTCGAATACGACGATGTCGTGCGGATGGGTGGCGGGACGCCGATTCAAGTCATTGGTCGCTATGGCGAATGGCTCCAGATCCAACAAGGTGCAGATCAAGTAATCTATTGGGTGGCCCGGGAATTGGTCGATATTCCCGAGACATCATTCTATACGCTCTTCGAAGTGCGCCAAGATTCTATTCCGCCGCCGCCGCCGCCAAAGGTTGGAACTGTGCTTGAAAGCGGTCTTAATTTGCGCGACGGCCCAGGCACCAACTACGTCAGTATGTTGAAGCTCGATCCTGGCCAGGAATTGGCGCTGGTCGAGCAGTATCAAGATTGGTTGCATGTCGCTGCGGGTGATATCGACGGCTGGGTCAAGGCCGAATTCTTGGGAATTGGGCAGGGTATTATGCATCGGGTACCGCTCACTGAAACAATTCCTGATCCTAACCCATTGTTGATTGGTGCGATCAACGAAAATAGCGTTAACCTGCGCAAAGGCCCCGGTTCAGCGTATACTCGGCTTGGTTCGGTGAACGCAGGAACGCAGGTGGATTTGCTTGCCAGACATAAGGATTGGTTCAAGGTTCAGCTTGGAGATGGTTCTAAAGCCTGGATCTTCGGTGAACTTTTGAATATTATACCGATGGCAAAGCGACGGGTGCCTTATACCGATGATATCCCTGCTTTGCCCGTGGCGGTCGCTCGTGGCGGTCGCGGTGGCGGCGGCAGCGCGGCCGCCGGTATTCCAGCCAGCGGTGATGTAGCAAGTTATGCGGTACAGTTCGTTGGCTCGCGCTATGTCTACGGCGGCGCCAGCCCTGGCCGCGGCTTTGATTGCAGCGGTCTGACGTTATATGTCTATAGGCAGTTCGGCATCAATTTGCCTCATCGCGCCGCGTCGCAGTACAGCACGGCATATGGTGCGCGCGTGGGCAGCATGGACAACTTGCAACCAGGTGATCTGATGTTTTTCGTCAATACCACTGGTCAGCCGGGAATCACCCACGTGTCGATCTATATTGGCGGCGGGCGGATGGTTCACGCGATGACGCCAAGCTACGGGGTGCAGGTTTCTAATATTTGGAGCGGTTACTGGACGAGTCATTACTATGATGCTATTCGACCCTACCGCTAAATAACCAGTACAACGCAGTTCGTCCAAAGGCCAGAGGCGTTACCTGCCTCTGGCCTTTTTGTTGGAGTTGTACATTTAGATAGAGCTCCATCAAGGCCTGCAATCGGCCTCTATGCGTCATCCGTGCGCGGATTCGCCTCAGTTCTGAGAACAATAAGGCTGACGCTCAACGGCTCGCCCGCAGCTGATGTTCAGCGTTGATGTTGATGCAGCTCTCCGTTTTGCTAAAGCCATTGTCGCCGCGCCACGACTTGGTGTACAATCAATCTTCGGTGGATGTTCGCCAGTCATTTGACCATACTATCACCTCACGGAAAAATGACAAGGCGCATCGTTAAAAGAACAAGAGCTTGGCCAGCAAAAACGACGACGAACTTGGGAAACGCCAGTCGTTCACTCGTCCAGTAGGAACACAGGCGCTCTCGGTATACGTCGTTGATGCTGATCATCCTCGCACAACAAAGGAGCAATAGCCGATGAAAGGCCTGGTCTTGAGTGGAGGCAAAGGCACGCGCCTACGCCCAATAACCTATACAAGCGCGAAACAGTTGGTGCCAGTTGCCAACAAACCGGTACTCTTCCGCGTGATCGAGTCGATCCGCGACGCCGGTATTCATGATATTGGCGTTGTTGTTGGCAATACGGGCAACGAGATCCGCGATTCGTTAGGAAAAGGGCGGCGCTGGGGCGTTCGTAT
>JAKSDJ010000373.1 GCA_022360155.1 Chloroflexales bacterium | reverse complement strand
GCTAGCTCACCCGCCGCCGGATCGAGCGCCATGAACAGTGCTGATTCTTGCGCTTGGATATCAAGGACTCGGCCAGCATGGCTGAGGAGGCCATAGATGCCTGGCTGTAGTGAATCGCCAAGCAGAGTTCGGATTAACTCTTGGTGTGCAGCGGGGAGCATTGATTCGGTTGGTGGATTAATCCGTAAGCTACGAGGAGGGGTCATTTATAAACTCCTTCAACAGGTCTAAGAGAAAGAGTATCCTCATTAACCAATAAATAATAAAAAGTAACCATAGTAGTCATGTTGAAGGTGTGGAAAAGTCTCGAAAAACTACTATGCATGCGAGAAAACGGACAAGAACAGGTTGTGGATCTTTATCCCCATTTATTCACAGCACTTGTGGCGAGAGTCATCGTTGACCAGGGTCTGCACAAACAATCCACGTCTTCTAAACTGACTTATCCACAATTCACAATAGTTATCCACAATCCAATGCCAGTTATCCACATTTTTATGTATACAAGATGAAAAACCGCCAAGAATGTTAATCATTCCCTTAAAGTCGCTGCTCCAACGTTACCGACGAGGGCGAGTACTCTAGAGAGTGATCAAGTTGTGGTGCAATCATCTTGCATAACTGTATCGTCTTGTGCCGAAATTGCCTTATAGACACCCAGAGCCACCGAAAGCGGCGGCTCTGAGAAGGTTGTAGTTGTTGAGTTGTGAGAGAAGCTTTTATGATTTTTCACTATTGCCCTTTTCCGGATCATCGAGATCAAGGGTATTGATGAAATTCCGAAAAACGGAGAGTGAGTCGTCGCTTGGTTCGGATTCCGCGTCGGGTATATCTTCCGGTGAAGGGCCTTGGTCTATTTGCTCGTCCTCATCAAAGTAAACGCCCGCCTGATCGAGCACATGCGTTTCGACATAGATCGGAACATCCGTCCGCACAGCGAGCGCAATAGCGTCGCTGGGGCGAGCATCGACTTCGATAGTCTGCCCGCCTTGCTCGACAACGATTCGGGCGAAAAACGTATTCTCTTGAATATCGTTAACAAAAATATGGCTGACCGTGCCGCCCATCTCAGTGATTGTTGACTTGAGGAGGTCGTGAGTCAGCGGACGCTGCGGTTCGTGCCCTTGAATAGCCATTGCTATCGCATCAGCTTCAAATGGACCAATCCAGATGGGAAGATAGCGCCGGCTGTCGGTTTCGCGTAGCACGACAACGCGATGTTGCGTTAACAGGCTTACACGAATACTGTCAACGGTTACACGTATCATCGGTCGGCCTTCTTTCATAGGGAGAGACAGGGAAATTCGATTCTCTCCCTGCTGACAAGTAAATCTGCCTTTGCTAGCTTGCCATCATCTTATCATGATGTGAAAGGATACGTCAAGGTAGTTGCTCTTACAATTGCCCAGTGTCTTTATACGCTTCTGTCAGCGAAGAGAAGAGAGGTTGGGCTTCGCGGTTTTGTCACCAGTTCGTAGTGGTTGGGGCGATAGCGTTGCCGCGGCTGCCGCAAACTAAAGAGCATGCGTGGCGGGCGGCGCTATCGCCCTAATGTTGCATCCGGTACGCTTGTGGTCTTTGGGCGGCTGATTTGAACATGGGGGTTTGACAAAAATCCAGCCTCATTGTATCCTCGCTGCTGCCTATGCGAAACAGTCTTGGTTATGCTTGATCATAACATGTGGGCCTCGTTTTGCTTTGATCGTCGAAGCGCCAATTCTATGCTCGAGTCGAAGCGTTCTTGAGGGGCTGTTGAATGAGAACACTCATTGCGGATTGGGAAAGTGCAGATTTCCATAATCGCTACGTTCATAGAGGTACAGCAGCGCTAAAGTCGCCGCTTATTTGTTTGGTACATATGGACTCAGTAAACGCTTGAATGTCAGCATTCTGTAGCCTTGAAAATCAAGCCTCGTTGTAGGACGAAGCCTTGTCCGTCAACGCAACACGGTATCGTATGATAAATGCTCAGGAGGATGAGCGCGGTTGTTTTTGGCTAACCGATGCGCAACGGCGATATCGCTTACGAAGGAAGGCCGCTCGACTGGCGCTACGCGAGCTCCTTGGTGAGGCTGACCTGGTAGGTCGCGAAGATAGTGTTCCCTCGCCCCGTCAACCTAATATGCCATTGGCAGCGGCTCGTCGTTTGATGGCTGCTTTTGCCGCTCTCATCACCTTTTGCCGCAACGCTTATCGCCATATTTCCACCCCCCAAAGCTTCAGCCGTGCTATAACCCATGCACTTGTCTGTTTCCTGGTATGTATCATTTTTATCGGTGAACAATCGCAGTCCTGGTCACTCCAGGCGGTGTCGCCATGGCAAGAACGAGTGCTGGTTCTTGGCGGCGGGGGAACGGCGGAAGCTGCCTGGAGCGAGGAACGAGGGGCGATGGTCTTGCCGCTCCAGCTTGCTCCTGAGGAGCGTACCGTTCCCATTGAATTAGAACAACTGGCGCCGGTTGTTCGCGCCCCGCTCCCCATTGTAGACGTTTTCCACAATACTCACATGTTAACTGAGGGCGAGACGCTAGGTGATATCGCTGCGCGTTACAACCTGACCCTCGAAACGGTAATCTGGTCGAACGGTTTGCAAAATGGCGATATCCTGGCAGTGGGGCAAAGCTTGCGTATTCCGCGCACATCCGGGTTGCCGTATACGATCCGCGCCGGCGATACTCTCGCCGATGTTGCTGCGCGATTCCAGGTCGCCCCCGAAGCTATCCTGCTCTTCGAACCAAACAAGCTGCAGCCGGACGTTGCATTGCCGGCGGGCCAGGAGATTTTTATTCCAGGCGGGGTGCAACCGCTCCCTGATATACTTGTGGCTTTGCGCGGCGGTCGGGAAGGCCTGGCAGCGAGTGCGGCGCAGGTTGCAGGAGTTATCCGCGAGATGAAGACCAACATGCGCGAAGGCCCTGGGCAAGAGTACGCGCGTGTTGTGCAACTAGAGTCTGGTCGTCGCGCACAGCTCTTGGCCTGGCACGAAGATTGGCTCAAGGTCGATGTTGCTGGGACAGCAGGGTGGATTCGCACCGACCTATTGATGATACCTGAAGGTGTGGTCGCCGCTTTGCCGGAGACGAACGACTTTCCGCCGCCGCCGCCGATTTGGGTCTGGCCGACACGGGGCAATATTACGTCATACTTTGGCCCGCGTTGGGGCGGGTTTCATAATGGCGTGGATATTGCCAATCGCGCCTGGACGCCTATTGTCGCGGCGCGTGCTGGCCGTGTCACCGAGGCTGGTTGGTGTAGCGGATACGGCTACTGTGTGAAGATGAGCCACGGCGGCGGTGTCCGTACGATTTATGGTCACTTGATTGATGATCCCGTTGTCGATGTAGGCGACGAAATAGCAGCAGGCGAGCTCATTGGCTATATGGGCAGCACTTATGACCGGCGCGGCGGCGGTTATTCAACAGGCGTCCACTTACACTTTACGGTTACTGTAAACGGCAAAGCGATGAATCCTCTGACATTCTTGCCTTAAACCGCCGGTGTCTCCCCCGCCCGCTGCCACAATCTCGCTGAGATTTGTCGCCCTGGAATCTCATGTGCGGGGTTGTTATTATTTGGGAAGAACCTTCGCGCTCAATGGCGGGCTATCCGTATCACCTGCGAACTATCGACTGATAGTAACACCATCATCCCTGATTGATAAGGGCGTAGCCTGATGCTAGGAAATATGGAGTTGGCGTGAGACACGCGCCGTGCTACAATAAAGTGCGAAACAGTCCTAGACGAGTTGTAATGGTAATACTTTCCGAAGCGATTCGAAGTGCCGATCAATCCAGCGTGTGTATGTTGGCGAGTAGTTGCTGGTACAGGTGAAAAACGTGGAACCTGAAACAACAACAGGTGAATTTAACACGCGGATTATCGCTGTCGCCAACCAAAAAGGTGGGGTCGGAAAGACTACCACCGCTGTTAACTTGAGTGGCGAGTTGGCGCGGCGTGGCGCCAAGGTTTTACTGGTCGATTGCGACCCCCAGGGGAATGCAACCACAAGCCTGGGCTTTAATAAGCGCACGTTGCAGGTTACAACGTATGATGTGTTGATCGGTGAGGCGACGCTGCTTCAGGCGACTCAGCCAAGCGGGCGGCTCAATCTTGATCTGGCGCCGGCTGACCAGGATCTGGCTGGGGCTGCTGTCGAGCTGATCGACGCTGTGCAGCGTGAGTGGCGCCTGGCTGAAGCAATGCGCCAGACGAACGGTTTGTATGAGTGGATTATTCTTGATTGCCCGCCCTCGCTGGGTTTGTTAACGATCAACGCGCTGTGCGCCGCCCGCTGTGTCTTGATCCCGCTCCAGTGCGAATATCTGGCGCTAGAAGGGCTAGCCCAGCTCAAGGGAACGCTTGAACGGGTGCGTGAGAGCTTGAATCAAAAACTCCAGATCCTTGGCGTTGTGATGACGATGTACGATGGTCGTACCAACCTGGCCCAACAGGTGGTCGAAGAAGTGCAACGTCATTTTCCCCGTCTGATTTGCCGAACGCTCATCCCGCGCAGCGTGCGTATAAGCGAAGCGCCGAGTTATGGTCAGCTCATCTCTGAGTACGATCCACAGGGTCGGAGCGCCCAAGCCTATGCAGCTCTCGCCGATGAGATGATCCAGCGCGGAGAAAAATGCATATGAATCGACGACGCGGTCTAGGCAGCGGTTTCGATGCGTTGTTTCCAAGCAACACGGGAACGACGCAGGCGGTGCGCGAAATTCCCATTGATGCGATTCGCGAGAATCGCAGTCAGCCCCGGACTCAATTCGATGAACAGGCCCTTGATGAGTTGGCTGCTTCGATCCGCGAGCATGGCTTGATCCAACCGCTGATTGTTACCGAGCATCCAGAGGGCGGGTATGAGCTCATTGCGGGTGAGCGGCGCTGGCGAGCGGCACGGCGGGCTGGGCTGACCCAGGCGCCGGCGCTGATCAAGGATGCAACGCCGCAACAACTGCTCGAACTAGCGCTTGTCGAGAACATCCAGCGCGCCGATCTCAATCCGCTTGAAGAGGGACAAGCCTATCAGACCCTGAAGGACGAGTTTGGCCTGAAGGACGAGGAAATTGCGCAACGTGTCGGGAAAAGCCGGGTAGCAGTTGCGAATACGCGGCGGCTCATTAAACTCGTTTTTGAGGCGCGGCAGCGACTGTTGGATGGAACCCTGAGCGCGGGCCATGGGCGCGCCTTATTGCGATTGGAACAACCGGCTCAACAAGCGGCAGCGCTTGGGTTGGTCGTACAAAATCAGTTGACGGTGCGCGAAACGGAACGCTTGACCGAGTTGCTTGTCCACGAATCGTTGTCACCTGCGGTTCAAGCGGAATTACTCGCCGGGACGATTAGTATTGCACACGCTCAAGCATTGTTGTCGGTCACAGATGTCGCACAGCAAGCTGAATTGCTCGATAGTATCAAGGTGCGTGGTCTGGATGTGCGCGAAACCGCACAGCTCTGTGAACTTGCGAACGGCGGTGCTGTGCTCGGTGCGGCGCTGGATCAGATCGACGAGCGCCCAGCAGTGCGCCCGCAAACACAACCCGCGTCGCGTCTCGGCCAATCCGCCGAGTCTAATCGGCGGGAAGGAACCAAAGGGCGGCAGAGTCTTTCGTCCGAAGATGGCGCACTCAAAGCCAAGTTCGAGGAAGCCTTAGGCATGCCAGTTCACCTAGCGCGCAACGAATCTGCAATCAAAATGACGATCACGATCTATAATGATGAACAACTTTGGTGGTTGTACGAACTCGTAGCCAAGGCGCCGAGCGATTCCTGAATGTGCCAGGAATTGCTGTCGTCAGAAGGAGAAAGGCGACAATGACGTGCAACCGAACTGGGGAGACCTGGTAGTTGTTCTGGGCTGCCTGGTGCAGGCGGCATCGTTTTTGACAGTAAGTCCGGTATTCAGTTGAAGGGAGGTTGAACATGATTGACCAAATTGTGCAGTTGCTGGGTGATGATGCTACGTCACTGCTTGAGCATACGTGCCAAACGATCAGCAAGGAGCATTTGCAGCTTCCTGGTCCCGACTTCATTGATCGGGTCTGGACTTTGTCGGATCGGAAAACTCTCGTGCTGCGCAACCTGCAAACCCTGTATGGGACGGGCCGCTTGGCAAACACTGGCTATATGTCGATCTTGCCTGTGGATCAAGGCATCGAACACTCGGGTGGTGCGTCGTTTGCTCCGAACCCAGCCTATTTCGACCCCGAAAACATCGTCAAGCTGGCGATCGAGGGCGGTTGTAACGCGGTTGCGTCGACTTATGGCGTTCTAGGGGCGGTGGCGCGCAAGTATGCGCACAAGATCCCCTTCGTCGTCAAAATCAATCACAACGAGTTCCTGACTTACCCCAATAAGTACGACCAGATCCTGTTCGGTACGTTGAAAGAAGCTCACGAGATGGGCGCAGTTGCAGTTGGTGCAACAGTGTATTTCGGTTCAGCGGAGTCGGGACGGCAGATCGTCGAGATCGCTGAGGCTTTTGCAATGGCCCACGAATTGGGCATGGCGACAATCTTGTGGTGTTATTTGCGCAATAACGCCTTCAAAGTTGGCGGGGTGGATTATCACCTCTCTGCCGATCTTACCGGCCAGGCAAACCATCTGGGCGTAACGATCCAGGCGGACATCATCAAGCAGAAGCTGCCCGAGAACAATGGCGGCTACAATGCGCTAAACACTAAGGAGAACCCCTACGGCAAGACCAACAAGCGGCTCTATACCGAGTTGACTAGTGATCACCCGATTGATCTGGTACGCTATCAGGTTGCGAACTGCTACATGGGTCGGGTCGGCCTGATCAACTCAGGCGGCGCTTCCAGCGGTGAGAGTGACCTGGCCGAGGCGGTACGGACGGCGGTGATCAACAAGCGGGGTGGCGGTTCCGGTCTCATTTCAGGACGCAAAGCCTTCCAGCGCCCAATGAAGGATGGGGCCGCGTTGCTCAACGCCATCCAGGATGTGTATCTCAGCGAAGATATCACGGTAGCCTGACGGCATATCGGATTGTCGTCTTTTGAAGTGCAATGTTTGGTATCCAGGATGTGCCTTCCCGTCACAACGGCGTGGCGGATCGTACAGGGCTCCTGGATACCAAATTTGTGTAGAGGATGTTGCCTGACGCATTGTTCCGGATCTGGGGACATTTCCTCCACACCAGACCAACAAGCGGCCAATCGAGCCACGTACATCGATGGCCATCCATTCACTCGACATGTATCCGCACAAAGAGCGTTTATCAGGCGAGGCGTATAACGGGTTTGGCCTAGAACCTGCTATTTCCGCTTCACGCGATCAACCTCGGTCAGCAGCTAGCTTGTGATATATGGCACTTGTCGTTGCTTTTGGTAATCCAGTTTATGATGATATTACGACGCCGTTTGTCGCAACCAATGGTCGTTCTCTCTCGGGTTGCTCGACGAATGGCTGCCTAGCGCTGTCACGCCTGGGGCATCGTACGGTGCTGGCGGGCAATGTGGGCCATGATTATCAAGACCGATTTTTGGCCGACATGCAGCGGTATGGTATCGAAGCATGCGTTGGATTGGCAGAACAGACTGGCGGTTTCAAGCTTGTGTATGACGCAAGCGGTAACCGAACGCTCGATGTGCTTGGTTGTGCAGGCCCAATCGAGGTTATCCCGCCGCTGTGCGCTGATGCTGACGCGATCATTATCGGCCCTATTTTGCAAGAAACGCCATTGGCTCTGATCGAACAGTTGCAACAGGTGAGCTGTGCGCCATTATTCCTCGATCCACAGGGTGTGTTGCGACGCTTGGGCGCCAATGACAGAATTGAACATGTTGCGAATCCTGATCTGGCGCGCATTGCGCCGCTTTGCACTGTGGTGAAGGCGAACGAGCTCGAAGCTTGCGTCATAACAGGCATTCATCCCCGCGAGGATGCACTGGCGTCAGTTCGCGGCCTGCGCGCCTTGGGCTGTCAAATTGCGGTTGTCACCATAGCAGAGGCGGGCTCGGTGATAGACGATGGTACGTGCCAGTATGTTATTCCAGCGTATGCAACAGACGCCCGCGACCCAACCGGCGCCGGGGATACGTATATGGCGGGATTTATCGATGCTTATCTGCGCAACCCTGACGATCTCTATGCTGCAGGATGCACCGGCTCGGCGGTGGCTTCCCTTTGGATTGAAGCTACCGGACCTGATACGCCAATTTGCCCAGAAGAAGTAATGCGACGAACTGAAATATTGTTACGTCAACGGATATCCTAAGAGTTGGTTCGAAATTGATAAAAGAAAAAGAAGTAAGAAGAAACGTTCAGTATGTTGATCTGGCTCCCTGGAAATTTCGGGGGCGCGTACCGCTGGTACGCAATGATTTGGGGAGATAAAAAGGAATGATGCCAATTCTTGCCCGTTTTCGACAGCTTTACGAGAGGCTCTCGTTGCCGATGGGGCATTTCTGTCTTCGGCTTGGCCTGTCACCAGATATGCTCACCTATCTGAGTTTGGCTTTGAGTGTTGTTGCTGGCTATGTCATTGCGCGGGGCCAGTTTCTGTGGGGTATCGGCCTCATTTTACTTGTTGGTCTGGCCGATATGCTTGACGGCGCGACCGCGCGGGCGGGTGATCTGGCCAATGAATATGGCACTGTGCTCGACCATGTTGCCGATCGTTATGCCGAATTCTTTATTCTTGGCGGCGTCCTATTCTCTGGTGTTGTGGCCCATGGCTGGGTTTTATTCGCGCTGTTTGGCATGGTCATGGCGAGCTATGTCCGCGCTCGGGCCGAGTCGACTGGAAAGCTGGCTTCGTGCAATGTCGGCTTTGCTGGGCGCCAAGAGAAGTTGGGCCTGCTGCTGATCGGCTTGTTCGCCCAGTTCTTCTATCCTCAGCTTGCGCTGCTTGAGTGGTCGGTTATTGCAATTGGGGTCGTATCACATATCACTGCAATTCAACGCTTGGTTTTCACGAAGCGAATGCTGGTTGGGCCAGGACCACGGCGTGGTTTGCGCAAAGGCCCAGAAGTCGTGTAAAGTATAGTGGTATGGATGATATCGATGATAAGGCTTCAGATCGACTCCTTTCCGTTGGAAGGCGCTGAATCAATGAGGCAATAGAACAGTATCGGCGCTTCTGCCCCGCAATGCAGTTTCGACTCATTGGATCGCGCTAGACGGCAAATTGCCAAGAGCCTTGTCACAAAGGAGCGCGCGAGGAATTTTCCTCGAAAAACCACCTTATTCATCGGCGATGCAGCGCCGACCGGCGCATCATTGCGATGTTTGAGTTGTACCGATAGGAGACAGACAATGACACATCCTCTGAGCGAAAGAGCTGTATCAGAAGATTCTGCCCCATCGTCCCAATCGCCCCCAGACGGCGCATCGGCGCCTATGACCCAGGTAGCCGCACAGGAGACCGAGGTGGAGGCGCCCGCTGCCCCGCCCCAATCGCCCCCAGACGGCGCATCGGCGCCCATGACCCAGGTAGCCGCACAGGAGACCGAGGTGGAGGCGCCCACTGCCCCTTTGGCTGATCCGGCTCTGGCTCCAGATGTGGAGCAAGAACCCAAACAAACGCGGCGCCGCATTCCCTATGTTTCTGAAGGTGTCGAAGCGCGGGTCGAACTCTATCAGAGCCACGCCTTGACCCAGGTCGAGACGCTGCTGCGCTCGTTCGATGAAGGGTTCATTCATGTCTTTTTCGACCGCGACGACGGCGAAGACGTTCTATGTGATGAATACGAAAATGCTGACTTTCACGTCACCTACCGGATGCGCGAGCACAAGCGCGACGAGTTGCGTGTACGTTGGGTTGGCAAAAAGAGTTCGCGTATCCACTGCGATGCAGAGTTATTGGCGCTAGCTCGCCAACTGGCCTATATGCTTGGCGGCGGGACGAACCTACGATTGGTCAGTTGAGAGGTATTGAGGCGTTTATGTCACTCACTCAAGCGGAAGTAGAACACGTTGCTCGTTTGGCCCGCCTCCAGCTTGCTCCCGACGAGTTGAAGCTGATGCGTGAGCAGTTGTCGGATATTCTCGACTATATCGCAGTTCTCCAAGAGGTCGATGTCGAAGGTGTGTCGCCAACAGCACAAGTGACGGGGCTTTCCAGTATTCTCCGTTCGGATGTTGTGGAGCCGTCGCTCACGCGCGAAGAGGCGCTGGCGAACGCCCCGGATCAGCAGAATGGCATGTTTCGGGTGAAAGCGGTGTTCGACGAGTAATAGCAGCAGGGCGCACAATCGACTGTGAACTACACAGACGCGCTGATGGATGTATGGTCGATTGTGCGCCCATGAAGCCCTTGCAACACTGTGTACAATTCCAACGTCTTAGCAGCTTTACTGGCAGCCTTGACCGTGCCATTGTCTTGACTTGCAACACTGTGTACAATTCCAACGTCTTAGCAGCACTGAGATAATATGAGTAAACATCCGGCACAGCCGATCAGCAACGGCCCAGCCTAAGGTTGGTGAGGAAGGGGTAAAGAAATGTACGATGGCAATGGAAGTGGCAATGGGAACGGGGGCTACAACAGCGGTAGCGGGTATAACGGTAGTCGCTATGTGAACATCGGCGGTTTTCGGATCAAGCCGATGTATATGTATGTGGCTATCGGCGTCGTGATACTGCTGGCAATCTATTTTGTTATGCGGTTCTTAAATACCGGCTTGGTGATGCACTTTGGACTGGTTGCTGGCGTCCTCTTACTTTTAGCGAATCTGCGCGAGTTGATTGGCATGTCTTATGCCCAGCGCGGAAGCACCGCGCTGCTGAACAGCTTGATTGGCGGAGCGTTGTTCTTCGCCTGGTTGTCGCAGCTTGCTGGCGCCCTGTTCTGGATTCCAGCAGTCTTGCTTATGGTGGTTGCCGTACCATTAGTCTTGGGGCGGGTCTCGGTCTATTCGACGTATGTGCAAACGGCGCGAAGCGCTGTCTCTAATATGCGTCGGGCGGTAGGGCGGTAAGGCGCCTTCTCTGCGGCAAGCATGACGTTACGCGGTATGCATGACGTGACTGGGCCTGATGTTATAGAGACGAGAATCAGAACGCACGTGTTTAGCCGGATTGGCTAGAGAGAACGTAAGCAGAAAACGTGCAGGATGCCCACCAATGATCCTCCTGCACGTTTTCTGTTTTCATGGCGTATAGGCTAGGGGTAGATACGATAGAGCATGCGCGGGAAGGGTATTGTCTCACGGATATGGCGAGTGCCAGCGATCCAGGCGACAGCGCGCTCGATACCCATACCGAAGCCGCTGTGCGGAACGCTGCCGTAGCGGCGCAGGTCGAGATACCACTGGTAGTCGGCGACATTCAAGCCATGTTCTTGGATACGTCGTTCGAGCAGGTCTTTATCGTGGATGCGCTGCGAGCCGCCGATGATTTCGCCGTAGCCTTCGGGTGCAAGGAGATCGGCGCAGAGGGCGACTTCTGGGCGCTGTGGGTCCGGTTCCATGTAAAAGGCCTTGATTGCACTGGGGAAGCGCTCGACAAAAACTGGCTTGTCGAAGTGTTGTGCGATCAGGGTTTCGTGGGGCGCTCCAAAATCTTCGCTCCAGGACAGGGGTGTACATCCCTCGACCTCGCGGTGATGCTTGCGAATCAGGTCAAGCGCTTCGTCATAGGTGATCCGTGGGAAGGGCGGCACGACTCGTTCCAGCGTTGTTGTGTCGCGCTCCAATGTTTGCAGATCGGCGGCGCGTCGTTCGAGCACCCGTTGGACAATAGCGCTCACAAAGTTTTCCTGAAGCGCCAAATTATCATCGTGATTGGCAAAAGCAACCTCTGGTTCGATCATCCAAAACTCGGTCAGGTGGCGGCGGGTCTTGCTCTTTTCGGCGCGGAATGTTGGGCCAAAGCAATAGACTTTGCCAAAACTCATCATCCCGGCTTCGACATAGAGTTGCCCCGTCTGAGCGAGATATGCCGTTCCCAGGTCAAAGTATTCGGTGGCAAACAGATTACTTGTGCCTTCAGCAGCGGTTGCGGTCAGCAGGGGCGTATCGAAGCGCACGAAGTCTTGGTCATTGAGCCACTCTTGAGCAGCGGCAATAACTTCGGCCCGGATGCGGAGCAGGGCATGCTGCCGCGCCGAGCGCACCCACAAGTGGCGATGCTCCATAAGAAACTCGACGCCGTGCTCCTTGGGGGCGATGGGATAATCTGGCGAGGTGTCAACAATTTCCAGATCTTGTACATCAAGCTCGTAGCCGCCCGGTGCGCGGCTGTCGGCACGCACGCTGCCGGTGACGCGGCACGCGGACTCTTGGGTGAGGCTCTGGGCAGCGGCGAAGGCTTCCGCGCTGACATTTTTCTTGAAAACTACGCACTGGATGATGCCCGTTCCATCGCGGAGAATAATAAAAATCAGCTTTCCCTTCTCTGTCTTGTTGTAGATCCAGCCAGCTAATGTGACGGTTTGTTCTGTGTAGTCGGCAATAGCCGCAACGGAGGTTGTCGGCAGCGATGACATGCAAATCTCCTCACGCGAACAAGCGGTGGAGCGAATGGTCGCCAACCTTACTTATTCGCGCAACTGGTATCCTATCTTGTACGCGCATTTTTATATGAAAGAGTGTATATTGCCTCAGTATGCCATACTTTGGCGTGTGCAGCAAATTGACAGCCCTCTGTATCTGCCGCATAATCACAACGAACGTAAAAAATCGAGAATTTGGGCAATGAGTGATGGGGGATGTGTGGCAAAGAGATGACACTGTGTGCTAATGCGATCACAACAGGTTTGAACTTCAATGTGGTCGCTTGAAAGAGCATTTGTGTCGGCGGCTTGATACGGTCTTGGGCCTGTCACAATCAAGTGTGTTGGAATACCACAATACCATTTCGGTGTACGAGATTGCAAGCAGGCTTGATACCATCATTAACAGGCCCCTCACACAGCAAGGAGTCGAGCCATCCATGGATATTGAATTTTGGCAAGCTGATCCGTTAGTCCAGGCGGCGTTTCAACAGTTGGGTCATTATGAGCCGGTGCTGAAGACGGCAATTGCAATTCAACAAATTCCAGCGCCAACCTTTTCTGAAAGCGAACGCAGTATTGCAGTCTATGAGCGTATGCGCGCGCTTGGACTACAGGATGTGGAACGCGACGCTCTGGGTAATGTCTATGGACGGCGACCAGGGCGAAGCTCAGGCCCGGCTCTACTGGTTTCAGCTCACCTGGATACAGTTTTCCCGGTTGACGCCGATCTCAGTATTCGTCGTGAAGGGCTGAAGATCTATGGGCCGGGATTGGGCGACAATAGCCTGGGGATAGCGGCGCTGCTGCACTTAGCCGAGGCCTGTACTCGGCACGATCTTCCCCATCAGCGCGATATATGGTTTGTAAGCAATGTAGGCGAAGAAGGGTTGGGCGACCTGTGCGGTATGCGAGCGGTGACCGATAAGCTGGGATCGCACCTGGGGGCGGCCATTGTCCTCGAAGGATGCGATTTTGGATCGCTGCACCATCAAGCTATCGGTGTGCGTCGCTATCGAATCGATGTTGAAGCGCCAGGCGGTCATTCTTGGGGCGATTTCGGCAACCCGAGCGCTATTCACGCGCTCGTTCGCTTGGCCGCACGCTTGACTGAGATTGTACCGCCGACAACTCCGCGTACAACCTTCAATATTGGGGTGATCAACGGCGGCACATCGGTGAATACAATCGCGCAGCATGCCAGCTTACTGCTAGATATGCGCTCGGTTGAACCAGAGACGTTGCGTGATCTCGTCGCCCAGGTGGATGCGATTATTGCTGCGGCTGTGCAGGAACACGCAGCGGTCAAGGTGGCGATCGCCATCGTTGGCGACCGCCCGACGGGAGCGATTGCCCGCATGCATCCGCTGGTCCAAATGGCGGTTGCAGCCTATAATGTGGTTGGTGGTCACGTCACGTACCAACAGGGTAGCACAGATGCCAATATTCCCCTAAGCTATGGGATTCCGTCCGTTTGTATTGGATTGACCGACGGCGGTAATGCGCATCGCAACGACGAATATATCAAACCGGCAAACCTGGGACGTGGGATGCAAGCGCTGCTGTTACTGGCAATGATGGCGAGCAGTGGTGAGTTGTAGCGCCAGCTGTTAGCAATTAGTTATCAGTCGGCGATAACTGTACCAACATGCCAGTGTGTGAACGAGCTAACGTGTCTATAATGAGACAGAACAGCACTATACGAGATTCTATGTTCGATGGAGTAGATGTATGACAAGCAATGATAGAGAGCGACAGAGTTCTGGCACAGAGGTCGCCACCCTGGGCGGCGGTTGTTTCTGGTGCCTCGAAGCGGTCTATGATGAGTTGAACGGGGTGAGTATGGTCGAGTCGGGCTACTCGGGCGGCTCGGTGACGAACCCATCGTATCGCCAGGTCTGTAGTGGTTCGACCGGGCATGCGGAAGTGGTCCAGGTGACATTCGATCCAGGAGTTGTTTCGTTTCGCGAGATTCTGGAAGTATTCTTCAGCATTCACGACCCAACGACGCTGAATCGCCAGGGTGCAGATGTGGGGACACAGTATCGATCGGTTATCTTCTACCATAGCTCTGAACAGAAGGCGACTGCCGAACAGCTTATTGCGGAGCTCAACGTGGCGAAGGTGTGGAATGTACCGATCGTGACCGAAGTGACACCCCTCGACGTGTTCTACCGTGCGGAAGACTATCATCAGGAATATTTCAAACATAACGAAGGTCAGCCGTACTGTCGCGTCGTGATCGCGCCGAAGATGAAGAAGTTCCGCAAGGAGTATGCTGAAAGTCTCAAGAGGTAGGATAAAGGGATTCGGTAGGCTCTTGTCCACGCGATAGACTCAGAACGCGCCTGGTTGTTACTCTACAAAGCGACGCCAGGCGTGTTTTGTTGCCGCGTTTTTTCTTATAGGTTAATCAGGCGCGCTTGGTGATTGCGATTCTACTGCAACATACGTCATGCTTGGGGTATGTCGGATGATCATCCAGCAAAATGTTTCACGTGAAACATTTTGCTGGATGATCATCCAAGAATCAAGTCGCTGCTTAGTTTCCTCCGCGCCCCTGCTGATCATGATCAGGGTACGGGCGCCCATTTGGCCTGGTCGAACCAGACAGTGTGTTTGGAGTCGCCAGCAATATCGGTGAGGTGGATAAAGCCGCTGTCGTTCGCAGCAAAGGGGAAACGTCCCAGGTGAACCCAGTGGGTCTGTTGCGATTGGTCGATAACGATTTCCTGCGCGCCATCGCGATGCTGCACCAAATAGCGAGCCTGCTCGGTAGCAGGATACTTGGAGGGGCATATTGGAACGTGAACATACACGTCATAGAGGCGTTCAACGGGGAGCACGGGTTGCCAGAAAGCTTTATTCTCGCTCTGCTCTGGATCTATGGTTGATACTGTCCAATAGGCATGGCGACCCTCGCCGCAGCCAACCGGACTTGAATACCAGATCGCCTGGTTGGCATAGTACCTTGCCCCCAGTTCGTCGACCACGAACTCGCTTGCATTGGGGTCGGGATTAATCGGCGCAGCTAGAGGATCACGACCTAACCAGAGAAACGTGACCTCGACCTCAGCCTGATCGCCACCAATTCCGAGCGCGTCCCACCAGACGCCGTCGCCTACATCGATCGCGGTGGGAAAGCGCACATAGCCCTTCTCGGCATGGCCGCCATTGTGTTTATCGTAATAGGCGGCGTGGTCTTGGGGCCAGCCACGCGCCAATTCCCTGTAGCGTTCGCGGTCAACCGACCAGTAGTCGTCGCGCGTGTTCCATGGTCCTACATCCCAAACCGGAGCGATGGCGCTACGCCCCTGATAGGTGATGCGCACCTGATATTCGCGACCGCCAGGGCTCGAAAGCGACCGCCACGATGGCAGCGAAACGAAATGGGCGCGGGGCTGAATGATGTACCCATTGGCTGTGCGCCCGCCGACCATGCCCATTCGGGTGCCCCGTACCCGGAAAGTCGGTGCAACCTCGTCAGCCATTGCATGATATTGCGCCGGGCTAGGCATTGGCGTCACGTTGACGCTGTGTAAGACCGGACTGGCCGATTCGCTGCCGAACAGTGTGATCCGGTACTGCACCATACGGATGGATCGGGGAAAATCGATCGGCGCGCCGCTTGCCAGATCGGTCTCCCAGGGACTCCAGCGCTGGCCGTCGGCGCTCCCGCGTAGATCGATGCGTACAGCGGCGCCGTTGGGTATCTTGGCGGTGTAGTCGAGCGCGACCCGCGTGGTCGGCTTAGCGAAGGTCTGGCTAGGAGACAAGAGAAACCCATAGCGGCGATAGTGCGCTTCAGATGCAGGCGGCGTCGACGCATGAGGATGGAGGTGTATCGTTCCATCCGCAGCGATCACCACCCCTTTGTGGTGCTGCGCATAGAGAGCGGTGGAAGATGCTGTCGGCTGAGATGGGGCGGCGAAGCTGGGGAAGATGGTTAGAAGACCAACGATAATGCCTAGCGTCCATGCTGTGTGGTCTGTACGCGAAGCGGTATACGCGGGTTTCAATCGAGTCCCTCCTGTGCTACGAACTTGTCTACTATGCCACGGCGTGGAAGTGCGGCGCATTATACCATAATTCTGAAAAAAAGCTGATAGAAAGATGAGAGCGCGAAGGGGCGTTGGGACGTTGACATCCTTCGGCTGCGCCAGTCCTGAGCGCAGCCGAAGGGCTCAGGACTGGGGTTGAAACGTTAGCATGTTCTATCTGCGCCGATCAGCTTCATCGGCGGCATCAGCGTTCCATTGCAGATGAGCGGCTGGTTTCGTGTCGCAAGGTGCGTATCGTGGCAGGGGCAACACCGCAGCAAGCACAGTGTGGAGAATGGAGGGATCTTAGGAGATGTGACAATGCAAAAAAACCCAAGGGCGGCCATAACGATGGCCGCCCTTGGGTTTCTTAATCCGTATTGTGTGTATTATTATTGGGGTGGACGGTTAGTCAGTGTCACCGGCAATTGCAGCTCCCGACCGTTGCGCAGAACGGTGAGGGAGACGGTATCGCCCGGCTTGTACTGGAACAGCACCTGACGTAGCGAGTTGTCAGCAGTCAACGCGATGCCGTCTATTGCGGTAATGATGTCGCCATCTTGCAACCCTGCCTCGGCGGCTGGTGTACCGGGTAGAACTGCGGGCTGGCGTGGATCACGAAGATTCTCAAGCCAGGCGCCATTTTGGACGGGCAGATTGTATGTGGCTGCTCTAGAGCCGTCTAATTGCATGCTGAAAATACCCAGGTACGCATACTGGACCTCGCCAGTTTCAATCAGTTGCTCGCTAACAACCTTGAAGATGCTGCTCGGCACAGCAAACCCAAGCCCCTCAACCGGCGCTGGGCCGCCAAATGGGCTGCTGCCAAAGTCATTGCGCACCACCAGAGTGTTGATCCCGATCACTTCGCCGCGCAGGTTGATCAGCGGACCGCCGCTATTGCCGCTGTTGATCGCAGCGTCGGTTTGGATCAATCCCTCCATCGTCTCGATCGAGCGGTTGAGAGCGCTGACAACGCCGGCTGTCACGGTGTTGCGGAAATTGCCCAACGGGTTGCCAATCGCCAGGACTTGTTCACCCGGTTGCAGAGCATCGGAGTCGCCGATTGTCGCTACCGCCGGCACGGCATCTTGAACCTGGATGACAGCAATGTCTGAAAGCGGGTCAGCTCCAACCAGGGTCGCGGGGTGCGACGTGCTGTCATTATAGATGACTGTGAGCTGGCGCGCTCCCGCGACTACATGGTTGTTGGTAATGATATATCCGTCTGCGCTGACAATCACACCGCTGCCGCTACCTCTGCCTTGCCCACTCTGGCTCATAACCGTTACCACGGCGGGTGCAACCTGATTGGCGGCGGCAACCATCGCGTCAGATGCGTTTTCAATGTTTAGCGGAGGACTCTGGAGTTGTTGCTCTGAGAGCGGGTTGCTGGCTGGCCGGGCGACAACCTGCTGTGCGTTAGGATTTGCCGCAATATGGCTCTGGGCGAAGTAGTATCCCGCCGCGCCACCGGCGAAGGCGCCGCCGACAACGCCAACAACCATGGCGAGGAGAACCAGAACAACTAAGCCGATGCTTGTTTTGCGTTCCATTCATATACTCCTTATGACCAAATCGTGATGGAAAAACAATAATCGTTTTTTTAAGTGTAACACGGCACAACCATGTTTTCTTGTTTAGATTATTCCAAATCAGGCTGAGAGCAGCTTTAAGATGGTGTGAGAACTGGATGAGAGGATGTGGTATGGAGTGAGTGTTGAAAGACGTGAAGCGCCTAACATAAAAATAGTTGATAGTCGATAACCGATAGCCATTGTGCTGCATCAGGATGCGGCTCAACCGTCTGGATAGCGCCATAGAACGACCATCATCGGCGTGTATCGGCTGTCCCTCTCGCCGAAGTCGCGCTTGTCATGTGGCGGTGTGCGACCCGCATGGGCTAACAAGCAAACAAGCAAGACAGCGATCTCTGCCCTGCTTGCTCTTGCTTACCCGGCTGCTGACAATTAATCGCGCAATCCCTCTGCGGTCTTGCGGAGTTCGTTGCTGGGGAGTTGCGACCCGCTGGTCAGCGTGTAACGAATGTCATCCTGTTCCCATACCAAAACATTGCGGGTGACTATAACGGTTTGGACCAGCGTGCCATCCTTATCACGCTCTGTACACATGCTTTCTTGAGTCTGTTCGATGAGCGCCGCCGGCTGACCGGCGACAGTAACTGCCTGTGCTGGTGCATCGCCGATGCTAAGCGCGGAGTTTTGACCGGTCCGAACTATCTGCTCCTGATACAGGCGTAGGTCACCATCCTGGCACAATCCTTTGGTAGGGCTACTCGCCCGCCAACTGACCCCGCGCTTATCGGACGTGACATCGAAATGCGGTACCAGGTGATATCCAGCCGGCAGATAACCCGGAACCTTAATTACGAACCCAACCTGGGCCGTGGCAGCCTCCCGTGTTATTTCTCCCTCACAGTTATACGCGCTATCCGTCGATGACCATAAGCACTCCCAGTCATGGTTCGCTGCCGCAGTTTCAGCGGACTGGTACTGAGCGGTTCGGCGACAGGCAATGTGGGTACAGGCAATTCATGGACTGCGCGGTCGATGTTCAGCGCTTCCAGCAGGGTCTGGATTGAAATGTCCATCCAGGCCCGCGCCGTTGGAACCGAAGTGAGCGTAACAATCATGACAAAAACACACACCAACGCGCCAAGGCCGGCAACTTGCTAGCGCCTCCGTGCGAATGCAAAGGCGCGCGCGCCTTGCCCGGTTTTGTGCGAGCGACGTGTTTGCACCCGCTCCTGAATCGCAGGCCAGAGATCGAGATCGGCGGGCATGGCTTGGGTTGCGATGTCGTCCAGGCGCTTCGAAAGCTTAGACATAGTATTTTTCCTCCTTATCGTAGACATAGCGTAGTTCCTTCTTATTGACACCGGAAGATCTGTTCGATCATTGAACCTGTTCATGACCCGAATGTGGAGCGAAGCAAGATGCGCAATCGTTCGCGCGCCTGATACAGTCGCCACTTGATAGTGCCTTTCGCGCAGTTGGCGGCGTCTGCCATCTCAGCTTTGGTCATGCCGAGATAGTAGCGCTGTACAACGGCGGTGCGCTGTGCCGGGGACAGTTTCTGAAGCGCGTCCCAGATCAGTTGACCGATTTCATCTTGCTCGGCCAGTTCTTCGAGCGATGGTTCCTGGGCGACAGCATGTCGACGCGGGCTGGTGCATGGGCGTCCGCAGCGGAGTCGAGCCGCAGATCGCGGTTGCGCCGTGTCGCCGCTTGCAACGAGGCGTTGATGACGATCTGCAAGAACCATGGCTCGGAGGCACGCCGTGTATCGAAGGTGTGAATCTGCTCGTAGGCTTGAAGAAAGGCAGTTTGCACGATATCTTCGGCGAGTAATCGATCTAGAGTGATCAAGTATGCGGTACGCAGCGCTCGCTGTTGATAGGCGCGGACCAGGGTCTCGAGGCCGCACACGTCGCCCTGCGACAAGTGTTCGATAGCCTGGCGCTCATTCATATCCTCGTTCATTACCTGTTCCTTGTAATGATAATACCCCGCTCGCAATGCCCAACATGTATATACATGGCCCGCTCCAAAGGTTGGGGTGAAAAACTGTTGCGTGACTCGACTGAAAGTGTAGTAGGATATGCCATCGCCCGTCCTGAATGACAATCCGAGGCATAAAATCAGAGCTTGGGGAGGTATATG
>JAKSDJ010000291.1 GCA_022360155.1 Chloroflexales bacterium | reverse complement strand
TGTTCAGTTTGCCCTTCTTTTTCTGCATGGTCAATGCAGCAGCTCTTGTTGCGATCGACAACCTCGTCCTGGGTCGCTGGATCGCACGTTGGGCGCCCCAACGCAACGCCGCCGGGTAACGTGTTGGTCTCATGCCGTAAGACCTTCACCCAATCATCTTTTATCTCCATCTCAACTGCCAGACTTTATATCCGCATCGCGCTGCTACTCGTGGTATCATGAGCCCAGTAACTTGTGTAAACTGTTCACCTAACTCCATAGTCAAAGGAGCCTCTATGACCGCGACGACTGTTCAAGCGCATACCCTCCCCAATGGGCTATTCGTGCTGACCAAAGAAGTACATAGCGCTCCAGTCGCCACATGCTGGATCTGGTATCGCGTCGGCGCGCGCAATGAAGCTAGCGGCCTCACCGGAATTAGTCACTGGGTTGAACATATGTTGTTCAAGGGCACGCCGGATCTGCCCAAGGGCAGCCTCGACAAGCTGGTGCCGCGCAACGGGGGAGCCTTCAACGCCTTCACGGGGGTTGACTATACGGCCTACTACGAGACCTTGCCCGCCGATCGGATCGAAATCGGCTTGCAGATCGAGTCCGACCGTATGATCAACGCGCTTTTCGATTCTGAAGAAGTCGATAGCGAGCGCACGGTGATCATCTCTGAGCTTGAAGGCTATGCGAACTACCCCGAGACGTGGCTCGATGAAGCGGTCAAAGCGGCTGCTTTCAACGCTCATCCCTATCGCCATCCGATTATCGGCTACAAACACGATCTCTTAGCTATGACTCGCGATGAGCTCTACAACCACTACCAGACCTACTATATGCCCAACAATGCTGTCCTGGCGCTGGTTGGCGATTTCGAGACCAACGCGATGATGGAAAAAGTCAATCACTACTTCGCGAGCCTGCCAGTCGGTCCTACATTGCCGCAGTTTCGCGCCGTCGAACCTGAACCGCAGGGCGAGCGTCGGGTTACAGTTCAGCGCCCTGGTCCCGCCGAGTATGTGCAGATCGGCTATCTGGTTCCCGATTGTCGCAGCGCTGACTTTGCGCCGCTGGCCGTGCTCGACGCAGTGCTCAGCGGCGCAAAGGCGCTCTCGTTTTTTGGCAGCGGCGCGCAGACCAATCGTAGCGCTCGAATCTACAAGGCTCTGGTTGAGACTGAACTAGCGAGCAGCGCGGGCAGCAGCTACATGCCCACGTACGATCCGTTCCTCTTCGAGTTGCAAGCCACCGTGCGCGACAGTCACAGCACTGCTGAGATTGAAGAGGCATTGATTCGTGAGATCGAGAAGATACAACAGAATGGCATTAGCGCCGAAGAATTAGCGAAAGTCAGTAAACAACTGCGCGCCCAGGTCGCTTATAGCAGCGAGAGCGTGACCAATCAGGCCCTACAGCTCGGCATGTGGGAAGTCCTCGATAGTTATCGCCGCGTCGATACACTCCTCAACGAGCTCACGGCTGTACAACCCGAGGATGTTCAGCGTGTTGCGCAGACCTACCTGACCAAGCGGCGCTGCACCGTGGGGCATTTCATCCCTTCTGAAGAGCAGTGAGGAGCTATTCATGACACCCCTTCATATGACCCCGCCCTCCGGCGCAGCAAACACGATTGCCGCCGCCACTCGCCACGTGTTGCCAAATGGCATAGTAGCGTTGATCCTGCGCAACCCCAGCAGCCCCACCGTAAGCGTGCGGGGCGAAGTGCGCGTTGGCGCGGTCCACGAGCCTGCTGCCCAATCAGGGTTGGCGGTATTCACCGGCGCGGCGCTGATCCGGGGCGCATCGCGTCGCACCTTCCAACAGATTGTCGCCGAGACCGAAGAACGCGGCTGTAGCGTCAATGCCGGCGGAGGATTGCACAGTAGCGGCTTCGGCGGTAAGGCGTTGGCCGAAGACCTCCCGCTCATCCTGGAAATCTTGGCCGACATGTTTATCCAGCCAAGCTTCCCCGTTCAGGAAATAGAGAAACTGCGCGGGCAGTTCTTGATGAGTCTGCGGGAAAACGAGCAGGAGACCCGGACCCAGGCCAGCCGCGCCGCCCGAACAATGCTGTACTCGTCCGAACATCCCTACAGCCGTCTCTCCAGCGGCACAGTTGAAACCGTTCAGAGTATCACTCGTGATGATCTGGCTGATTTTCACCAGCACTACCATCCCTCAGTGTCGACGATTGCGATCGTTGGCGATGTCGACCCGGCTGCAGTCATCGCCGAGTTGGAGCGCGTCTTCGGCAGTTGGGAGCCGGCGCGCGAACCGCCAGTGCTGACTCTGCCCGATAACCAACCAATCCACGGCGTGCAGCGCCGCGACATTACGATGGCCGGCAAAATCCAGTCCGATCTGATCTGGTGCGTCCATGGCCTCAAACGCGACAATCCCGACTATTATACAGCGATGGTCGGCAACTTGATCCTGGGGCGGCTAGGTATTGGCGGGCGCTTGGGCGAGAATGTACGCGAGAACCAGGGTATGGCATACTATGTCTACAGCGGCCTTGAGGCGGATCTTGGCGCTGGGCCGTGGGCGGCCATCGCGGGGGTCAACCCGGCGAACGTCGAGCGGGCTATAGCGGCGATCCTGCATGAAGTCGAGCAGTTCAAGCAAGACGGTCCGACAGCAGAAGAACTCTCTGATGCTCAGTCATTTCTTACAGGCAGCTTGGTGCTTGGCTTGGAAACCAATGATGGCATTGCCAGCACACTACTCGCTATCGAGCGTTACGATCTGGGGCTCGACTACATTACTCGCTATCCCGCCATTATCAATGCAATTACCCGCGAGCAGGTGACTGAGGTAGCGCGAACTTATCTCTCGACCGAAAACTACGTATTGGCTATCGCCGGCCCGGAGGAATGACGAAGGGTTTGGTGAAAGCTTGCTTGGGCGCCTGTGTGAGCAACGCAATCACTTGTACCAGGCGCCCTTCGCTCGAGCGAATGTAGCACGGCCAAAAACCTTCGCACAACGCGCCGCCACGTTGTGTAAGAAGAGATGGCGTAGCGCATCAAAGCTCCTAGAATCTGCAATCTGTCGGCTTTGATATACAGCAACCACACTTCTACTTCTACAATACAGACCTAATGCACGCCCAACTATCAATACAGTTCCATGCTGAATCACGAAGCTTTATTCAAAAGGAATGATCATGATTATGTCCGGCGCCAAAGAGGCCACGTTGGCCCAGGTTCAGATGGTCGACATCCATGGAACCCACTACTACGATATCGTCTACACCCACACCGACGACAATCAAACACGCCAGGCGCGGGTCGGCAAGGAGGCGATCTATACCGATCCGCAGCCGGGCGATACCGTT
This sequence comes from Chloroflexales bacterium, assembly GCA_022360155.1. Lineage (GTDB taxonomy): Bacteria > Chloroflexota > Chloroflexia > Chloroflexales > Chloroflexaceae > JAKSDJ01. The sequence continues at coordinate 1,884 of JAKSDJ010000291.1, read as the reverse complement.
CGCGTCGCTTATCTAATGAATGTTGTCACCAACGTACAGCGTCGCTGAACAAGCAATCTTCGCGGCGATGTCGTACAGCCGAACCCAGAGAAACAGCTCAATCGGCGTCCATAAGGACAGCGAGAAACTTACCGGCCATTTCCCAACTCTTTGCTTTCGAGCCAGTAGCCCTGCTTCAGATCGCCGCAGACAAGTTTTGGTACGGCAGGATCGTCGCCAAGTTGCTGGCGCAAGTTATGGATGGTAAGTTGGAGTAAGGCGAAATCCTGGCTAAAGCGCGGTCCCCAAATCTGGTTCAGCAAATAGCTTGCACTGCAACTTTGCCCAGGCTGCGCAGCCAGCACTGCCAATAAATTATACTCATTCGGCGACAAATCGAGCGGCTGAGCACGAAAGACGGCCTCCCGAGACTGCGCTTCCAAATGCAACTGACCAACCTGGAAACTCCGTGACCAGTTGCTGTTCTGGCGCCGGAGATGTGCGCGAACTCGGGCTAAAAGCTCGTTCGTATGAAACGGTCGGGGAACAAAGTCATCAGCCCCTCTTTCGAGCACGGCAATAAGGAGACGATCGTTACGCAGCGGACCAATCGCGATGATAGGTTGGACCAATAAGGCGCGAATCTCACTCAGGAAGTCCAGTTCATCGCTGGAGTGCAGATCGAGCAACAGCAGATCAAGCGTCCCATGCACCGCCTGCAAAAGCGCCTCGTGGCCTTCGGCAAAACTGACAACATAGTTTCGTTCGCTGAGGATGGGGATCAGAAAATCATTGGTACTAGGTCTTAAACTGCCAAGTAAGAGATGGTGATACGAAGACATAGACATCACTTCTGAACTTGCAGCCTTTGGCATATTGCCGATCGAGATGGAAGAAGAGTCGAGCTATAGCATCGATGCTATCCTAAAAACGATGCGCTAATAATGCGAACGCAGTTATTTGCTTCGTGGAACATGAATTGCAAAGATGACATGCCTTCCAAAGAACTTTTCGGATGATATAGAGCAACACCATCGCTGTATGTCACCGAAAAAGAATAAGCGTGAAGCCATAAACCGCATAGCATATTAGTATATTGTCACAATGCAGGATATGCCGAGTTCATTCTAACGCTTGATTCGCCTAGCCAGCATACTCCTTCCTGTTTGAAATAAACGTATGACTAGACTAAAAAAACATATTGTAATTGTATGGATAAAGTTAGAATTTGAAGGTAGTAATACGACTTGCCCCCGCCGTATAGATCTACCCCGGCGCTCGATGCCACACCGATTGGCTCAGGGGGAGTGCAAAGTCCATGTGATATGACACGTGGATACAGAGAAATAGCCGCTTGGCAATCGGTTAGTTGCTATGGTTGCTCAGAGATGGCGGTTGGCGGCGGGTTTCACTACGGAGTAGTCTCCTCCAACGGCAGCGAGCACGACCCCGCCGGGCCAGCGATCACCTCAACTCGCTCGAAATCGAGCAAGCTCAGGAGTTGTTCAAGCGCGCGACGTCCATCTTCGCTGGCTCGCTCCATAATGCCGCCTTCGCACGCTGCACGGAGAATTTCGGCCTCAGCCTCTTGGCGCGCCACGCTTTCCAAGTCTTTATTCTCGGGCGCAAACCAGCCGCGCTGCCGGTCATACACGCGCGTTTTTTCACTATCTAATCCGGCATCGAAGATCTCTGCCGATGGCAACTGGATCGTTGCCGTCGCGCCGTCGGCTGAGAGGGTCACGTTGTTCGCATCCAGCTTGCTCAGATCAATACCTGCAACAACCTCTCCGTGTGCGACCAGTAAGAGGCGATCACCACGCAAGAAATCGCCAATCACAGGAATTTGCCCATCCGTCTGCTCAGCTTCAATGACACGCTCCACAGTATAGCGGGTCGTTTCCA
>JAKSDJ010000998.1 GCA_022360155.1 Chloroflexales bacterium | reverse complement strand
TCAAGACCTTCAAGGTCTTCCATCGCGCTTATCTGAACAGTATTGGAGCTCAATCGGTCAAGTTTGGCATCCTTACGGCTGAGCCAGTCCTGAGCGAAGCCGAAGGGCTCAGGACCGGGGGTTGAACGTTTGAACGGCGTTCATTTGCGACATCAGCCGTGCTATTATATACAGCAGTCTCCCTCCGTGGCATCAGCGCGCTCTTACTGGGTGAGACGTCGGCAGGCTGGCGGGTTGAAAGAACTGTATGTCTACAGACCTCCGCTCTCCTTGAACCCAGAAATCCCGCGCAACCCTGGCGCTTGCCTGCTTGTGCTGCGCAGCGGCTAGATTTGTGCATTCTGCACAATCGAAAGACCGCCCTAACTGTTGAAAACGCCTAATGAAGCTGCTACGATACGAACAGCGCCTACGATGCAACGCAGGAGGTGCGCACGTTTGGGGCCACAAGGATGTGGCGCGTGCAGGCTATGCAGCAGTGCAGCAGCGAAGGAGGCGACGATGGAGTGGATTACCTACATACAGGGTCCGATGATTGGCCTCATAGGTTGGGCGGCTACGGCGGTACTGACGCTTGGCGCAAGGAGGCTCTCTGCAACCGAGCAGCACTCTATGATTGTGTTTGCCTGGATGCTCTGGATGATACCAGCGTTAGGAACACTGGTCTATCGCGGATTGCTGGATATCAATGCCGCAGCGCTCTATTGCGGCGGTACCACCATTCTGATGGCGATCCTGGTGTCCATTGCGACAATTCGCTGGCGAACCAAGCCCTAGGCGGCACATAGGAGCCAAGCTCGGATATCGTCGGGGGTGAGGCTATGATATACTCATCAAGAATATCATTGATTGTTCATCCCGAAGCTAGCAGCTTGAGGATATATTCGACAGTGAGTCGTGTCCCACGGATAACGGGTTTCCCAACCATCACATGAGGATCGAGTGTAATTCGTTCCAATAATGCATCATCCATCGTAGACGCCTCCTGCTAATATTATACACGGTATGAGCATGGCGGGCAGCCTTGGAACAGAAACAAACAGCGATATTACTATAGAGAAGCCGTTGTGTAGAACGGCTCAGCAACCGATTCTCCCAATTGATCGAGCAGCCTGCTAGCCATCGAGTCCGAAGTACTCGCGGTAGCTGCAGATCTGGTCGCCGCGCACCTCGAACGAGACCGCGACACGATTCTGGTAGGGTTGGCCGCGCAGTTTCCCCTCGTCGCTGAACTCGAAGACGACCGTGTTGGCATTGCTGGCAACCCGTTCCAGATGGACAACCAAGCCGTCGGCGAACACGGTTGAGACAAAGGTGAAAAACTCGCGCGCCCGCTCCTTGCCCTGATTGAAGCCCTTGAATTTGCCTTTGGGAAAACAGAAACTGAAATCGTCAGTCAGCAGGTCCAGGAACCCCTCCCACGCGCCCGTCGCCAGCCCGTGACGAAAACGCTCGAACGCGCGCAGCCCAACATCCAGCGTACTGGGCGCCTGTGGGCGGCGGGGGCGGAAGAAGCTGCTGCGTTGGCTCGTGTAGGCCCGGTCGCGGTGCTGTTCCTTGAGCGCCTGATAGCCCGGGTCGGTCATAAAGGCCACGGCAGCAGCATAACTCGGAAACTGCACCAGGGTATTGCGCTGCCAGCAGTCGGTGCTATGCTCGCTGGCGAGCCCCTCCCCAGAAGCAATGATCTCGGCGCTATATTCGTCCAGCAGGAGCCGGGTGCGCTCCAGGTAATGAGCATAGATTGGCTCGGCGTCTGGTTCCAAATCACCTTGGATCAAGAACATAACCGGCTGGCCTTCGTCCATGGCAGCTCCTCACTCTGTTCGGATCGGCCTGGGAAGACGGGTGCAGAAAGCGCACTTGTCCGTCCGATCCAGCGTATTGATACACGACGTACTTGACACAGCGTGATAGATGAAAGTTAATTGTCATAACATTATAACAATAATACTTGTCGTTCCTGTACCTGTCAACAGCGTCGCGGAAGATCCAGAGCTTTGGCAACGTCCTGCAATCGCAGGCAGATGACGCAAATGGGCGTAGATTCGCCACAGATCTGAGGCAATCCGGCATGCGACCATCAGATAATACCAATTCAACATGAAAACCGCGCATATCATGCTGAGCTCTTCGGCTCCGCTCAGGACATGCTCCGCGAAGTATCTCGGCTTGCTGCTGCTGAGACCCTTCGCTTCGCTCAGGGTGACAG
>JAKSDJ010001037.1 GCA_022360155.1 Chloroflexales bacterium | reverse complement strand
TTGGAGAAAAGTGTATAAAACTCAAGGCGTTACTTGTTGCATCTGATGTAACAGAACGAACCTTTCTTTATCTAATGGATTTATCTGAAACAGAGACCGTCGCTGCCGTGCTGCACACGCTGGAGGGCATCAACGAGCGCGAGGTCTTTGCGGCCTACGGCGTCGCCGGCGCGGATATGCATGCCGTACTGGATGAGACCGGCGTGCCGGCCGGCTGGTTCCCGCTGCTGGCGGGGTATGATGTGTTGCCGCAATTTGGGGATCAGGGAGCAGGGATCGGGGAGCAGGAGTCAGAATCTGGACTACCGACGATGGACCAAGGACAGCGGACAATAGAACTGCCACCTGAAGTATTGGCCCATCTCGCCGCACACGAGCGCATCGCGCCCGCGCCCGTCGAACTCCAGCGCATCAAGGCGCGGCTGCGGGCGCTCTACGCAGCCGGCCCTGGCGCAAAGACCGAAGATGAAGCTGCCGGGGCTGACGGCGACGATGCGGGCGAAGCAACCGTCTCCGGCGCGCACATTCCCATCCCCACCGAGACCTTTCTCGAAGAGCTGTCGGTCAATATGCAGCTCCACCCCATCAGCGTCTACTGGCTGCTGGAAGAACTACGCGCCGAGGGTGTACGCTGCAAGCCGGAAGAGCAGCGGCTGCAGGAAGACCGGCTGAGCGTGATTGTGCTGCGCCTGCTTGGTCACCGCTGGCCCCAACAGATCGAGGCGGGCGAGCTTGTGCCGGATTGGGCCGACGCGGACGGCATCATTCCCATCAGCGGCGGCGCCCCCGGTCGACCGACGCTGACCGAGCGGGTGCGCGCCCGGCTGCGCGCCGAAGATGGCGACCTGGGGGCGCAGCGCGCCGAGGCGCTGCTCCACGAATTGACCGGGCAAAGCCTGGAGGAGTGGTTGCGGCGCGCGTTCTTCAAACGGCATGTGCGCCAGTTCAAGCACCGCCCGATTGCCTGGCATTTCGCCAGCGATCCTGCGGTGGCCGCAGCCAATGCCAAGGCTAAAAAACGATTGGGCGGGCGACGACAACCGGCCTTCGAGTGCATGGTTTACTACCATGCCTGCGGCGGCGACATTCTGGCCCGTATCCGTACCCAATATGTCGAGCCGCTGCTGCGCGGTGCGCGCCAGGAGCGGGAGCAGATCAGCCGTAGCAAGGACGAGACCGGTGTCATACAGGCCACGCTGCGCATTCAGGAGCTGGAAGAGTTCAACCGGCGGCTCCAGCAGGTTGCCGAGCACGGCTTCGCCAGCCCCGAACTAGACCCGCTGCTTGCTGCCGAGCCGCTCGACCGCTGGAGCGGCGACGGCTGCCTCGCCCCCGCCGACCGCGACGAACTCCAGCGCCAGGAGCAGGCCTGGCGCGTGGACCTCAACGACGGCGTGCGGGTCAACATCGCGCCGCTGCAACTCACCGGCCTGCTGGCGAGCGACGTGCTCAAGGCCGCCGACGCCCGGAAGGCGCTGGCTGACCGGGCGCGCTGGCGCAGCGATGAGCGGCGCTGGGTGCGGGCGGGCAAGCTGCCGCGCTGCGGCTGGATGCCCGAGGCCGTGCCGGAGAGCCTGGAGTGGACGCGGCTGGCCTCGCAGCGCGAGGCCGAACGGGCGAAGTTGGAAGAGAAACGGCGGGCGGTTAGGGAGCGTCGTGAACATGCGGAGAGCTGATATCTTTGTTGAAGCTGAGGTGATACAATAGGCTTATGCAAACTGATATTCCGCTCAAGCGCCTCACGCTGCCCCGTGCCGCCGACCTGTTGCCGCTGTTTGGTTTGCCGCACGCCGATCTGGTGGCGGTTGAGACGCTTGAATTGCCGGCGAGCGCGGCCCGTCTGGACAACGTGTTGCGAGTATGCAGCCCCGGTGGGCAAGAGTACTTGCATATTATTGAGTGGCAAGGTTACCATGACCCAACAATACTCTGGCGGTTGGCTGGATACATGGCCTGGCTCGGACAACGTGCGCCGAATCTTCCAATCGCTGGCACAATTGTCTATCTGACACCAGAGAGTGACACCGGCGACCGACTAACACAGACTATTGACGGGCGACTTATTCACGACTGGCCGCTACTATGCGTACGGCTATGGGAACAGGACGCGGAATCGGCCCTTGCGAGCGGTGCTATGGGACTGACGGTGCTGAGCCCGCTCATGCGTGCCGCGACTTCGGATCTGGTTGAACGAGCAATCGACATTGTGTTTCGCCGAGCACCATTAGAACAGCAGGCGGACCTGATCGCGATCCTGGGAGTATTTGCCGAACCTCTGGTTTCACCTGATCGGCTGGTGCGATTGGTGGGAAGGGAGCGACTTATGACATCGAGTTTTGCAAACTATTTGTTGGCGGACAAAACTGCCGAGATCGAGGCGCATGCACGGATGGAGGCGTTACAGCAGGCGCTCGAAGAAGCGGTCATGGCCCGTTTTCCCACCGCACCGCTGATCTTGCTGCGCGACATGCGCCGTGTCTCCGATCCAACGAAACTGCGCGGCCTGATCGTAGCGGTGATACAAGCCACCGATCTGGGTGAGTTTGAGCAACAACTCAAGCAATCGGTCGAGATCTGAAATCGAAAACACCACCGATGTTTTAGACGGGAGGGAATAACCCATGCCTGTCAAAGCCTACATCACCCGCGACCCATCCGGCGCGCCGTGGCCGCCCGTGCATGAACACGAGGCCACCGCCGTGATCGGTCTCATCCAGCGCCTGTATGAGGCGCTGAACCATGAGCCGGCGTTCTATGCCGTCTTCGCAAATCTTCAGGCGCCCAGCGCTGATCTGGTTGTGTTGACGGAGATGGGGCTCGGTGTTGCTGAACTCAAGCACTACGTCGGCCGGCTGAATGTCCAGGGGGACGAGTGGTATGCAGGAACACGCCTCATCCGCGCCGGAACGGGTCACAACAATCCGCGCGCGCAAGTGCAAGCCTACGCCAACCGTATCCGGCGCGATCTTATCTCGCATCTGGCGAATTTCTGGTCGGTCGATACGGATGCCCTGACCGCGCGGCTCAAAATACAGACCGCCGTTTGCTTCACGAATCAGCAGATGCAGATTGCACCTCACGTTAAGGACGCAATCGAGCGCGAGGCCAGCAATGTCGGTCGGCGCTGGTCTACCTTCCAGGTGCTCACGCCTGGCGCCTTCACGACCTGGGTCGGCGCGCTGCGCTTCAGCGTCGAGCAAGGGCGCACAGCTGATTTTGCGCCGTATCGGCTGAAGCCCCAAGCGATTGAGGCGCTGACCAGAGTCTACTTCAAGGGCGATGAGTGGAGCGAGATCCGCAACATGATGCCATCTGGCGCGCCCTATGCCTACCTCGCCTTACGCCAACCAAGCCAGCCGCCGCTGCTGTTTCCGCTTCGCACCAGCGATGTCACGATTGGGCGCGACGGCGAGAAGTGTGCGCTGATGATACCCGAAGCTTTTAAGCGCACCAGCCGTGAGCATTTGCGGCTGAGCCGGGTGGCCGAGCAGGTGTGGCTCCACGATCTCGGCAGCTCGCACGGAACGTTTGTGGACGGCATACGGATCGCGGAAGCGACCCGCCTCAAGGCTGATCAGCACATTACGCTTGGCGGGACCGAAGCTGGCGATAAGGTCTGCGAGCTTGTGTTCACCTGCCAACTCCCGCCCGATCTGCAGATTGACCCGACCGCCCGCGAGACATCGACTGATGGATAGGCTATGAATACCACGCCGCTTCAGCCTGGGGCCTTGCTCCAGCATCGCTATCGCATCGGGCGCGTTGTCGGCTTCGGCGGTATGGGCGCCGTCTACGAGGTCACCGACGAGCGTTTGGATGCCCGCGCCGCCTTGAAACAGATTGTACATTCGTCGCCAGCGCTGCGTGAGGCGTTCGAGCGCGAGGCCCGGCTGCTGCGCAACCTCCGGCATCGCTCATTGCCGCGCGTGTTCGACTACTTTACCGAGGCCGATGCTGATTTCCTGGTCATGGATTTCATCGCAGGCCCGGACATTGCCACGCTCATCCAGCAGCAGGGAGCGCTCCCGGTCGATCAAGTTCTGCTGTGGGCCGACGCGCTGCTCGATGTTCTGATCTACCTGCATACTTCTCGGCCGGCAATCATCCACCGCGATATCAAGCCACAGAATATCAAGATAGGCGCGGAAGACATTCCCGTGTTGCTCGACTTCGGCATTGCCAAGGGCAACGCCGGGGTCACGCCAGCAACAAGCAGCGAACCGAGCATCGCCGCCTATACCCGGCCATATGCGCCGATTGAACAGATCCTTGGCATGCCGACAACGGCGCAGAGCGACCTGTTTTCGCTTGGAGCGACGCTCTACCATATGCTGACCGCGCAACTGCCGGTTGCCGCCAACCGTCGCCAGGACGACGCCAATCATGGGCGGCCCGACCCGCTTCGGCCAGCGTGCCAGGTCAATGGGCGCGTCCCCAGCGCTGTGAGTGACGTTCTTCAAGATCTGCTTGGGCTGCATGCCAGCGACCGTCCGACATCCGCCGCCGAGGCGCGTCAAGCGTTGAACGAAGCCATGATGCACCCTCTTCAATCAATCGCGCCGGCGCCAACCGAGTTGGGTGACGGCGAAGAAGCGCAAGCGGCAAACCCAGGCCGCGCCGCTCGAACGGACGGGGCCAACATTGGCGTGGCGAGGAGCAACGCTGCATCAGTTCGTCCGGCGCGGTCGAGCGTTTCACCTGTCATCAGCGGGGGACGCTCAACGGCGCGTGCGACACAGAGATCGCTCCAGAAGCGCATCCACGCCCGCGTTCGGCGGGTGCTAGATAGCTATGACAGCGCTTGGATGGTGTGGTGCGATCCAAAAGACGAGTGGCGCCCGCTCCTGGAACGAGTCGCCGCCGACACGCGATTAGGCGCATTCCGCCTCGTGACAATTACCGAACAGAGCGCCGACGCAATCGGCAGCCTTACGGCGCGGCGGCGCATCCAGCAACTTATGGGTGATGGCGAATCATTCGTCTTGCTTGTGCAAGCCGATTGCAATCACCTTGGCTGGATGTGGGCGCAGGCGCTGCTCGCTGAGGAAACCTATACGACCTCTCTGCGCGACCAGTTGCTAGCGTGGGGCTGGCAGCCGCAAAGCGCCCAGGTTTCAGCGCAGGAGATCGTCGTGCTGGCTCGGCAGGGATTACAGCAAGATCCGGCGACGTGGGGCGGCGGTCAGCTTCAACCTGACTTGCCCCTGCTCCTCGAAGTGCTTGCCGGTGGCGCGGCGCCGGGAACCGAAACACGCTACATCCTCGATCTGACAACGCAGCAGGCCGGTCTTTCGCTCTATGAAGAGGTGACCGCAGAACGCTGGCGGATTCGGTCGCTCGCGCGCCTCTTGGTCACGCAAGCCCACGAAGCAGCGCCGCGACTCATTGGCGAACACAACGAGTTGCTGATTGGCGAGGGGTCGCGAGCGATTGCGCTTGACCTGCTCTATCGATGGATCGACAGCCTGAGATTGAGCCGCGGTCTAGCCGGCGCCATTCTTGAGGCCGACAAAATTGCCGCGCTGGATGGGCAGGTTCGTGACGCCAACCTGAAACATGGTCCATTCCTGTCACGGGCGGCTGAGTTCAGCCTGTTTACCTCGGTTTGCACGCGGCTGGCCCAAAAGAGCGGTAAGGATCTGCTCCAAACATTGGCTGGTATGCATGCCGATCTCGAACGCCATGTAGTGAGCTTTTGGGGTGCGGCCTCAAACACCAATCCAACGCAGGCGACGCTAGCGATTCCTTGGAGTGAGTTAGCGCGCCTGAGCCGCGCCGCCCAAGCATTGCTCGACGCCGTGCCGACACAGGACTGGTCCACGCCGGAGCAAGCCATTCACTGGTACTGCAGCGGCGGCTGGCGGCTGGACAACGTCGGTGAGGAATTCCTCCGCCATCTCAACCGTTCGACGCCGGAATTATTGGCGTTGATTACGCCGCTGCGCAAAACCTACCGCGCCCGCTGGGAACGAACGCTCATTCAATGGTCGGAGGTCTGGATTGCAGCCGGGCGCCCGACGCCAAAGCTTGCCACTGCAGGCGAATGGCTCAAACAAGCGCTGACCGACTCCCGCCCGACCGCTGTGCTGATGCTCGATGCGCTACGTTATGATTTAGGGGTGACGCTTGCCGCTATGATCAACAATCAGGAAGGCACAGAGCGGGCCGCCCTCCACACCGCCCGCGCCCCGCTTCCAAGCATCACCGCGCTGGGCATGAGCATGGCGCTCCCGCTTGACGAGCGCGATCTGCACGCCGCTGTGGTAGAGGGGCGCTGGCGTGTCATCGACAGCGCCACGCAACTCGATCTGAGCGTTGCCGAAAACCGCCGAGTCTGGCTGCGCACGCGCGGGATTGTGCCAAATGATGGCATCCTCGCCCTCAACGATGTCGCTCACGGGCGGACGCCCCAACCGAGTAAAGAGCGCAAGGTAATTGTCATTACGGACGATTTGATCGACCAACTTGGCCACGACGACGAATTAGAATCGCTGGGCGGCGGAGCCGCGCTCGATCGCTATCGTTCGGTCATTACTCAGTTACGTGATGCGGGGTGGCGCCGCGTGTTGGTGGTGACCGACCACGGGTATCTTCACTGGGCGGGCGCTGATGAAAAACGCCTGGCGCCGCCTGTTTCAGATCCAGCGTATCGCTCCCGACGGGCGCTGGCTTATCCAATCAGCGTACCGCTTGCCGAACCACACGTACTGGCCCCTGGCGGAACCTGGCGCGTGCTGCCGGCGCGCGGCGCTTCCGCCTGGAGTGCGTATGGTAAACTGGGCTACTTTCATGGCGGTGCATCGCTTCAAGAGTGGATTATTCCCTGCCTCCAGATCGAGTGGCCGGCGCAAGCCCAGCCGGTGGGTGTGGTCGTGCAGTCTCCCGCCAAGGGCATTCTCTCGGCGCAACCCCGGATTATTGTACACATCGAGCGGGGCAGCATCTTTATCGATGACGCTCTGCCGCGCCATATCGAAGTGCTCATACGAAATGCGACCAACCGTATCATCCTCTTTCGCTCCGATCCGGTCGAGGTGACACCGCAGCAAACGACGGTGAGCATTCTGTTGCGCCGAACGCCGCAGGTTGCCGCGCTGCGCGATACCGCGCTGCGCATCGAAGTTCGTGACACGCTGACCGAAGAAATGATCGATGCAGCCGATAGCGTACTCAATATTGATCTCGACGACTGGTGACAGGAGCGTCGAAACAGACAACCGGTTATTCCAGCAAGCAATGAAGTCGTGTACAATAGACCAACGGAACACAGATGTACGCATCCTTATGACATTTGACAATCAACCGCGGTCGTCTGACGTAGTGCCGCCTTTAGGCGGTTTTACGTAAGCACAGTCGCCTTTAGGCGGCACTATGAACACCGTTCTCCACGACCGATGTTGATCATCAAAATTCATTAGATGTAAGGCAGCGCCACGAGTATGACCATCACCTCCCGCACATACAAAACGTTGGCCCCCGACGCGCTGGACACCAAGCTTTTTGCAGCCTTCCCTGGGCTGGTCATGCGCAAAGATTTGACCCAGGCGATCCGTGGCACGAGCAAGGCGCCGTCATATGTCATCGAATTTATGCTTGGCAAGTACTGCGCCAATCTCTTCGACGACGACGAGGTGCGTGAGGGCTTGCAGATCGTCCAGCAGGAGGTTGCCGACTACATCCCCCGCGGTGATGAAACCGAGGTGATCAAGTCGTCTATTCGTGAGCGCCCGCCGCGTCGGCTGATTGATCTTGTCAAGGTCGAACTCGATGAGAAAATCGACACGGGCGTTTATTGGGCCGCGCTGATAACCGCCAATATTGATCATATTCGGATCAGTTCGGACATTGTGACGCGATACGATCGTCTGCTTATGGCCGGCGCTTGGTGCAACCTGCGCATCGACTATGACGACACCTTCAAGATCGGCAAGCGCACGTTTCCGTTTGTGGTGCAGCGGCTCGAGCCGGTCCAAGTGGGGCATGTGAGTTTACAGGAGTATCTCGCCGGTCGGGCCCGATTCAGCCGTGACGAGTGGATCGATGGCCTTATTCGCACTATGGGGTATGAACCATCGCACCCAGCCTTGACTGAACGCGTTAAGCTGCTCTATCTCACCCGCATGATCCCGTTGGTGGAGAGCAACTATCACCTCATCGAGCTTGGGCCGCGTCAGACCGGGAAATCCTTTTGCTTCACCGAGTTCAGCCCCTACGGCACACTGCTTGCCGGTGGAGCGGTCAGCGTTCCCAAACTGTTTGTCAGCAACACCAACCCGCCGCGTATCGGCCTGATCGCCCAACGAGACGTAGTTGGATTCGATGAAGTTGCAGGAAGCGCCTTCGACGCTGAACACGACAAAAATCTCTACAAGAGCTACATGGAGAATGGGCAGATCAACCGTGGCACGATCACGGTTCCTGGCGAGGCCTCGTTTGTCTTCAACGGCAATATCAACTTCGACCCGCACCAAGGCATGCCCGCCGAGCATCTGTTCAAGCCGCTCCCTGCCGGTATTGCTGATGACACAGCCTTTCATGATCGATGGTCGGCGTACCTTCCTGGGTGGGAGATGCCAAAGCTGTTGCCCGAACTCATCACCAATCACGTTGGGTTCATCCTCGACTACACCAGTGAGCTATTTCACCGCGAGTTGCGGCGCATTGGCCACTACGGCTCATTGTGGGAGCAGTGGTTTGCAGCGCCGTCCGGCGAGTGGAGCGCGCGCGATAAACGCAGTATCAACAAAACATTCTCCGGTCTGACCAAGCTCATTTTCCCCTCGGGCGCAATGCGGAAAGATGACGCGCGCATATTGCTCCGCTTAGCGATCGAGCTTCGCTTGCGGGTGCGCCTCCAGATGCACAAGATGAGTCCGCAAGAATTTCCACTGACCACATTTTCTTTCTACGACAAGGAGACAGCGAATCAGGACGTCGTTCAAATCGAGGTTTGATGAAGGAAGCAGTCCAAACGAAAATGGATTTCAGCGCGCATGAGCGATTGCGTAGCGGGCAAAGCTGGTAGCGGACGCACTGTGGCGTCTGCAAAGACCCTCGCGCAGCGCCACTCGCTTGGGCGTGACATGCATCGTGTGAAAGGTAAGGTTCCTTATGACAACGATCCCCGACACAGCAGACACCGTCGTCAAAGCCAGCCACGTTCCTGGACCGCTTCAAGGAAGCTGGACTTACGCCGACTGGGAAGCGCTGCCCGCTGACAGCAATCGCTATGAGATTATCAATGGGGTATTGTATATGACCACGGCGCCGCACAGTTTCCACCAGTGGATCATCCGGCGATTGGAACGGTTTATTGGTATCCCGGCGGAAGATGCCGGGCTGGCCTATAGCTTTTCGGCGCCGATCGGCGTGATCATGCCTGGCTGCGATCCGGTCCAACCGGACTATGTAGTGGTTCTGCAACAGCGATCCGACCTATTTCGCGCCGGACGGATCTATGGCGTGCCGGATCTGATCATCGAAGTGCTATCTCCCGGCACACGCACCTATGATGAACGGATCAAGCTCCCGGCCTACGCCGCCGCGGGCGTCCCGGAGTACGCCATCATCGATCCTCAGAACCGCACGGTCAGTCTCCGCCGGCTGGAGGTTCCCGGACGCTATGCCGCCCCCATCATCACGCACGAGGCTGAAGTATTGACCTTTGCTTGCCTGTCATCGATCAACGTGCATGTTAGAGATCTCTTCACTGGCGCGCCGGACACCTCGTTGTAGCGGCAAGGGTAGCATCGTAACGGCAAGCTGTTCGTCGCGGCAAAACAAGATCGCTGAAGAGATCACAGACCTTCCGAACCTCCCCGCGAGCAGGCGACTGCATAGTCGTAATTACCCCGAAGCTCGCCTGGTCGAGGCTCGCACGATGAGCTTGGTCGGCAGGCGGATTTGCTGGAACGGCGCAGCCGGGGCAGCAATCTGATCGAGCAACAACTGGGCCGCCTGGGCGCCAACCTCATATTTCGACTGCGCGACCGTGGTCAGTGGCACGGTCAAGTAGCGGGCCAGCGGCACATCATCAAACCCGGCAAGCGCCATATCTTCGGGAATGCGGTATCCGCTGTCAAGCAGGTACTTCATCACCCCGGCAGCAATATAGTCGTTGATGCAAAACAGCGCGGTTGGCGGCTCCTGCACGCGCAAGGCCCGCACAAGCGGCTCCAGGTCGGCGAGATCGTATTCGGGAATGCTTTCGTGGGGCGATTGCGAATGTCGTTTCAGGACAATCGGCGCCAGCGGCATGATTCCCGCATCATAGAGGGCTTGCTCATACCCCTGAAGGCGTTCTTGAATGCTGCTTGCCTGAGAGCTGGGGCGAATACAAACGATTCGCCGGTGGCCCTGGGCGATCAGGTGTTCAACAACCTGGCATGCCCCCAGCAGATTGTCAGCGGCGACCGAGCTGGCCGCCATGTTCGGCAAGCTGCGGTCAATCAGCACAAGCGGGCACGTGGCCGGTACAATCTGGCTCAACAGCGCCGGCTCAGCCGGCAACGCAATCGGGAAGAGCAGCAGTCCGCTTATGTGCTCGCGTTGCAAGCGCTCGATCTCCAAACGCTCCAACTCGATATCGTTTTCCGAGTGACAAAAGATCAAGCTATACCCCGCGTCCCGCAGCACATGCTCCGCGCCGCTCAGGATCTCATTCGTTAGGGCATCCCGCAGATAGGGCACAACCAGACCGATCAGACGCAACGATGATTGCCCTGCGGTCGTCGAATCCGCTGCCGGATCGTTCGCAACGCCCGCAACAAACGTCCCTTTGGCAGGAACACGTTGCAATAAGCCCTGGCTGACCAGAAGATCAAGCGCCTGGCGTACGGTTCCCCGGCTTACCGCGAGTTCGGCGGCCATTTCAACTTCAGGCGTTAAACGATCCTGGGGCTTTAAGATCCCCGCCGTTATCTGACCCCGGAGATAATCTGCAAGCTGCAAGTACAGTGGGCGTGAATTTGATGGATCAAGGGTCATAATAAACTCTTGCTGAGCTCCTTCCGCGTCGTTCATATACGATTGATCTCAGATTATAGACAATTAATCTAGCAATGTCAAAGATATTTCTTATTGTATATTATTATATGTACAATTATTGACAAATCAGACGGGTGATTGTATAGTATCAGCCATCAGCTTTTGACCAAACTTTTTACCATAGGTCGAAGGAGTGTCCAAGCAATGACCCATTCAGCTATGCGTTTGTACGCACTGCCGATAATCCTCATGACCATTCTGCTGTCCGCCTGCGTTGGGCAAGCGCCTCTGTCAAACAGCGCTGCGCCCGCCTCACCCGAAGAAGCTGCGTCGCCGGAAGCTGCCCCGATCACTGTGCTGATGTCGAATGCGCCGGAGGAGAACAACCCGGACGAAGTCGCGCGCTTTCAGCAACTCGTTGCCGACTTCGCCAAGCTACGCCCCGATGTGAGGATCGAAGCCTTGCAGGGCGCCTGGTTCAAGGAAACGTTTGTCGCCCGGCTCGCTGCGGGCACGATGGAAGACACCTTTCTCGTTCCCGTCACCGAGCCCCAGGATCTGATTGCGAAGGGTTACGTCGCGGATATTACCGATCAGCTCAAGGAGTGGGAGCACTTCGACAGTTTCAATCCTGCTGTGCTCGATCTGGTCAATGACCACAATGACCGATTGTATGGCATTCCCGTTTCGGGGTTTAGCCAGGGGCTGATCTACAACCGCAAGCTTTTCGCCGAGGCGGGGCTCGATCCCGATCAGCCGCCGGCGACCTGGGAGGAGCTGCGCGCGTATGCCCGGCAACTCACTGATCGTGACGAAGGGCGTGCTGGGTTTGTGGTCTTGAGTAAAGGGAATCAAGGCGGTTGGCAGTTTACCGCATGGGCCTACAGTTTTGGCGGGGATTTGCTCCAACGCCAGGGGGACGCATGGGTGGCGACCTTCACCGACGAGCCCGTCGTCCAGGCGCTCGAAACGATTCGCGCCATGCGCTGGGAGGATCAGATCCTGACCGAACAGCATTTGCTTGAGGTCAAAGATGTGCTGCCGCTGCTCGCGACCGAACGTGTTGCAATGGCGATCTTGGCCCCTGATGCGTTGCGCTCATTGAAGAGCCAGTATGAAGCGAATATCGAAGATTTTGGCTTTGGCCCGCTGCCTCAAGCCGGCGGCAACGCGACATACACTGGCGGCGCCGTCTGGATGTTCAATCCCAAGTCCGACCCCCAAGTGCTCCAAGCCGCAGTCGAGTGGACCTTGTTCCGCGATTTCAACCTCCAGACATTTGAAGCCGACCTCAAAGCGCAACAGGAACGCGGGCAACTCGTCGGGTGGCCGCAACTGCCCCTCTTTGTCGGCGAGTTTCAACAACAACGCGACGCCATCATCGCCAAGTATGCCAACGCCCCGGTCGAGCATTGTCAACCGTATTTGCAAGCCAACCTGCAGCTGCGGACAGCGCCGCCGGTCGAGGCGCAACAGATGTTTGCAATGCTCGACACAGCGCTCCAGGCTATTCTGACCGATGTAGGGGCCGAACCGCGCGCCGAGTTGGAAAAGGCCGCGCAACAATTTCAGCGCCAGGTGCTCGATCAGGTGCAGTAAGCCTGTATTCGAGCACTGCCGGCTTTTCCTGCATGATCAGCCGTCAGTAGCCAAACATGCATCACGTGAAACTATACAATCAATGGCCACAACCTTCGTTTTGTCATTCTGAGCGATAGCGAAGAATCTCTAGTTTGAATGCGCTGAGATGCCTCACGAAGCCGGTCCTGAACGCAGCCGAAGGGTTCAGGACCGGCTTCGCGAAGGGTTTAGCGACAATGCCCGCTGACATATATCTTACGCCAGTCCGCTTGATCAGCGCTATTTGCGTTCCATTGCCGCCGCCCGCTCCGTTGAGCATTGGGTCGTCGGTTTCTGCAATTCAGGCATACAAGGAGGAGGATTGTGAAGTCGATTCGGGTCTTACTGGTGACCGATCAGCCGCTCGTGCGGATCGGCATCCGCGCTCTGTTAGCGGAGGCGCTCGACATTGCTGTCGTTGGTGAAACAACAAAAAGCAGCGACATCTCTGCTCTATGCCAACGACTCCGGCCGGAGGTCATTCTCATCGGGTGCGACATCCCCGCCCTTCAGCTTTCCAATCTGCTGGATCGCACACAGCCCTGGGGCGCCCAGGTTGTGATCCTCGCAACGACCGGAGTTACTGTGCCGTATAAGCTGCTGCTCAGTGGTAGAACGCATTGTATTTTGCATACAGAAGCTCTCGACGTTCTCGTCCAAACCATCCGTCGAGTCGCCGGCAGCGCCACTGGTCTTGACCAAACACAGAGCGATCAGCTTGCACAGGGGGAGAGGCCAAGCCTCACCAAGCGCGAGCTAACGGTGACGCGGCTGATTGCCAGCGGCAAGACCAACCAGCAGGTGGGCAACACCCTTGGCATCACTGAGAAAGCCGTTGAGAAGCACCTGCATCAGATTTTCGCGAAACTTGGCGCCTCCACGCGGGTCGAGGTCGCGGTTTGGGCGGTTCGCGCCAGGCTTGTCTAGTACCAATTCAACGTACACAAGACGCATGTCATGCTGAGCGAAGCGAAGCATCTCGGCTCACTGCTGCTGAGACCCTTTGCTACGCTCAGGGTGACAGCATGTGGAGGAGCACGTCGAATTGGTATAATCCTACTCGGAACACCATCGCATGAAATGTGACAATCACCAGGAGGGGTCTACGTCGTGCCGCCTGAAGGCGGCACGACGAGCGCCTTTGGCTCCGTAAAGGATCGCAAGGAGCTTCATTACAGAGTCGGCCCTGCGCCCTTCGGCTGCGCTCAGGACCGACTCGCGAAGAACCCAGGATAAACTCACGAAGAGTCTCGGCAAGAGACCAGTCAGAGATGCTTCGCTCCGCTCAGCATGACATGCACACGATCATTGGAGATTTGATATTATTGCTTCAAGCCGCGGTAGTCCGGGTCGACTTGCGTCGCACACTGCCCTGCCGCGCCGCCATTATCCACACAGATGAGGAAATCCTCGGTTATTTGCTGGGCGGCGGCGAGTTCTTGCTCCAAATCGGCCCCCTGGAGCGCCCGGTCGACCGCCCGAAAGAACCAGTAGTAATCCATCGTATCGTCGTCCAAGCTTGCCCTGGGTGTCGTCTGCTGATCGAGCGCCGCGACAAACGCCGCGAAGACCTCCGCCGCACCGGGCTGGACGTTGGACAAGAACGCCTCCGACTCGACGAGCGACATGCGGGCCGGAAAACGACTGCGCAGGAACGACACGCCGGCTCTGTTGCTCAGGTGCTTAAGCCAGGTCCAGCACGCCTGGGGCTGGCGCGAGGCGGCGCTGATATACAGCCCATGCATCCGCGCGGCGGGCGCGGTTAAGACGCCGGAGCCCTGTGGTAATGGCGCAACTGCCGTGGTAAAATCCTGGTCTCCAAGACCAAGTACGCCTGGGTTGTCGGCCAGCCACATGCCAACCCGCCCCAGAAAGATCAGGTTGTAAGGGTCAACACTATTCGGACGGTCGCGCTGATACCCGAAGATCTCCCGATTGGGCGAAGTGCTGAGGAGAACATCCAGATAGTTGCGCAGCGCCGCAACAACCCGCGCGTCGGTGAAGGTTGGCACGAGCGTTGTTCCTTCTCGCTCAACCAACGAAGCCCCGAAGCTGTCCAGGAAGAGCCAGATATCCGCAACATGCGATACCGGCACGGCGTATCCATAGCGCGGGTCGGGTCCGCTTGGATCGGTGAGCTGCTGCGCGGCGGTGCGAAAATCATCGATGCTCCAATCGCGGTTAGGCGCGGCCAGCCCTGCCGCAGCGAAGGCGGTCTGATTGTAGTTGAGCAACGGGAGTTGCACCGCTAGCGGGAGGCCGTGCAGTCCAGCCCCGCTGCGATAGGACTCCAACAACACCGGAGGATAGTCGTCGAGCGCGAAGGCGGCATCGGCATCGATCAGCGGTTGGAGATCCAGAGCTTCCGCGATCGCCGCCTGCTCTAGCGGCCCATATTCTACAAAGCAATCGATCATAGGCGACAGCTCTCCATCCGGCGTCTCCAGTTCCACCACCTCGACCGCGATCTCGGGATGCTGTTGCTGGAAGGCTTCGACAACCGGTTGCAGGGTCGATGGATGTATCCAGTATGAGGCGAAGCGAATCGTTGTCTCCGTCGCCGCCGCTGTGTTCGGCGCTTGGGGCGAGGCGACGACCAGGGGCCGAGTGTCGGGGGTTGCTTCCGGGGTCAAGAGCACGGCGGCGATCCGGGCATCGAGGGCAGTTTGCGCATCGGCCAGCGCTTGCCCGACCGGAGC
>JAKSDJ010000013.1 GCA_022360155.1 Chloroflexales bacterium | reverse complement strand
CGATGCGGGAGTCAATAAAGACCTTCTGTTCCGGTGCTTCCCAAATCAGATAGCTTCCATATCCCATTGCATGGAAGAGCCGCTCAGGTTTTTCAGGATCAGCCTTGAGGAATTCGACAGCAGCAACAGGCGTGTCTTCCGAAAGAAGATTGCCCAGCTCTGGCGGCAAATCGAGTGTTGGCT
The DNA here is from genome assembly GCA_022360155.1 of Chloroflexales bacterium. Classification (GTDB taxonomy): domain Bacteria; phylum Chloroflexota; class Chloroflexia; order Chloroflexales; family Chloroflexaceae; genus JAKSDJ01. The sequence continues at coordinate 2,216 of JAKSDJ010000013.1, read as the reverse complement.
TGAACCAGGGTAGAGTCAACACAAGCGGCAAGGCAATGAGCCCAATCAGCGTTGCATTTAACGCTGGCAATCCGTTGAATTTTTGCTGTCGTGATGGTGTTGACTTCCACGCTGCTGACTGTACTGCCAGCAATGGCGTCATGATCATGCCAAACCACACAATATTGCGCACCGCCCCCAACGCTAGCCACAGAAACGCACCGGCAAGGAGCATATCAACGGGATTGGGGCGTTGTCGTGAATAAACCAAAATGATTACACAGACCATGAGAAACAGAAAAAAGATAATGCCGCCTGGTTCGCGGATGGTTGGCGCAGCCCACTCCGTTACCAGTTGCGTTACTGCTGAGGTGTTGAGCAAGCTGCGTACATAGCCTAAAACCTCGATGCCGCGTGGATTTACCAACATAGCCAGGGTTGTTAATACGCCCCAAAACAAGAGTGGCGAGAGCGATGAGGCTGTTTGCTGTTCGGTGCGTTGCAATATTTCCTCAGGTGTGCCGATGGGTTGGTTCGCCCAAGCCAGAGCTTCACGCCGATTTTCGACGAAGCGGCGACCTGCCTCTCCCAGAAACGTCAGCGCAATCAATACGCCGCCAAGCACAAAGGAGCCATGGATATTAACCCAAAGAATCATGAGCAAGGGCGCCATCCATAATCGCCAGCGCCAGATAACAGAAACACGCTGTGTGGAGCTTTTGCGATTACCTTCGGCTCGCTGGTTCCAATTTTCGCGCCACGCAGTTAGCACATACACGAATGCCACAAAAAGAAGGAAAGCGTAGCTTTGCGGACGAATATTCCAGTTGTCAAACGATAGCGGCATTGTTGTCATCAGAAGCAGACCGGCGCTCAAGCGTACCGCGCCGCTTCTCCTGATGCAGAGCCGTAACAGCAGACCATAGGTCAAAACCAATACAATAGCTTGCATGAACACAAGCAGCGGTACACTCCCAATCCGGTAGACGAGATACATAACGATCTGGGCGAGCCAACCTTGGTTGTAGAACAATTCACCAGATTGTGTAAAAGAGAAGCTGTCAACCGTTGGGATGGCGCCGGTCTCGAAGATCAGACGCCCCATTGCCATATGCCACCAGAAGTCATGCGGCGGAACAGGAGTTAAAAACACGCGCAGTGCAATCAATGCCCCAAAAGCGAATAACCAGACGTGGTCGAGTGTTATGCGTATTGCAAGATGCATTGTGTTTGCTCTAAGCATCACGCCTCCAAAACTCACTCTGATCATCGCCAAATGTCTTCGTCCATCCGGGCATTTCGAGCATCGTTTCTGCCAAGCCCGGTTGGGCTTCGCGGTCAAGCATAATACAGGCGATGTCATATTTCGCAAGAAGTTCAGGAACATCGTGCCCTCGAGTCAGCGAAATATAATCTTGCCAGAATGCCATTGGATATAGCTCAACACGTGGGTCAATAAACACCTGAGTTTCGGGATACAGCGCCCAGATCAAATACGAGCCATAGCCCATTTCGTTGAATAGCTTTCCTTCGCATGGCAATGCACGTAGATGTTCGGTAACACTGACTGGCGTCCCATCGCTGAAGAGCTGCGGTGCTCCTGGCAGATCTACAAATTGTTCTCGATATTGCAATGGTAGCGGTAATGAACTCTTGAACCACGGCTGAAAAGCAATAACGCCTAAAATCAAGAAACAAGCCAGGACGAGGTTTATGATATTAGGCAAGTTCCATTGCCAGGTCACTTTCGAGAATTCACGCTGTCTGCCAAACATCATTGATCTTGCGTGTGGTTGCGCTAAACATTGGACGAGAATTGGCATTGCTGCCATTCCGAACCAAACAACATAGCGGACGCCGGTGAAGGCTTGCCAAGCTAAACCACAGGTCAGGATAATATCAGTGATACGTGGTCGTTGTCTGGCAAAAGCGAAAGCAGCAAGCAAGGTTAGGATGCTCAGATAGAAGAACATACCCGCGAGGTTGTCTGGTGTCGGCGATTGCCACTCGTTGATAAGGCTCTGGCTGGAGGGGTCGGTCAAGAGGTGTTGAAGATAACCAAACACTCCTGCACCTAGGGGATTGACCAGAGTCGCCAACAGCATTGCTCCGCCAGTCAAATACAAAGCACGAAGTTGCTCCCAATTCAATGCACGTGGTTGCTGGAACAGCCGCTGGAGTGTTTCGCCGGCGATGAAGGCGAGGGTGACTAGCAAACCCATCACAAATGCACCGTG
>JAKSDJ010000475.1 GCA_022360155.1 Chloroflexales bacterium | reverse complement strand
GATTATTATGCTCTTGTCATACATGACACCAAACTGTTCTGCAGCAATGCGTAGTTCTTGAATATAGTTTTTCGGATGCTCGGTTTGTTGTTTTCTTAAAGCCTATCTGCTGAAACAGAGTATGTGATGCGCAAGCCATGCTTCTGCGCGGAAACATGGCTTGCGCACTCCACAATCCAGCAAGCTTCTTTCCATCGACAAACGCCCTATTGATCCACCGCTTGCTTGTTCAAGCAGCGTTTCAAACAGTCTCTAAGATCGACTTTGGTCTTTCCCAACCAATATTAAGTGCTGCAGATTATCTGGCTCCTAGTTTACCATACTCTATAGCATTTCGCTCGTACAGACGTTCGCCTTGCCAAAAGCGTAACCCGAAAAAATAGTTAGGCAAGCTGTGTACTGCACACAACACTATCTACTGAGTTGTTTTGCTAGGCATCACCCTAACTCAAAGAAGACTCTGTCGCTTTACACGATCTGTAGCAGGCTTGTCTCGACGGCTCCGCTCACCCGGTCGAGGACGATGAAGGAAGGTAAACCTAACTGACGCCACAATGCGAATGCCTCACCGTGTGTGCGCCGACTGACATAGAGCGAGATCACTGTGCCGTGGGCGACGACGAGCAGATTGTCCTGTGGATAGTGCTCAAGCAGCGACTCCAGCGCAGCGGCAAAGCACGTATAGGCGGCATCGGCGGTTTCTTCGCCGAACACCAGTTCATCCGGAAGGGCAAAGAATGTTTGCATTGCGGCGCAGAACGCAGCATCCGTGAGGAATGGCGCCGTGCGGCGGTGCTGCTCTCCTAAACCGGCAACGGTCGTGACTGAGAGGTTCAGGCGTTCCGCAAGATTTGCCGCGGTTGCATGCGCCTTCGGTTTGGGGCTGCTCACCAAGACCGCCGGCAAATAAGCTGTCAAGGCGTCGGCTAGGCGAGCGCAACGCCGTACGCCCTCCACTGACAATTCCCATTCCGCTGCTGGGGCATTGGGGTCGATCAAGGGCAGGGAGTGTTTGATCAAAATCAGCTTGCTCATCTGTTATCCTCTGGGGAAGCTCAAACTGTTCCCTGCGCATTGGGAGGCGAAATGGCTAGCTGGATTGCGGGTAACCAATTGCGAATGTCACCGCCAGGGGCGTTTGCGGGATCGGCGCTTCCCCAAGCTCCCAGACATATCTTGCTGTATCCGCTTGTGCGATAAGTTCACGTAGCTCATCCAGGGTATAGGTGCGAAGGCACGAAACAATGCCATCGAACAGGACAACGAGCGGCACAAGGGGAACGACGTAGGTCCAAAACATGCGCGACCAGCGCCAGGGGCGAATGAAAGGGGTGGTGAGCAAGACGCTCAATGTCGAAAGACACACCAGCAGCATTGCTGCCGGTCGTCGTTGTGTGGCTTCGAAGATCGCAATCCCATGACGCTGAGCGACCGCATCGTGCAGAAGCGTGCGCGCCTCGTCCGGCGGAAAGTGATGAAAGCCGGTAAAGATGGTGCGAAAAACCGATGGTCCTATCGGCGCAGCACGGGCATCGGCAGCAACGGTGAACACATTGTTGTCTGCGGCATGGGAGTCGACTGACTCTGTAACCGTCTGGTGTGGAAAACGATCGGTCAGCACGAAAGTCAGCGACCGGGCAAGCTGCTGTTCAAGGGCGGGACGCAAATCGGTCCAGGGGCCGCCCGCCCCTGAACATAAGTCTACGATGATCTGCGTTTTCGTGGTCTGGAGGGCAGTTGTCAGGCGGGGCAAGATGACATGGTACGGGTTGTTGAGCTTCATGCTGAATTGCAGGTAGTCGGTCACTGCATCACGGATGCTTGCCGGACACCACGGCTGATCAAGGACTTCGAAGAGGTGCAACCGACGCATAGGCTACTCCTGGCATGCTCGATGAACGCGGCTTTCTACGACTCAAACTATAACAAGGCAAACCAGATCGCACAAATAAACAGCAGGCGACAGGAGATCAGCCCCTCTGGGTATAACGAGACTAGCAGTTGCCAGCGGCAAGACCAACAAGCAAGTTAGCCTTTGGCTGCTCGATGAGCCGCGAGCAACGCAATGACGGCGAACAATACGGCAAATGTTGTTGTGCTCATAACTACAACGCGGAAGAGAAATACGCTCAAGGCGAGATAAGAGAAAGACAGTGGTGTTGACAAAGCTGCGATTGATGCCGCAATTGCGAAGGAAATGAGCGCAAGCCAGAATAGCAGCTTGAGCCTACAGCGTTGACTGGGGCCTTCGTCGTACCACAGCGGCAGACGATTGCGGCGCAACCATATTCTATAGGCGCCCAGAAGCGCTGCGCAACCCGAGGATTGTGCTAGCGTGTTGTAGCAGTTTATAGGGCGCGATGCTCAGACCGGCGGCGGTGATAAGCGGCTCGCTCAACGCAGGAATTCGCAAGACCGCCCAACCACTCGCATGGGTGAACGCATCCCAGGCCACGTGCCTGAGCGCACCAAGTGCCAGAGCTATTATCGTGAGGAAGAAAGCAGCAGTCCCGACGGAAT
>JAKSDJ010000464.1 GCA_022360155.1 Chloroflexales bacterium | reverse complement strand
TTCAATCGGGTCAGCTATGTTACAACCCTCTATCCGATTGTGACTGCCTACTATACGAGCGGGTAGCGCATTGCGGAGCGACACCGAACTGGTTCACAAACTCACGCAGATGCGTGAGTTTGTGGCTTTTGCAAATACCTTGGAAACGGTCTGTAAAGCCGTCTGAGTCGGCAAGCATTGGATCACATGTTGGGGTGCAGCGGGGAACAAGCGTGTCGGATTATGGAGTGCGGCAACCATGCTTGCGTGGTTGCCGCACTCCATAATCCTTGTCAAATAGGCGCAGAGCAGCTCAAGGTATATGCCGATCCATTCGTCGAAGGGCGCGAACAAAAATTGGTGCTTGAGCGTCTCTACCATAGGCGGATACGATGGAGCGTCATCGTGCAGCCCTTGTACCGGCATTGTACAACAACGAGACGTCCAAACGCGCCTCATTGGAATGCTGTTTAACAGCGGCGCTAGCTCGATTGAGGCGAGTGACGTGACAGCGGCTCCAAGCCACACCTACATTGAGTCCTTCGACTACTTGTCCTGAGCCCTCCCCCGCGTACGTGGGGACCAGTGCTCAGGACCGGCTCGCGAAGGGCTCAGGACCGGCTCGCGAAGGGTTCAGTATGACACGTCTTGTTGGAGGAATGAGCAAGCAAAGGAGTGTACAGGATGAGGAAGAGGCAGGGACTGATCATACTCGCATTAGCGGCGCTAGGAGTGGGCGTTATTGTGAACACGGTAGCGCAACAACAAGACGTTGAACTACGGGGAATACCCTCGCTGACTCCTGCGCAGCAGTCCAGTGGGCTCATGCACGGCGCGCAAGGCGCCGATGTGCAGGAGTACCGCGAACGCGAGGAGCGGGGCGACTGTTGGGTCGACCACACTATCCAGTTCCAGGCGACCATCAGCGGGCCGCGCGAGATCAGCAGAGGCGGAAGTGAGTTCAACCATCAACTGAAAGTCCTGCGCAAGTGGACCGAGTCGAACTGTGAGTCCTTAATCCGCGAGGACTCGCAGTTCGTACTCGGCGCCTACGACGATCCTGTTCGGGTCAAGATAAAAACCTATGGGAACGGTTTGTCCGATGGCGATGTCATGCTAAAGGGCCGTTATGGGGGGGATTTCCAGAAGAAGTGGTCCGCCGATCCTGTGATGCTTCGTTTAGGTTTGGGGCTTGAAGGCGCTGATCTTGATTGGGATGACCCGCTCTGCTGTGAAATGGATATGCACAAGAGTGGTGGGATGATTTTTAATCAAGGTAAGCCTGACACTTGGGCCAAAATGGTCGAGTTCGGGTTTGATGATCGGGCGCTGTGGTATCCAGAAGAGAGCTTCCACGTGATCGTGCAGATCTCATATGGCTCTGGCGGGCGCGACTCCAAACCGATGGAGGCGCAGTGGACGATACCCATATATCGGGTGGGGGCATTCAATCGGGTTAGCTATGTTACAACCCTCTATCCGATTGTGACTGCCTACTATACGAGCGGGTAGCGCATTGTGAAGCTATAATCAGGAAGAACTCCTGATCATTGGCAGGGGACGATGACACATTATCAGCGGCTGACCGGCGTAGGTGTGGCTTGCAGCCGCACGACATATCGCTCTCCGCAATAGAGCTAGCGCGGCTACAAGCCGCGCCTACAGAGCAAACCCGAACAGTTGAAGCGATGAACGTGGGCTCACCAAAGCGCCGTCAGCAGGGCCAGGCTCCCAACCAGCAGCAGCGCCACGGCCCAGATCAGGTCGAAGTTGATCCAGCTTTGGCGCAGCACCATCAAGCCCAAGCGTGTGTAGACGACCCAGGCTACTGCGGCCATCACCACCAGCATTGCAAGCGTGTGAACGCCGACCGCAAGCACAAGCCCGGTTCCGAGCGATACAGGAATTCCTGGAGTGCCGCAGATATAGGCCACGCTGACGAGCGTTGGCGCAACCATCAAGCCGGCGCCGTGGGCCATTGCCATCAGAAATGACCAGGCGGTCAGGTCGCGCATTCCCACCTTCATACCGACCCAGCGCGGGTGCCGGTAGTAGTTGAACACTTTGTACGCCCCGAACGCGAGCAGCACTGCCGCAGTGAGGAGTTGCAGCGTTGTCGTCGTCACAAAACGCAACCCCATCACGACCAGCGCCGCCACCAGGGCCAACGACGCCGCGTGACCCGCCGCAATTGGTAGCAGTGCGGTCCAGACCGCGCGGCTACTCCGTTGCTGCAACCCGAGCGAGAGCGCAAACAACCAGCCCATTCCCGGATTCAGCCCGTGATAAGCCCCGAACCCAAGCATGGCCAGCCATGGCCCAATGCTTTCAGGAGGGGTAACAAAAAGAGTCAGTTGAGGCATCGCCACCCTCCAGCCGGATCTGGTGAGGCCGAGTCTCCCCAAAATCGATGAAAAAGTCGGGATCAAGCTCGATGCCGCCGCCCGGCGCCGCGTTTAGCTTGACCATCCATCCCGTGAGTTTATCCGAGTAGAACTGGTCGTCCCAGGTGCTGTAGAGCGAGTTGGTGAAGTAGACCCGCTGCCCATCCCGGATAATCTCGACCATCTGCGGGCCGCCGAGCAACGCGCCATTGCTCTTCGGATGGCCAGTCTGCTTGGCGATCCCGCCGATCTGCACCTTGCCGGTCAATTTCGCATCGAATGGGTCGGAGACATCGTACTGGTGCATCTCGCCCGTGCCCCAGCAGGAAACGTACAAGAACGCATCATCCAGCGAGAGATCGATATCGGTGACCAGCGGCGGAACCGCCTTAAAGTCTTTGAGCAGCGGCGGCAAAATGTCGGGATCGGCAGGTTGCGGGGGAATAGAAATGATCTTCTTGACGCGCCATTGGCCGTTGTCCTGGTACCAGGTCCAAATCGAAGCCGAGAGGTCAGCCGTGCTGATCACACAACCCACAAAGCCATAGGTTTTACGCGGGTCGTGCGCCGGGCGCAGTTCGAGCACCATCTGGTGCTCCTCGCCCAGGTCGAGCGTTTGTACATTCTTGCGCTTACGCAAGTTCCAGAAGTGCAGCCGGTGGCCGTATTTGTTGCCTAGTAAAGCTTCAGGGATCAAGCCGTTTTCGAAGAGCGGCGGCTTGGCCCACTCGCTGCTGATCAACACATCATCGGCGATATGCCACCAGAAGTCGTAGGCCAACTCTTGTGTGTCTCGGTCGAGTTCCCAAGGACCAATGACATCAAAACTAAAGTGATCGAGCAGGAAGATCCCGCCCGGACCATCGTCGCCGTTGGCCGAACCGAGCGCACTGATATAGATCGCGTCCGGCCCGCAGTGGATGGTGTGCGGACGGCTGTAGCCCGACCGGGCCATCAACTCGTCTGGCTCGATAATTTTGGCGATGTGGGGCTGGAGCGGGTTGGGCTTGGTATCGACGATGTACAGGCGCGAGCTGCGTATGCCGGGAATGATCAAATAGCGCCGTTCCAGGTGCGGATGGGGCGCGTATGGACAGAGCGCCGAGCTACAGGCATTCCAGCCGAAGTGATGCAGCTCGTCGCCAACGTAGGGCAATTCGAGGGTGTTGACAACTTGGTTGTAGGTCGGCGACTGTGGGTTCAAGTCGACGACGCAGAGCGCATCGGGTCGCTCATTGCGGCCAGTGTTGAGCGTGACCACATAGCCGAAGCTTTCAGGCGGGGCCTGCATCGCCATCTTGGGCGATGGATAAAATGATGGGTCGGGTTTCCAGAACGGCATCGTCTCGCCTCCTTCAGTTCTTAGCCGTCATCCGTCAGTGGTCAGAATGTTGGAACCTTACATTCTAGCATTCTAACCTGCCAACCGATCAACCTCTGCCGTTTGGTTGACCGGTTGGCGTATTTGCCTGCCCATGTGCAGTGTGCATCCACGAGCATGAAAAAGACTATCCAGCACCGAGCTATCGTTTATGTTCAGGCGATCATCGAGGCTCACTCCTAGCCTAGCGCAACAGCGTTTCCACTAACATTTCCACCGCTGTTTTCGCTTGAAGGGGCGGACGCGCCTTGCATTTCACTAACCGGCGCGCAGATAAGCAATCAGCTCTCAGTTGTCAAAACGTTCAAACGTGCCAACGTGTCAACATTCCAACGTTCCAACCCCTGTCCTGAGCGCAGCGAAGGATGCTAACCTGCCAACGGAATCTACGGCCGTAAAATCGTCACCGACTTGATGTGATCCGCTCGGTCGTGGTAGGTGATGCGCATTGGTTTGTATGTCCACGACGTGTACAGCGCGAGCTGATCGCTGAAGTGCGGGCTGGCGGGGTTGCCGCTCTGTCCGGGCGCGATCACATTCTGGGCTAAGAATCGTCGCCCCTTGCCCATACGGATGATCTGGTTATACGTCCCCCGGTTCATCCAGATGGTATCAGGGATGGTTCTGACGCCTACGGGCGTCCATTCGATGACCGCAATCGACTGTAGCCAGTTGTCCGGCGCCGCCGAACCATACTGCGCGGTCAAGTCATCGAGACTCTCGATCATGGTGTTCGTCAAGGCTGCTGCGATCGATTCGTCGCCTAGATAGTTATGCCGCACCGGCAGCACTGTGTCGGCATTCAGCAGGCGGTAGACCACATTGCTGGCAGCGTAGGGGTCGAAATCCTCGCCAAGGTCATCGGCGAACACGTGCTCGGTAAATGCCGGCCACCAGGTGTTGAAGATCGCCACCGCCGGGCTATCGTATGCGCCATCACCGTTAGCATCAACCTGGAGCCAGTCCCATTCCTGGAGCAGCGCCACTATCGCGGGGAGCCGGGAGTCGGCCGCGGTATCCACTTGGGCCAGCATCGCGTCGAGCAGCGTTGGGGCAAACACGGGACCGGCATCGCCGGATGGCGTATCGATAGTCCAACCGGCAGTTCGGTTGATTGCAGCTAGTGTCTCTACTGTTGCCGTGCCGGGCTCCAATTGCTCCAGCAGCTTGTGCAGGGTGTTCACGCGCTGCACCGGACCCCAGCCTAAAAAGCCTACCCCGGCGCTATTCCAATCGGCTGTTGGCTTGTTGTTCCAATTGCCGATCCAGCCCTGCTCCGGATTGATGATATGGGGCATCTCTGACCAGGGTATGAAGCCCTGCCACTCGGCTGTACCCGTACCATCGCGGAAGAGCCACGGATTGTCGTTCGCAGCCCGGATGGGAATCGCGCCGATGTGCCAATAGGCGATGTTGCCGAGCATATCAGCGTAGAAGACGTTGAAGTTGGCGGCAATGCGGGAAAGCGCCGCATCAAAATCCGCCATGGATCGCGCCTTCATCATGTCGCGCAGCGCTGCATAGCTTTGCATCTCCAGTCCGCGTGCAGCCAACTTGCGGGTGATGGCACTGTTGACCTCAGTCGCGATCACGGGGCCATGCACCGACTCGCAGATGGTTTCGGTCACAGCGGCGGCGCCGCGCACGACGATGGTTTCCTCACGGCAGTCGAGATCGTGCCAGGCGTCCTGAAACAGGTACTGTCGCGGATTTTCGGGGTTCAATGTTTCGAGGTACAGATCGGTGTTGTCTGTGCCACCCGAGGTGAGCGTCCAAGCATAGCGAGGCGTCGCACCGATGGTAATCCAGGGTGCGCCGACGACCGCAATGCCGGTGAGATTATATCCAGCGCCGTGGAGACCAATCTCGAGGTTGATCTGGGGCGCGGTATAGCCCATTTGGGGGCCGCCCAGCAGCAATGGGCTACCATCGGCAGAAAGCTCGGACCCGATCAACACGGCGTTCGATGCGCCGACACCGGTCAGACCAACCTGTTCGAGATGTTGTTGCCAAGCGCTTTGGGCTGTATCGATCTGGGCGCTTAGGCTATCGAAGCCTGTCGGGAGCGTCATATTGACCGGTGTGGCCTGATCTGTTGCAGCGGAGGCGGCGGGGGCTGAGGCAGCCGCGCTGGCCGGTATCGTCGTGACGGCATCCGGGTCGTTCAACCAGTGCGTATCGGCAAAGATGGCTGCGCCGGTTTCCTCGCCAAAGCGCTTGACCAGTTCCTGAAAATATGCGGTCGTGTCGTCTTCGGTATCGCCAGATGCACCAAAGCGCGAGGTGAGGAACAAGAGAATGGCAATGCTGTCATCGGGAGTCCACGGGCGGGGCTGAACGCCAAACGCTCGATACTCTATGGGAAGCTGATTTGTGGCCTTCGCCTGCTCGATCCAGGCGTTGAACCCAGCGGCGAAAGACTCGATGACGGCCCGATTCTCTGGTGTTGCTTGGGCCAGTATGGCGGCGCGCTGCTCCACCGAGCCAGTTTTGATGCGGGCAGCTATATCGCCTTCGACCGAGTCGGGGCCGAGGATTTCGGCCAATGTACCTGTGGCTGTGCGGCGTATAATATCGGCATGCCATAGACGATCCTGCGCCTGGACATAGCCAAAGCCATACCAGAGCAATGTTTCGGTTGGCGCATGAACGTGGGGCACGCCGTAATCATCACGGATAATACGTACGGTCGACCGGTCGGATAGGCTCTGGCTGTTCACTTGGGGAGCGGCGGCAGCGGTCGACATAATCAGCGTCAGAAGGGCAACAATCGCCATCGCAGTGCGGCTCCATCGTCGCAGCTTGTACACAGATTTTCCTCCTCATTGTAGCGTAGAGAGTAATCCTCGTTTGTGTCGCTGTGCCCTATTCTGATAGCATCCGCTCCATTTCGGAAAGCGGCACGATACCGACGTTCCAGGCATGCAATGATCATGATCGGCTTGAAGGGAGTGCTATGTGAGTGGGCAAACTGTATGGAGACATGGAACCATGGTTAAGCCTGAATGTCAACAGTTTACCTATCGCTTCGAGCCGCGTCATAGCAGGAGGGGCGGTTCGCGAACCACCCCTCCGTTTGCGGCGAATAACACGAATTTCCCCGAAATCATGGGATATATGTGTGCCTGTTATGGCCAATCTTCAAGCTAGAATATGATGTTGCCGTAGCTCTAACTACCACTGCTTCAACGATAGCGCCAAGCAGCAAATGTCGCATCGTTGATTTCAGTGATTTGGCGGGTAATGCGGTAACGATTCGCGCTGAACTTTTTCTACGGTAACCCGCGTAGATACGTGAACGCTTCGGCCATGGCGTTGAAGAGGCCGCGATTTGCCTCGAACTGTTCCTTCGGCGCCGAGAAGCCCAGATGATAGCGAGTCTGGCTGCCGACGAAAATGTACTCGATATGCTGAGTCGTCTGGATCTCGCCCTTCACCGCCCGATCAGAAAGATACTCAACCACGCCGATGGTCTGGCCGTCGCTTGTTGTCGTGCTGACCTTGACCGCGCGATACTCCGGCTCAAGGCTCAAGCTGTCTTCCAAATCGCAGGCGTATTCCGGCGCGCCTTTGCTTGCGTCGAGGTCAAAAACCGCCGCAGTCAGTTGGGGACAACCCGCGCCTGCACCGCAATCGCTGCTGAATGTGACCTGGCGTTGGGCTGTGTTCCAGTTCCCGGCGCGCCACGTACGTGGGAAGCGCACGACGAAAAAAGCCTCCTCCTGAATATAGTCTTGCAGCGCCGCATCGGAGCGATCGCTGCTGCCGAGAACGATGGCCTGATACAGACTCGCAACCAGCCCCGCGCGATCAAGGGCCGCTGGTTGGAGTGTATTCACGCGGGTTTCTGCATACAGGCCGAGATCGGCGCTACCCAGCGTCAGGCTGGATAAGCGTAGCGTCGTGGCGTCGAGCACATAGCTGGCCCGGACGCGCTCCGGGCTGACTACCGTCGCGGTGAATTGGCCGCCAGACTGAAGCCCGCGCCAACTCGCCCCGGCAAAGTCATCGGGCAAGCGGAAGACCGCTGGTGGTAGCGCTGGACCCAAAAAGCTGGCTAGCGGTGCGCGCTCGGAGGAAATTACGCGCCCATCATCAAAATCAGTAAACATCTCGCCGTCGAGAATCCAGATCCGCCGGTTGGTCTGCACCGCTTCGCCGGCGATGGTGTGCAGGTGTACTTGCACCAGATAATCCTCGCCCAACCGGGTCACCGTGTAGTCGCGTTCGAGGTCGCCGTTCTGGTTTGTGGTTTGAAAGCTATAGGTCACGCGGTCGGCAAGCGCCGCCGTCGCCAGCGCCTGGCGAGCTTTGTACTCCACGCCGATGCCCATCCGATCATTGAACAGGTCAACGCCCGCACTAAACGTAGGATGCGGGTAGAGGAACGGCGCAAAGAACAGCGCCAATACAATCAGAATCACGCCCATTACCAGAAAGCCGACCACATTCGGGACGATCAGCTTGGCGCGATCGGCTGTAAAACTGTGATAGACCAAAGTTCCCGCCAGATAGACGCCGACAAGCAAGGCCAGGTCCACGATAACAATATGGATGTACACGGCCTCGGGGCTGTAGCCGGCGAGCAGACTGAGCATGAAGACCACCGGGGCGGTGACGCCTAACACAATAGCGGCGGCGGTGACGAAAGTGATAGGGACAGCCGCAATCTGTCCGGCCCGCTCTTCACGCCCCAATAAGCGGTAGCTCAGCCAGAAAACCGGGATGGCAAATAACAGACCCAGTATCGCGATCAGCCCAGCCTTGATCGCGTTCTTGAGTGCAGTGTCTGGCCCCAAGCCGATACCCATCGCGTAGCCGTACAAGACCCCGCCCGTGAGAGAGAGCAGAAAGGCTGCGAGCATAAATCGGCTAAGGGAGCGACCCTGCTGCAGCGTGAGCACCAGCCCACGCTGCCGAAAAATACCAAAGAGTGATGTAAAGATATTCATGCTTGCCATTGACTCCATTCATCGTTCAGGCGCTTCCGCGTGATCAGTAGACGTTCACGCTGGAAGAGCGCGATGAGCCCGCCCCCTAGCAGCAGGCTGCCGATGACGCCGAGCTGAACCCAGCGCGGCAGCTCTACGAAGCTGGGGCCGAACTGTGCGATAGCATTCACCACCATCGACAGAACGCCAAGCTGAACGTAACCGCGCGATTTCGACCGCATGCCCCAGGCGAGGGCGGCGAGACTCTCGACCAATAGCAACACGGCGTAGCCGATGGCGTCGAACGACTGATAGAATGCCGAACCCATGAGGATCGACAGTCCCAACAAGGTGGACAACACATATGCCTCCCGTCCGCCCATCCGCCGTTCGTTCCATCCCAACACAAGCAACCCGAACCCCAGTGGCATAGCATAGGCTTGGAGTTCACCGACCTCGAATTTGAGCAGGAGCGACCAAATGACGCCGATGAACGCCCCGCCGGCGAGGTAGCCGAGGCGCGGCATGCGCTGCACGACGGCATCGATAGCATAAGTTACTCCGGCGATGGCGAAGGTTGCTGCGCCTAGTTGCGGCTCGTAGAAGAAAAACACCCCGCCGAGCGGCGCCAGCATCAGCCATTCCCCGGCCCGCCGGAGCGGTATGCCATAGACAGTCCGCACCGCCTCATAGCGTAGGAAGTAAGCCGCAACCGTAAACAGCATGCACAGGCTAGCGGCGGAGATTGGCCAGTCTTGCCAGGTATTCCTCGCAAGGATAAGCGCATAGAAGTGGCCGATGAAGATTAACAGGGCGCCGAGATAGCTGAAGAAGGGCGGTAGCTTTGCTTGGGTAAAGGCAGCTCGTTCAATCCAGGCCATCCCAAACGCAAGCAGGGCAAACGTCGCCGAGAGGCCGAGCGCGATTGGCTCGTCGAGGTAGCTCCCGACTAAGTATGAACAAACACTATTGAACGCCGCGACCAGGTACAGCGGCCAACCCCAATCCTGCTGACCGCTACGCCGGAGCCAGGCGCCGCCCAGCGTCAGCACGACGCCCAGGCTGGCGTAAGCAATGGTGAGGATGTTCGCCCATGGCGCCTCCGCTGTCAAGAATATGCGTAAGATCGTCACGACTGCGAGGTTTACGGCGATGAGGGCGGGCAGCAGGAGCCAGTGCCATCGTTGCCACAGCGCGAAGAATAGATACAGCACTGCAATGACGGCAAGTGCGCTGCTGGCGACAACCGCGTTCGTCCAGGCGAGGAATGCTACGACGACGCTGAGGAAGGCGGCAGCAGTGAGAAATGGGCCGCCCAGCCGTAGGGTGCAACGCCCCAGCATATACCCTGCCGCCGTGTAATTCAGCATCAGCACACCTAAAACCAGACCTTGATCAGGAAGGTCGGGCAGGTACAGGTTGGCATAGATAAAGACCGGGGCGATGAAGACCCAGGCGGCGGCGTAGATCCAGGCATATTGGCGATGCACCCGCGCGGAAATGCCGAGCAGGGCCACGATGCCAAGTAGGGCCTTGGCCAACTCCGCTGGGTTCTCTTCAACGATGCCCAGGGCTTTAAAGACGACGAAGGCTGCCACCGCGTAACCGGTGATGTACAACGGCCAGGCGCCTGAACGATTGCCGGTACGTTGCTCCAGGGCGTACCCGACCAGCAGATAGGCCAGGGCGAGCGCCATCAGCGCGATCCCGGTCGCTGTCCCTAAGAATCCAAGTTCGGTGAACGCGAGCGTGCAGGTGATCGCAAACGTAAAAGCGGCGGCCCAGCGTGCAATAATCCAGCGGAAAGCGCGATCGGTTGTGACATAGAAGCTGACGCCAATCAACATGGCGGCGAGGGCTGGCCATGAGCTTTGGTTGAGGTAGTATGAAAAGGCATTATTGAGCGCCCATAGCGTTGCGCTGAAAAAGAACAAGACGGGCATAGCAAGGTGCGAAACGATCAGTAGCGGATTGCAGGTGAAAGGTGCGAACTGTGTTGACCGGAAGGCGTATGCGCCCAGCAGAAAGCCAAGCAACAGCAGCGCATAGGCTAGCGCAACAACCGACAGCGGCGGCTCCATCAAAACCAATGCCGCTGTGAAGCTGCTTGCCGCCGCGCCGATGCCGAGATAGGTGAACAGGCTGGAACGAGTCCAATAGGCGGTGAGGGCGTAAAGGAGTGCAGTTGACAACGAGCCGATCAACCACATGGTGTTCGGATTCAAGCCCCACGCGCTGAAGATATAGATCTGCAACACGGCGAAGTTGAGCGGCGCAAATCCGGAGGCGACGCCGAGCAACGCAATGCCGCCCAGCTTCAGTGTAGGGTGCTGGAAGAGCAGATGACCGCTGAGATACATCAAGCCGGTGATCATCAGGGTGATGGCAAACTTCGCTGGGCCAGGGATATACGCCCAGCGTACGCCGATAAAGATCAGGCCCGCCAACACCAACAGAATCCCGCCACTGTACAGCGCAAGCTTGATGTTCCGCTCGCTGAGCAACCATTGGTCGAAGGGGACCGGCGGGGGTGTGGGACGAGCCGGGGCCGGCTCAACCGTCAGCGTCACCGGCGGTGGCAGGATCTCCTGCGATGGCGGTATTGCGCTTGCCGGGGCTGCTGTGGGGGCGAAGCGCCCTTTGAGGGCGGCCCGCCGTTCGGCGTACGGTTTGCTTCGCGTGTCCGCCTCGGGCCAGTCGGCAGTTTCAACCAGCAAGAATTCGAGTTGGCTCAGTTCCAAGACGTCTTCCGCAGTGTAGGCGGCGCCGCATGCCTGACATACGTGTATCTTGGACTGCTTGGGGATTTCACAGTTTGGGCATTGCATAGCGCCCTCCTTCACACTTGAGCTTTTCAGACACAGAGTTTGGCGTTATTCGTTCCTCGCGCCAGAGACGCTGTTGCATCCGTGCCGTCCAGCGTGATTGGCTCGATTGCCGGTTGTAACGTGGATGTGGCTCGATGTCGATGGGTTGCAACAGCGTGGGGTTTTGGCGCTTACTTAGAGTCTAGCATTCGCGCATGGCTGTGTCAGTAGCCGAAAGGTGAAGGCGGGGGTGAATGAGCACGGTGATGCGGCGAGGAGTGAGGAGGCGGGGGCGAGGAGGTGTAGGTTTTTACCTTTCGATAGGCGAATCCCGTATTAGGATGAGGAAAATGACAAATGACACGAAAGAGGCGTTTTCCGCATTAGGGGTTAGCTGCGGCGAGCGAATCCAACACGGTATTCGACGCGCCCTTTCTCATGCGGCGCGTTGGGGGTGCAAAAGTGACTGGCGAAGTGGTAAGATCTGTGAAACCGCAGAACATGCGGTTGTTCCTAGCGTGTGGCGCCATGCAGCGCGGTCTGCACGGCTGTCGTCAGATGGTCGTAACTAATTAGGCGGTTTGACAGCAGCACAACCGCCTGACGGTAGCAATACGAGAACCTCTTCGATTACCAATGTTGCAAAATTTCATTAGGGGCGGACAGCAGAGACATTCACAATGACAGCAGACCGCCATCGGAAGCCGCATCCGTATCGCTTGAGTCACCCTGCCCCCGCGTGCGTTTATGAGCGGACAGAAAAGATGTTCGTAATGACCATGAACTGCCATCGGCGCCCCACCCGCGCGCGTGAATCACCCCGCTCCCAAAATGTGAGCAGGACCGGGTTGAGGGAATACCGCGCGTCCCAGCGCCGCAAACCGCACCTTCGTCCAACTGTCCTGTTCGCTTCTACTCGTAGCGCAACACTTCGATCGGCAACAGCATCGCCGCCCGGCGGGCCGGGTAAAACCCAAAGCCAATGCCAATCGCCGAGGCGAAGCCCAAAGCCAAGCCGAACGCGACCCAGGAGATGGTCGCACCGATACCAGTTGTTACGCCGATCAACAGCACAATGCCAATCGCAAGACTCACGCCAATGATGCTGCCGACAAGACTGAGCGCCAGCGCCTCCAGCACGAACTGACCGAGCACATCGCCGTCGGTTGCGCCCAAAGCCTTGCGCACGCCGATCTCGCGAGTGCGCTCGGTGACGGCGACGAGCATGATGTTCATGATCCCGATCCCGCCGACCACCAGACTAATCCCGACCACAACCGCAATAAAGCCGGTAATCGCGCCATTAATACCGGCCAGCACATCCAGCGCCTGCATCGGCAGGTTCAACTGAAAGTCATCGATCTGACCCTCGGGCAGGTCGCGGGTGGTACGCAGCGTGGATCGGATCAGTGTTTCGGCCTGGCTCACCGTTTGCTCGCTCTGGAGGCCAATCAGGACGCTTGTCATCTGCACGCCCCGGCAGATCCAGGTCGCCCACCAGGCGCAGCCGCATCGTACTGACTGGCGCGAGCACCTGCCGATCCGAGGAGAAGGGACCGCCCAGCGGGCTGAGGA
>JAKSDJ010000243.1 GCA_022360155.1 Chloroflexales bacterium | reverse complement strand
TTGGTAAATTCTTCTTTCACGCTCTACATCTTCTTCTCGCCAGTGACTTACCTTCCTTAGCAATTCATAGGCTTCACGATGTTGAGCTTGGCCGTATTTTGCCCAAACATCTGTTATTCCTACTTGTTGCGCCATGTATATATCTTTCATTAAATTGTCACCTACATAGATAGTTCGATCTTTTGGGGCTTGTATCTCAGATATAATCTGCAGAAGAATATGTGCATCCGGCTTGTACTCACCCTCCGGAATAAATCTTTGCTTAGTAATAGCAAGCTTATATTCATCGTCTTTATACCACCTTTCTAAATCATCAGGGATTTTATGATCAGGTGGGGAATACAGAAAGTCGATTAAGCCATCTAAACCGAGTGACTTGACACGACGAAGAGTATAATATGAACGAGACTCGGTGAAGGCAACAACTAAACAGCCACGCTTTTTTATCTGTGTAAGGGTCTCGAACACTGTAGGATACAAATGTCTTGTTAACCGACGTGCTTCGCGATAAGCTTGTATGGCCGAGTCATAGATTGCGGTCAAATCTTGTCCAGGATGCAATGACTGCAAAGCGGGAATCGTTTCTATTACGAAGGCATATTCTGATGTTCCATGTTCTTGAAAAATGGCTCGAATTTCTTTTTCCAAGATATCTTGACTGACTTTACTCTTGTCAACTAGCTCATTAAGCATAGCGCCAAAAGATCTGTACCACATTTCCACCCAATCATATAATGTATTGTCCAAGTCGGTAATTATTGTGGAAACCTTCTGCATCTCCCACCTCCACACCAAGCAATTCTTCAGTTAATTCTTTTCATATCGCCACCTAATTTAGCATGCAGTTGTGTCATCGGCTGTCACAAAAAAAGGAACAGAACCCACTCAAAAGTCACCGAATATTCATTTATACCAATTCAACGTGAATTACTACGCATGTCATACTGAACCTTTCGGCTCAAGCCAGGCTCTGCGAAGCATCTTGGCTTCCTCCTGCTGAAACCCTTTGTCTTGCTTGGGGTAACAAGATGCGGAGTGTTTAAGTCGAATTGGTATTAGACACCTTAATTTCTCTATACCCAAACTAAACCTAAACCCCGCTATAGAATTCTATGCGACACTTCCATAGCATCCACCCCACACTCCCGCTAGCTCATAGCAGGAAGCGTGGGGTCCAGCGCTAGATCCGGGCGAAGAAAGCCCGGGTTTGGCTGATGAAAGTCTCGAAGCGGTCGCGATAGATCAGGTGTCCGGTGTTCTCGAAGTGCAAAATCGTGACATTCGGATGTTCCGATGCTTCTTCGCGCAGGGTCAGCGGCCCGCTCGAAACCGGCGATGCAGCGCTCTTCATCAGCAGGGCCGGGCAGCGCAGGCGCGCAATCGCCGCTTCCTGCGCCTGCACGGTCTCGGCCAATGTTTCCCACATGCTATTCCCCATACCCACCATGTCGAGGTCGAGTTTGGCGCTGTTCTCGACCCAGGCGACGTATTCGTCTTCGGATGGGATCGGTGCAAAGGGCGGTATTTGGCTGAGGCTGGCAAGCATCCGCTCGGTATGGTTCTGGGTCTTGAGCCCCGCCAGCCAGGCGGTGTAGGCAGCGAGCCATTCCCGGTAGCCCGGTGCATTCAGCATATCGCCAGCGGGCGCGCCGCCTTCGGCCAGGCCGGCCAGAATCACGCCACGGATCAGATCGGGATGGCGATCAGTCAGCAGCGCCGCCGTGGCCGCGCCTTGCGAAAAGCCAAGCAGTCGTACATCCTGCAGCCCCAGCGCAGTGATGGCCGCAGCGGCGTCGGCGACCAAGACGTCCGCAGCAAAATCGCCGGCGACCCGCGCCGAGTCGCCGTGGCCGCGGGCATCGAGCATCACCACATCGTAGTCCGGCTCCAGGGTGCGCGCGGTGGGAAGCCAGGCCAGCGCACCTTCCATGAACCCGTGCAACAGCACGACCGCCGGACGATCCCCGCCGGTGCGATAGTAGCGCTGCGTGATCCCGTTGGCGGGTATATCGCCCTGCTCCCAATGGGCGGGAACAAGCTCGCCGATTGGTCGATAGGTGCGGACAATATCGGCGCGCGCATCGCTGCCTGGTTGCGTAGAAGGTTCCATAAGAGCGCTCCTTGCCTTCGTTTGTGCGCCGCGAGACGGTCTCGCAGCTCCTGCGCTGATTGTATGGGCTGACGTAACGTTAGAGTCAATCCGTCGCAAGGCTGAGTGTTCCTGGCAATCGCCTGACGAAATCACCTCAATGAAATGGAACCGCCGATATACGCCGATTGTAAGCTTTCTGCGCTACGGCTCGGGCGGATGAGGCGGTATGTCTGGTTTGGTTGGGCAACAGCGCACATCGCTAGCATTTACCTTCGAATCTGCTCGTAAATCGCAGCGGGTGACAGGGCGGCGTCAACACTCGGGATGCCACGTAATGCGACCTGCTGCTCTAGCATGTCGTTTTGACGCAGGACGAACCGACGTTGCGCCGCTGTCTCGCCCAGCCAATTCTGGCGTGCCGGGTGGGTGAGGCGCTGGAGCAGGAGATCGTGTGTGGCGCGGAGATGATAGACTTGATCAAAGCGGTCGAGAAAATCGAACATATTGTCGGCCATGCCGCACAGATAGAGAGTCGGATGGGTCGCGAGCAGTTGGTCGAGGGCCAAGTCGACCCATTGAAAAGTGTGCTGAGCAAGCCACTGTTCGTCGGCGCTGCGCGGGAAGTCGACGGCACAGCCGTTGCGATCCACAAACTGCGCCAGACCAGGAACGCTATCCGCATCAAAGGCTGGTATGCCCCGGGGATGCAAGCAATTGACAATATAGCTTTTTCCAGTGCCGCCGACGCCGATCACTAGGATCTGACGGGTGCTCATCGCGGTATTCCTACTCATTTATCGCGTTTCCGCTGGTCTGTGCATAAAGATACTACACGTGTGGAGAACATAGGCAGCGTGTCGGATCAATATGACCTTGATTGCTAGTTCATGTTCGTGCAGGCCAGGGCAATGATGGAAGCCAGCACTTTCAGCTCGCAACCAGGATTCGTGCGTGCATAGAGCCGCTCCCGGCCCATTTGCTCGCACTGGCGGTTGACCGTCTCAATCGTGTGGCGATAGTCATGCCGTTCGATCGCATCGACCAACCAGGCATGCGGCTGCATGTTGGCCTTCTGAATCGGGATAAGCCGCACGCCCGTGTCTGCCAGGATGGGTGCCTCGTCCGGCGCACTGTTGTCGGCCTTGTCGCCGAACAGACGCGCACCGGGCGGCAAGATGACGGCCAACTCGTGGACCGGAGTCCAATCGTGCAAGGCCGCAGGCGCCAACTGAACACGGACTGGGATGCCCGTGGGCGTGCCGATCAGGTGCAAGCGCCAACCAAAGAACTGTTCCTTTTGCGCCGCACCATAGCCACCGTAGGCGCGACCACGGACTGTGCGACAGCGGCGGGCGCGGACCCGTCGGCCGACCGGCAGCGGCAAGCTATCGATGACAAAGACCGCGCCCGTCAGCAGAATCGCGCCCAACGTCGTCGCAATGAAGGCCAACCAGTCGGCCAGCTTGTGCAACCGACGGTTAAAGCGGGGCACAGCAATGCGGCCTGACCAATAGCGCGTTTCGCGCAGAATGCAGACCGCTCGTTCATGATGGTTCTGGAAGCATTTGGCGGCCACCACCGCGATCAGGATGACCGCCGAGTCGGGCGCCTGGGCACGGACATCACGGCCGTGATCCAGCCGCTCCATCAGGGTGTCGATCAGCACAAAAGCCGTTCTAATCCATTCGGCGTCCATTGGTTCCTCCTTGGCAACGATGTGGCTTCAACATCCATAATCGTGCCAGAGGGATCGATGGGCGTCAACTAGCAATCAAGGTATATGGTATCCGATTAATGCCTGTTCTATGACCCAGCCTCCTCGTGTTCGAGGAGCGTTTTGAGCCGTAGCAAACGAGCATCCCACGTTACACCGACTTCTTTGATCCATCGGTCGAGCTCACTGAGCGGCGCAGGCGTAAGGGTGTAGCGTTTTTCACGCCCCTTTTGATGGACCACGACCAATCCTGCGGCTTCGAGTAGCTGGAGATGCTTGAGAATGCCCTGACGCGTGATGGGATAGTCCACTGCAATCCGGGTCGCCGTGATGGGACTCTGCGCCGCCAAATGCATCAGTAAGCTCCTGCGCATCGGATCAGCCAGCGCAGCGAACAAAAGCTGCTGGCGGTCGCTCATGCTGCGCTCCGTTCTAGATAGGCCTTCAAATCTTGCAAGACTGTAGCATAGCCCTTGGCTGTTTGATCAACCCGTTGCTGGCGGATCGCCGCTGGCAAGGCTTCAAATCCGGTCTCGATGACGGTCACCCGTATCCCTCCATGTTCTTCTCCGAGCAGGTAGCGCGTGCGCATGGCTATCCCGTGATACTGTGGTTGGGGCGGCCACTCAATGGCAAACTCGCGGGGCGGGTCGAGCACCGCAATAGTGGCCAGCATGAGATCTTGCGGATCGCCAAATTTGATCGTTGCGCCGACCTGCCGCGCCGTGATTTCCCAATGGTCATCGCCACCTGACCACTGGGTGATCTGCTTTGCCTCGGTGATGGCATGCCAAACACGCTCGCGTGGCACGGCAATCCAGATCGAGCGCTCCACCGACAGAAGTTCTATGAAGTCCTCCTCTATGTGCAATCAATGAGTTGCACATAGAATGCCAGAACACATGCTCTGTGTCAAGGAGATCGCAAACCATAGAGACCTACATCAACATCCTGCAATAGCGCGCAGATGACGCCAATAGGCGAGGATTCGACGCAGATCGGCGCCGCTTATCTTGGTTGACGCAGTTTTATAATCAAGAACATTTGTTTGACAATCTCTGCTACATCCGGTATGCTCTCACCAAGATTTCCCGATGCAGCCAGGGCATACGCCTCGTGAACCTGAGCCTTTGGAGTATCCCGGCGTCGCGCCGCCGCTATGTTTGCATGCAGTTACATCCCACAGCCGCCCCTTGCCGATTTCGTGAACCTGTTCTGGTTCTACGATCGCCATACCTTGCCCCACGCCCACGAACGGGTGCTGCCGACCGGAACCGTTGAATTGGTGTTCAATTTGCGCGACGACAGCCTGCGGTTGTACGACGGGCCGGCGCCGGATCGCTGTCAACACTTTCCCGGCGCGCTGGTCTGCGGGCCGCACGCCGAGTCCTTCATCATCGACACCGACCAGCAAGAGTCGACGATGGGGGTGCATTTCAAGCCGGGCGGGGCCTTCCCGTTCTTCGCGCTACCTGCCAACGAGTTGTGCAACACCCATATCGGGCTGGATACGCTGTGGGGCCGCACCGCCGCTGAGCTGCGCGAACGCCTGCTCGCCGCGCCCACGCCAGACGCCAAATTCCGCATCCTCGAACAGACCTTGCTGGCCCAATTGGCTAGGCCCCTCGCCCAGAATCCCGCGGTTGCCTTTGCGCTCCAGGTTTTGCACGCCGCGCCTCATACCGGGACCATCGCTGACATCACCACGCAGATCAGCTTGAGTCCGCGGCGCTTCTTCGATCTGTTCACCGCCCAGGTCGGCCTGACGCCCAAGCGCTTTTGCCGCATCCGGCGTTTTCAGGCGGCGCTACGCTGCATCCATACGGGCAGATCGGTCGATTGGCCGAATCTGGCTTTGACCTGCGGCTACTTCGACCAATCGCATTTCATCAACGACTTTCGGACCTTTTCCGGCCTCACGCCAACGGCATACCTCGCGCAACAGGGCCCACAGCTCAATCACGTGCCGCTGTTCGATTGAGTGCCGTTTTTTCCAAGACGACATCAGCACCGCCGCGTATCATGGACAGTATGGAATGGTCGCAACTCGTATGCCCTTGGAGGTGCTTGTATGTCACAACAGAGCAACGTTCTTCCAGACGGAACTCAGGTTATGACGCCCTATTTGTGCGCCAAAGACGCCGCCGCTGCGATTGCCTTCTACCAACAGGCCTTCGGCGCCGTCGAAACCAGCCGGATGACCGACGGTGGCAAGGTGGCCCACGCCGAGCTTGCCATCAACGGTGTGAGCATCTTTCTCTCCGACGAATACCCTGAGATCGACGTGCTGAGCCCGCAGTCCCTCGGCGGCTCGCCGGTCGCCCTGCACCTGATGGTTCCCGATGTCGACGCTGTGGTCGAACGGACGGTGGCAGCCGGGGCGCAACTGCTGCGCCCGGTGGCGGATCAGTTTCACGGCCATCGCAACGGCAAACTGAAAGATCCCTTCGGGCACGTCTGGATGATCGCAACGCCGCTGAACCCCAAACCAACACAGCCGGCCGAATCAATGCGCACGGGCTTTCACACCGTCACGCCGTATCTGCTTGCCCAGGATGTCGACGCCCTGGTGGATTTTGTGAAACATGCCTTCAACGCCGTTGAAACCTTGCGCACGCGCGGCAGCGCTGGCGGCTTTCATATCGAAGTGCGGATCGGCGACTCGATGGTGATGATCGGCGGCGGCGGCAACTGGAGCGGCGCGGCAATACCAGCGATGATTCACCTTTATGTGCCCGATGTTGATGCAGTGTACCAGCGCGCGCGCGCGGCGGGCGGCAGCTCCGTGATGGAACCGGCGGACCAGCCCGACGGCGATCGGCGCGGCGGTGTGCAGGATCAGCTCGGGAACGTGTGGTATATCGCGACACCTCAGCCCAATATTGCTTAGACCATTGGAACGTTGGCAGGCTCAAACATTCAAACGCTCGGAGCTTGCCAACGTTCCCTCACATTATTCCGCTATAATAGCAGCACCAGGAATGCAAGGAACGCGCCGTCGCGTTGGGCGACGCAGGAAGATATGCCTCGATAAGGAGAATCCCATGCATCAGCTTGTAAACTCGGCCAAAGCATTGCGCACTATGCGCAAAACACCGCTGATCCTGTCAACCGTACTACACAATGTTTCTCAAGAGCAAGCCGTTACCCTGCGCGATGGGCCAGACGGATGGTCGATACTCTACATTCTCTGCCATTTGCGGGATATCGAGCTCATTTTCACAAAGCGGGCGCAAGATCTGCTCGAACGCCCCAATCCTACCTTCACCGTTGTGTCGAACGAAGAGCTGATCACGCAGGGCCGTTATGGGGAACAGGATGCGCGGGCGGTTTTAGAGCAATACTTCGCTCATCGCCGTGCATTTATCGCCCTGCTGGAGTCAGTCGCTGACGAACAGTGGGGGCTGGCGGGCGTCCACCCGCAGCAAGGGCCGGCGACCCTCCTGGACGTTGCGGTTAACACTGGGTTGCACGATGTCGACCATATCGAACAGATCATCCGCTGTCTTGTACAGGAGTAAGGGCACAGGTCACAGACTACTCCAACTCCACATTATCGTGCGCGAGCTGATCGAGCGAGACGCCGAAGAAGTCGGCGATTTTGACGAGCAGATCAACCGGTGGTTGACGCCACCCGCTTTCTAGGTCACCAATATAACCATGCGCAGCCAAGCCGAGGCGCTCGGCTAGTTCGCGCATGGTCAGCCCGCGTTGTTGACGAAGTTCTCGCAGTTTTTCGTCGAAGCGTTGCATACTTCTGCGCTACACCATTGTCATGTTGAGCGGAGCGAAACATCTCACTGTGTGCCGCAATGCACTTCAGTGAGCCTCTCCACTTTGTTGGTTCTGAGCCCTTCGACTGCTGGTCCTGAGCAAAGCCGAAAGGCTCAGGGCCAGCCGCCGTCGAAGGGTTCAGAAATGACAGGGCACTGTAAAGCGTAACTCTGCTAAGTCACTCACTCCAACTCCACATTATCGTGCGCGAGCTGATCGAGCGAGACGCCAAAGAAGTCGGCGATTTTGACGGTGAGTTCAACGGAAGGCTGGCTTCGCCCACTTTCCAAATCACCTATCGACCTATGCGAGCGCAAGTCCAATGCGTCAGCAAGATCGCGCATGGTCATGCCACGTCGCTTGCGTAACGTTCGCAGTTTTTCGCCGAACCGCTGCATGGTGTTCATTCCTGAGAAGCGTTTGGAAAGGTCTCGTTTCATCATCAGACCTGTCTGGTGCGGCACTCACAACGCACTGTGATGCGCAATTTACACTCGACACCGCACCAGACAGATCTTACCAGTTTTCCAATCATCAACTTGACACACTGCGTTCTTCGTGTTATATGGTCGAGCCAGCTTTCACTGATTTCAGGCCGTTCTTGCCTTTGGCGTGAATATCCCGTCGCGTGTGTTGGGTGGCCTAGTCTTCTCGGGACATGGGCGGGCTAACAAGAGAATGAACCGAACGCGCAAATAGGTGGCATTTTATCTTCGATGCTTTGCGCGCGCCGGTTTTCCATGGCGTTAGGCACCATCTTCAACCGCAGGGGAATGTTCGATGGAACGACGGGAAGATTGTCAGAAGCTCTACTAATTCGCCAGACACGCTTAAGATGATTCTGACTTTCGTCCCCGATGGAATCGAACAGTACTTTGAAGAGGTGTTCGAGCCAGTAAAAGACCGAACCGCTGTGCCACCGCCAGCGACGAAGGAACTAATCGATCGTCTATTGGCCGCTGGACCGAAGTACGGAATCAAGTTTGTTCTGCCGGAGTAGGCAGCGCCAAATGCCTAACTTTCTACTGCAGCCGTACGGAGTCAATTCGACGAGAACGGCGACGGCCAATAGGAAACTTTGTGTTAAGAGTTTATTGTCAGATAGTATAAGGATGGAGACCATGGCCCACACAGCATCCGAATCCGATTCAAATGCCTGTGACCTTGCGGTCGTCGGAGGAACTGTTCTGACGGAGGATGCGGCCGGCATCATAGACGATGGGTTTATAGCGATAACGGCCGGCAAAATCGCCGCAGTCGGCACTCGCGCGGACCTAGAGGATGCCTGGAAACCGGCACGCGTAGTAGACGCCGCCGGCATGATCGTACTTCCAGGATTTATTGATGCGCATCAGCATCTTGGCCCGCGCGGACGCCCCCAGCCACCTTATGCAGCGGCGGACGGCTCGGGGCTGTTAGCAAGACCAGGGGCTGTCGAGAATTTCGCCCCGATAATCTCTCGAATTGGACAGATGGACGTGACCCCGGAGGCGGTATACGAGGGTGTGAGCCTGTTTTTGAGGGCATTAACGCGCGTGGGGTTCACTGGTGTCGTTGATGCGGGCGGTCCCCAACCGGAAGCCGTGGCAGCAGCAGCAG
>JAKSDJ010000894.1 GCA_022360155.1 Chloroflexales bacterium | reverse complement strand
GTTCGATGATCAGCGCCCAATCGGAGAGCGCCGCTTCCCTTTTATAGAATGGTGCATGGAACATCGAGTTCGAACGTCCGCCTTCTGGCACGTACCAGATCAGCGCCGATCTGTGTTGGGTTGGAAGCGGCGCGGTGAGTCCGATCCAGGATCTGTTTGTGGTGGCTGCGTCGTCTGTGCTGTGATCTGGGCGATATTCTGGTTCTTTGCCCCATCCTGAACGCCATAATATTGTGAGCAAAACACTGCTTCAAATCCGAATTTACGCGCCCCGTATGCGCACCCACTCAGCCAGGCTTGCCTCAACTTCGTCTCGGGGCAGATTCCCGGCGATGAGGTCATCGTCGGATTGCTGGCGCAAGCGTTCGTAGAAGGCAAGGCCAAATGCGGATATGTCGGCGTCGTTGGGATGGGCGTTACGCAACTCGAAGAGTAAATCTTCGGCTTTGCTGTACGCTTGGGCTTGTTCGTAATAGTGGATCAGGGCGGCGCTCGTCTTCACCGGGAGTTGGATGTCATGGAGGATTTCGAGGAGTTCTTCGACGCTCGGCGTATAGTTAGGGAGTGGCGCCTGGTCTGTGTCGATAACGACTTCGAGCAGCACCTGGAGTGCGCGTAGATGCCGCTGCTGGCCTGCTTCGGGTTGCTCTTGCAGGACAAGGATATTCCCCTCTTCCTGCAGCAGTGTCGCCAGGATTGCGCCTCGCTCACGCCACAACTCGCTCTGGGCGCTAAACTTCACCAGGGCAAGCAGTTCGCTATCTGAGAGGCGCGCGACCGATTCTGAACCCAGGCCTAACAACTCGCGTAAGGCATTATCGATACTAATCAGTGCCAGAGGATACTGGTTGGAGCGGCGGAGGCCCAGGATATAGGCTACGATCTGTGCAAATTGCTTGATCATGCGCATAACATAGTCGTCACGTATCATGCTGTTGGTTTCTTTCCAGGTTGTGCAACATTTCCTCGTTTAGGCAAGGCGCCTGGCAACGGCGCCGTTTGGCGTCATGCGATGAGAAGCGGAGACGCTGAGTAGAAGACGCACTGACACCGTTTCCACGTCGCCGGTCACTGCAGCTTAGCATAATGTGGAAGCGGTTCATTCTGAAACCTTGTTTTAAAGGATTTGGCTTAAGAAAAGCTTGGTCCGCTCGTGGCGCGGCTCGGTGAAGATCTGCTCTGGCGTGCCCGCTTCGACGATCATTCCCTTGTCGAAGAACAGCATCCGGTCAGCGACTTCGCGCGCAAAGCCCATCTCGTGTGTGACACAAAGCATGGTCATGCCACTCTGCGCCAATTCCTTCATGACATCGAGCACCTCTTTGATCATTTCCGGGTCGAGGGCTGACGTCGGCTCGTCGAAGAGCATAACTCGCGGCTGCATCGCCAGGGCGCGGGCAATCGCCACCCGCTGCTGTTGCCCGCCAGAGAGTTGGCCAGGGTATTTGTGGGCCTGTTCGCTGATACCAACGCGGGTCAACAGTTCGAGTGCGTGTTCTTCGGCTTCGCGGCGCGGGCGTTTACGCACCCAGAGCGGGGCCAAAGAGATGTTTTGGATAACGGTCAGATGCGGGAAGAGGTTGAATTGCTGAAAGACCATCCCCACCTCGCTACGGATCTGTTCGATATTGCG
This sequence comes from Chloroflexales bacterium, assembly GCA_022360155.1. Classification (GTDB taxonomy): domain Bacteria; phylum Chloroflexota; class Chloroflexia; order Chloroflexales; family Chloroflexaceae; genus JAKSDJ01. Next base: position 5,047 of record JAKSDJ010000894.1, on the reverse strand, counting down.
AATATCGTTGGTGAGTTCAATTCCGTCAACGATAATCTGGCCCCTCTGGTGATCCTCCAGGCGGTTGATGCAACGGATGAACGTAGATTTGCCCGAACCCGACGGCCCGAAAATAACGACGACTTCTCCTTTTTGCACGGTCACATTGATGTCATTCAGCACGTGAAAATCGCCATACCATTTATGGACATTCTGGCAAACGATAATTGCTGCGTTATCCTGGGCGGCTTTATGATTGTTTTGACTCATGGTTTTTTTCCGCTTTCTGTGGAGGCAGGGTTGAAGACGCCAACAAAACAGAACAAACTTATGGCATTGTTGTACTTAGCGGTGACCCACACCCAGCGTCTCCTCCAAGCGACGGCTCACATGGCTTAGCGAATAGGCAAAGATCCAGTAGACTGCGCCAATGAAAAGATACACCTCGGTCTGCAGCCCCAAAAACTCCTGCTGGGCTAGCACGCTCTTCCCAATCCCGAGCAGATCTAACAGACTGGCGACAACCACCAGTGAAGTATCTTTGAACAAGCTAATGAATTGGCTTACATTGGCAGGGATAACCAAGCGCAGCGCCTGGGGCAGAATAATCATGCCCATTGTCATAAACGGGTTCAGTCCCAGAGCTTTGGCCGCTTCGTGCTGCCCGCGCGGGATCGCGTGGAGCCCGCCGCGCACGTGCTCGGCGATGTAGGCTGCAGTAAAGAGTGTAAAGCCGACAATCGCGCGTAAAACCCTATCAATCGACTCGCCGCCCGGAATGAAGAGCGGTAACATGACCTGGGTCATGAACAGCACAGTGATAAGGGGCACACCGCGAATCAGCTCGATATAGCCGGTACAGAAGAGGCTAAAGGCCGGCAGCGAACTGCGTCGACCAATCGCCAGCAGCACGCCCAAAGGAAAGGAAAATACAATACCGCTGATCGCCAGAACAAGAGTGAGCAATAAGCCACCCCACTGGTTCGGCGTAATGATCGGCAAAACCAGACCCATACCCCGCAAGAGGTAGAGCACGAGGGGCAAAAAAATGAGCCAACTAATCGCCACCCAGCGCCCGACATTCAAGCGTTCCACCCCTACTGCTCGCCGCGCTAGAAACATCCCAACGAAAATCACAACACCGCAAGCTGCAAGGATCAGGCGCGAGGGAACGCTGAAGGGCAGCAGAGCCAGGAAGATGAGCACGCTCGCGTAGATCAATGCTATACCGCGCAGCACGTTGGGCCAGACCCCCCAACTCAGACCGAGGAGCGTCGCCGCCAACCCGACGCATAACCATATTCGCCACAGTTGTTCAACGGGAAAGGTGCCAACCATGAATACGCGCAGATTGGCAGTAACGACCTGCCAGTTGGCATCGGAGAAGATCCAGTTCAGCAGTGGGCGCAACACAACATAGAGCAACACCAGGCTAACCAGGGTGAGCAATGTATTGAACCAGGTATTGAACAAGTTTGTGCGCAGCCATTTGACGATATTGAATTGTTCACGCGGGCGTTCAACGGCAATCATGGCTTACTCGCGACGAGTTACAAGTTGCATGTTCCAGCATAGTGTCACTTATCGTTCGACCAGTCGGACACGGCGGTTATACAGATTCATCAGCAGCGATGTGGTCAAACTGATTGTCAAATAGCTGATCATAATCAGGCCAATGACCTGAATAGTCTGACCGGTTTGATTCAAAATAGTTTCAGAGACGCTAAAGAGATCGGGATAGCCAATCGCGAAGGCCAAGCTGGAGTTCTTGGCCAGGTTCAGGTACTGGTTAGTCGTCGGCGGGATAATGATGCGCAGGGCCTGTGGCAGGATCACCAAGCGCAAACTCTGGCCAGAAGAAAGCCCCAGGGCGCGGGCGGCTTCTTTTTGGCCCTTCGAGATGCCCTGAATCCCAGCCCGTACATTCTCGCCAATGAACGCGCCGGTGTAGATGACCAACCCAAGCAGCAGAGCCGCGTACTCGGGCGTCAGTTGGATACCGCCGACAAAGCGCAACCCCTGCAGTTCGGGAATGGAGAGCGCTACGGGCGGTGAACCAACCACAAACCAGCCGATCACTGCGCTGAGCACGACGATTGCTACTGCGATAAGAAAACGCGGACTCTGTTGCCCGGTTTGTTCTTGGCGTCGCTTGAGCGTAAACCAGACCGCGGTTGCGATCACGAGACCACCGAGGATAATGCTCAGCCAGAAGTTGAGTGTAGCCGTGCCATTCGGCCCGACCATCGCCACACCCTTGATACTTAGGAAAACTGGGCCTGGCCACTCAATCGACTCTTGGACGCGGGGCAAGCGCAGAAACACTGCAAAATACCAGAAAAACAGTTGGACTAGCAATGGCGTATTGCGAAAGATCGCCACATAGGCATGAGCTAGCCGCGCAATCAACCAGTTGCTCGAAAGCTGGGAAATACCAATGACCAGCCCAAAGAGTGTGGCGAGGACAATACCAATAATGGTCACCAGCAGCGTATTGACCACACCAACCTGAAAGGCGCGCCAGTAGCTATTCGCAGGCGTATAGGCTATGGGCTTGACGCCAATCTCAAAACCGGCGGACTGTTCCATAAACATATAACCGCCGGTAATACCTAACTGTGCGAGGCTGTTGGTCACATTTGCATAGAGCATGCCGGCAACAAGGGCGACGATGAGCACAAACGCGATCTGGATCAAGATCGCCAGGATGCGTACATCGCGCCAGAAGGGAATAGGTTCTTGAGACGTTTGGATTGCTGCTGGTTGACTCATAGTGTTTCACATAGTGGGCGGCCAGACGAATACGTATCTCTCAGAGTTCGCATCGCCTGGCCGCTACTCCCTAACGGAATGGCGGCGAGTACAGCAGCCCGTCATTGGTCCACACGCCATTCGGACCACGGTCAAGGTCGAAGACAGTGCCCGGTCCCAAGTTACGGTCGTAAATCTCGCCGTAGTTGCCGACGCCTTCGATGATCTTTACCACGAAGTCGTTCGCAACGCCGAGATCCTTGCCAAACTCTGCATCGATACCAAGGAAGCGTTGGATGTCTGGATTCTCGGTAGCGAGAAAGTCGCCAATATTCCCCGAGTTGATCCCAAACTCTTCGGCCTGGATCGTCGCATAGATCGCCCAGCTAACGACATCGCGCCACTGGCTATCGCCCTGAGCGACAGCGGGACTCAGCGGCTCCTTCGAGAGCACCGCATCGAGGATTACGTGGTCGCCCGGGTTTTGCAGGGTCGTTCGTCGCGAGACCAACTGCGAGCGGTCACTGGTCACTGCATCACAGCGCCCCTCGTCATAAGCAGCGTAGGTTGCATCGATATCACTGAAAACTAAGGGATCGAATTCGATATTGCGCGCTCGGAATTGGTCGGTCAAATTGAGCTCGGTCGTTGTCCCGGTCTGGACACACACCGTTGCGCCTACAAGATCCTCAAGCTGGGTAGCGTTCAAGCTTGCCAGGGCCATAATCCCTTGGCCGTCGTAGAATGTGGTTGGACCAAAATCCATGCCCACCGCCGAGTCGCGGTTGAGCGTCCAGGTTGTGTTGCGGAAGAGAACGTCTACTTCGCCAGTCTGGACTGCGGTGAAGCGTTCCTGGGCGCTAAGCGGGCGGAACTCCACCGCCTCCGGGTCGCCCAATGCTGCTGCAGCGACAACCCGACAGAAATCGACATCAAACCCGCTAAACGTGCCATCAGGGTCCAGGTTGCTGAAGCCGGGCAGTCCGCCATTGACGCCACAGATCAAGGAACCGCGATCGATGACAGTGCCGAGTCGCCCGGTTGCTGGAGTTTGGGCCGTTTCGCCGCCGGCCGGCGAAGTCGTTGCATCAGGCGGGGTCGTAGTCGATGAATCGGCGGTTGGAGCATCCGTTGATACAGGTTGTTGTGCAGTATCGGTGGTTGGAGAGGCGGCTTCGGTGGGGTCGGCCTGGGGCTGGCCAGTACATCCCGATAGGGATAATGCTAGCAAGCCGATGAGCATGGTGAACATCGTTCGTTTCATTGCAACTCCTCTATACAACTACAGCGATGACCCAAGGAATCGCCAACACCTATCGGCGTTGGGCCAGCGCAGCTTCTCACAGGATCATGATAAAGCATCGGGTGGATGGCGGTTTCATTCACTGGAGCAACCTGCTCCCGGTGGGATGGAACAACTCGCACTGCTTATGATCTCATTTCTGTCGCGGCTATCATTGCGGAAGACTCAAGCTTTGTTACTACGCCTGTCAAGATAAGAATACACTGTTCAGGTAAGTACGTCAGGGGCTGTGCGTTCTATACCTGGAATATACATAGGCAAAAGTTTTGTGAACCTATGATATATGTCACTCAAGTTGCTCACAACGGCGAAATTATTGAAGTTATCAAATTGTAGCATATCCTTCTAATCTGTCAATTGTGGATTATATCGTAGTACCACATCGCATCACGAACTTATACGCGAATCTCGTAAATACAATGTATATTGGCAGGTTTACGCTCATTACGAATTATAAATCTTATATCAATCCGCCATGTTGCATCTGTATTCGGCTCTACTCAGGGCGAGCTCCGTACTCGATCTCGATCTTGTTCCTGCGCTCTTTCGCCCTGTTCAATATGACAGGTGCAGCATATCCATCACATTGAGATAAGAGCGGCTATTGAAGAATATCATTGATGACAGGCGGATTGAACTTGCTGTTTGGGATCCGGCGCCACGTGTTGCAAATGCACCTTAGTTGTTGCCAATCAATAGGTAATATCTGCATAACTGTGTCAGGCAATAAAAATAGGATATATGTCCTTTCGAAGGTTTGTTTCGAAATCTATAAGAATCATTTGGTATTTCTTTGCTATAGATAAATATAAAATCATTGTTTGGACTTCTTATTGCTGGCAATACTGCCGTAAGTTCATATCCAACTATGACGAATCTGTGCCTATTGTGGATTGTTTATGCACTCTTGCAGAACTGTGCCATAGCCGTGTGCTTGAACTAAGAGATTGATCGCTAGGCGGCTCGAAATGGTATAATGGTGTTTTGTGCTGATGAGCGTATGATCTGGCCTTC
>JAKSDJ010000889.1 GCA_022360155.1 Chloroflexales bacterium | reverse complement strand
TCGTCAATCGGTACGAATTCGTAGGGCTTATCTTTTGGATCGGACGACGCTTGATAGCGTTGTTGCCCACCCTGCCGACCACGATCACGCTGGCTCATTCCGGCGCCTCCTTGTACCGCATAAACTGCACGGTTCCTTGTGGTGTGGAATAGGTCACATAACTGATGGCAGGGCGATTGTCCGTTTGAATGATCGCTGCGTTTTCTCCTGGCTCATTCGCACGCCATGTGTCTTTGATCAGCTTTCCTTGCGCGTTATCCAACCGTTCAGGTTGAATTTCGTAGGCGCCCTGAATAATCCGCGCAGTCTCACTCAGGATCAGCACATCGTAGCTGTCCTGTCCGATCCGCTTCCAGCGCACCTCGGCCTCGGTTGAGAAGGCGTGTCCGAAATCACCCCGCACATCAAGCGCCTTGTTCGGATCAATTTGTGTAATTGGCCGTAGGTTGAAACGTTTGTCACCGAGCCCGGTATCAAAATCCCATACCGATGCACCGCCGAAGGTCCAGCAAGGGAAGCTAACAACATCGCGCACGATTTCTTTCAATCTGTCTGCATCAGCTTTAGCAATGCGATAGACATGACCGCTCATAATCCCAACTCCCGTTTCCACGCTGGCATACACGCCTTCCAAATGGCGCGCACCTGCGTGTCACCTTTGGCATCCAACGTCACACCGATGCCGCGCTCATAATCGTCTTCGTACGCCAGCGCAGGGTTCGTCGGCAGATCGACAAGATCGTTCTCGGGCATGCTGTAGGCTCGATCGGCGAATGCCCCGACCCCCGCGAGCTTTGTCGTTTCGATGGTCTTCATCCCGTTCAGCAGGCGCAGCTTCCCATCCTGCAGCTCACAGACAGGATAGCGTAGCGTCAAGCTGTCGAAAGCGACCTTCACCCGCCCCAGCCCGCGTGATTTTCCAAAGCCGATACCAATTCGCCCATCGGCAAGGTCGCGTAGGGCCAAGCCCAGCAGTCCTAGTTGCGCTAGGGTGACGTTCTTGAAGTCGATACGGGTGGGGAAGCTTCCAGCGACGACCGTTTCGTAGTTGAAGGGGCCAACCGCCACCGAACCGTACACGCGGTCGATCGCTACGCCGTTGCGTTCCTCGGTAACCACACCCTTGCCATAGGCGTCGGCGAAGCGGATGCGCCCGGCCAGGCTAGTATGCCCAAACATCTGGCTGACGAACGAGGAGCGACGGTAGATCAGGGCAGTATCTTTGCTCTTCAATCGGTTAAAGTAGATGCCTGACGAGAACTTGAGATCATTTCCACCCTTTTCATACTCCTGGTAATCCTTATCCTCTAATAACGAATTATCTGCCAGCGGTGGGATAAAGTCGCCATCGGGCGCTCGTGCCTGTGCCTTTTCGTAGCGCTCCGGCCCATCAAGGCTGCGACAGATCCGCTCGCACTGCACCCGAATGACGCCCTTCAGCGATGGGCCGGGGATGTAGACGCCGCCTTTGATGTGTGGCAGCGCATCGTCGCTCTCAGTTGGCTCCGCCGCGCGGAACTTCGTGCGCACGAACTCCATGTCCGGCAGGGTTGGATCGGCTCCGCCGCTTTCGCCCGCCTTCACCAGCACCGGGCCGTTGGGCTGGATCGTCAGTTGCAATGTGCCCTCGATAAACGTCGCTTTATGCATTGGCCGCCTCCTTGTGCGCCAGTTTCGGCTCTTTCAACACTGCGATGAACGCTGAACACCACTGCTTTGCTTGTGCCGCATCGATCTCCGTCCCGCCACCGTCCGCGAGCAGCCTCAGCACGTCGTCAACAGTCTGCACGCTGGTGAAGCGCACCTCAGGATGTTCGCTGTCGCCTGGCCCCATCAGGCGCACGTAGCCCAGCCCGCGCGAGCGAAAGCCGCCAATCTGCACCTCGCCGCGCTCCCAGGGTTTGAGCGCGAGCAGGATCATCCCCAGTTGCCACTCTTTGGCGTTCTCCAAAACAAGTTCGAAATCGAAGCGTGTCCCCGCCGGTACGACTTCGTAGTCATAGAGCAGGCCCTCTTCGGCTGTCTCAGTGTCGCGGTTGAGTGCCACGCCGTTGCGTGTCTCGAACTGGTCAAACCAGATCGAGCGGTCCACCAGCGCGTCTTTGAAGAAGATCCGCCCGGCGATCTCTGGCGAACCAAAAGTAAGATCGATGAGCGTGGAGTGGTTCCAGATGATGGCGCTGAGTTGTTCATCTGAAAGGTCACGGTTCGTTTGTTTGAGTTGGCCAACGGCTTGAGTACGCTTTTCAAGTTGATCGAAATCGAGGGCTGCCAGTTCAGGGGTGATTTTCTGAATTGCCTGGTCGAAGGGGGCCCGACGTTGTTCTTCATCTTTAACACGATTGCTGATTTCGCTTAACTCGCGAGACAGTTTTTCGAGTTGCTTGAAATCAGATATTCCGTTGTCCTGTATTACTGCCCGCACCAGCGCCTCAACCCGTGCGCGGAACGCGCCCTTGAGCGATGCGCCAGGGATGAACGGCGCGCCCAAACTGTCACGTAGGACTGGCAGATCGTTGCCGATAACATTTGTATCGCGACCAGATCCAATACGTAATGCGGTTACTGCAACTAAGTTTCCTTTTATCATTAATCGATTGTTCAATGTGGCAAAGGAATATGGTTCACTAACCATTGTTGCCCTCCCCTGTTTTCGGAAACACTGTGTCAACAATAGCTTGCATCTGTACAACTGCTTCCTTTTTCTGTTCCGACTTCGCCTTATCGTAGGCGTAAAAAACACGTTGCAAATAGCCAAGATAAAGTTGTATGAGTCGAACGTAAATTGCGTAGGATTGGGCGTCGAAATCGATCACCTGTGAACTGAGGTGTTGGCCTTCTAGCTCACGTGCTTTTGAAATAGATGTTGACACTAATTGCTGAACTGGCCCTCGGATATCATCGATAACAGCGTGACCAAAGTTTTTAGGATTCCATGCGTTTCCTTCTCGTGCTATCTGATAGCGAATAAAGTTGATAACCACTTCTACAGATGCAGGATCGAGAGCGACATTTAAGAGATTACGCAGTTGGCTTGTCTTCATTTTCGTATTGCCATCAAGCAAGAGAGCTGTCCTGGTTGCATATCCAACTAACTTATCAAGCTGTGCATTAATAGCCTCTTCCAAGAGCAATTCGTGTCGCAGTTTATTCGGATCGAGTATACTCATTGAATTCCTCCGCTCACATAAGATGGAAGTTGTCACATATCCGCGCCTGCCCATAGCCCTCGGCTCGCCGCTCGCCAATGCCATCGAGTTGCAGGCGTTCCAGTGCCTGGTAGTCTTTTTGTTCGAGTGTGTGCTCGGCTTGAAACACGAACACACCGCCCATGTTTACGGCTACATTGGTTGGCTTGGGCCGCTGCCAGGAGACATTCCAGCCGCCGACTATGCTGGTTGTTGTGAACGCGCGCAATAGACGTGCTTTGATTCCGGTCAATGCTTCTAGCATTGCTGCGCTCAACTCGTTCGTGGGTATCCAGCCGTGTTCGAGCAGGATCGTGTCGGAGAGCAGATTGACGGTAAAGATCGTTTCGTCGGTGATGGTCTGCTCGTTGCCATGCTCATCGGTCCATCCGCTGCCGCCCAGATCTTCGTAGAGTGCAACCTGCTTTTGGAAGCACTTGGTCAGATCCTGGACTCGCTTCTGAATGGAAGACTCCGTGCTTTCCCGAGCCTCCGCCAGACTTAGTTCAATCGCTCCCAATCCGGTGGTCTGGCGTCCGCCGATGTGCTTGATCGCCCCCAAAGCGTTCTCCACCTGTTCAAGCGCGTTGTTGGGCACAACCAAGCTGCCGCGAAACTGCGTCGGTTGTTTGTCCGTCACCTCGTTGATTGCCAGCAGTGAATAGAGGCGCTGGTCCCCGGCCGTGCCACGCCGCCGGTTGATCGAAACGCGGGTCAGCGTGCGCTGTGTCACTGTGCGTGTCGCGATCTTTCCGCCTTTCAGGGTATAAAACTTCGGCCCAGCCGCTTCCCAGGGTCGCCCTTCGTCGTCGGTCGGCGCGTAGATCAGCGCGGCAGGCTGTTGGCGCTCCCAACAGACCCGCGCAACGAGAGAATCATGTGGCTGTTCATCTTCGTCAGCGGCTTTGCGTTGAATCGCGGTCGCGGGGAGCGGGCGCACCCACGGATCGCCCGGATGGGACGGATAGGCGTTGCAGCAACGGATCTCGCGAAACAACTCGCTATCAAACGTTCCCTGCTCACCCATCCACATCCCCAGTGCGCCGTAGATGGCAGCGCCCGGTACATAAGGCAAGCTAGGGCGAAACTGTGTCCCTGGTTTGCGGATCGGGAAGGCCAGCGCTGAGCGGGCGGTAATCTGTACATTAAAGAGCGGCATCAGTCGCCCCCTTTCCGCGCCGCCAGAGTGCGCAACTCCTGCTCAAGCTGCGCATCGGTCTGGGCCACGCCGTTCCATGCAACTGCAACCGCAATGCGCGACCATCCCAGCCCACGTGACTTCGCCCCGCCCCAGCGAGTGGACAGCCGCAGCGCGGCCCAGAGCAGCGCGACGTGCCCTAGATCATTAAGCGCGCCGGTAATAGCTTCCTCGGCGTAGAATTGCATTTGCTCCAGTCCAGTCTCCTGAAAAAGCAGACGCTGGTCTTCGGCTGTGCCGCGCCGTCGATTGATTGAAACCGAGGGGCGGATCTGGCTGCGCCGCTGTTCCAGCCCATCGCGCAGTGCGTCGAGCTGGTCAACCGGGCCGACCACACCGACCAGATCGGCGAAGTGCAGGGGTGAGCGCTGCTGTGGACTGCCAAAGATGGCCCGGGCCGGGTTAGGTTGCTCGACCCGTGTGGCTTCGTCAAAAGGGGCAGGGATATCCCATCCCAGACTGCGCAGAATTTGCTCGACGCCCCAGCGCGCCTTACCCTTTACCTGCGAACCAGGAATGATCAGACGACCCCAACCGTCGCGCACGACACTCTTGTCGGCAATTGTTCCCGCACTACCGCCTGCCCCGACGCTAAGCGCCGTCTCGCTGATCACCGTCAGGCTTATGCTCAACTGTGCCATGTTTCCTCCTTCTCAGGCAGCGTAATCATCTCGTACACCTCGATGAGATCGGGCCAGATCGTTTCCCAGCTTCGCTGGCCCATTGGCAGCCAAGGCGGAATGGGTAGACGCGAAGCTCCTTGCCAATTACATTCGATACGCTGGACGAGGACATTTGAAACTTCATTGCGCAGTCGTGTGCGCGTGTAGAGATATTCCATCGTCGAGGCAATAGTGCTGGGCGCTGTTTCTTCGCTCATCACGCGCCGGATGCGATAGAGCTGCGAACGCGGCATATTCGCACGCTTCAAAGCCCGCACCGTCTCTAGAAGTCCGGCGAACTCGTGCCAGGCGTAAGGGCGCGCAGTCAAGCGGCGGAGGGGCTCTTGCTTGTGTACGTCACCATCCCCCAGAGCGGCCTTGCGAAAAGCCTTGATATCGTCCGTGACCATTGTGATTGACTTCATCACCATAAAATCAATGGCACCGCCGTAGTAGCCCTGTCGGACATTGTGCCGCGCCAGCTTCTTGGCGCTCTTCAGCAGCTCTTCGACCCGGTCACGCAGAAAGAAGATCGGCGAGTTCTCCTGGGCGATAATCACGCCCGCCGAGAGGCCAATCGGGGGTTTGTAGTCATCGGCGATCACTTTGCTATCTGCGTTGTAGCGCCCCTTGAATGCTATCGATGAGAGTGCTGTGTCAGGAACATAGTGTTGCAGTTCTTTAGCAAGCATCTTC
>JAKSDJ010000640.1 GCA_022360155.1 Chloroflexales bacterium | reverse complement strand
TGATCGACAAAGAGGCCAATGACACGGTTTCCGAGTTCGTTCGCAACGAGATCCGCAAAATCGTCCGCCACCCGGAAGTTGCCGAGCTCCTCGCGCCGAAAGACCACCCGTTTTTCACGAAGCGCCCACCGCTCGAACATGGCTACTATGAAGCCTTCAATCGAGACAACGTAACCCTGATCGACCTTCGGGACTCACCAATCGAAGCGCTCACGCCGAAGGGCATCCACACGCGGGGCAGCGAGTATGCGGTTGACAGCATCATTTTCGCGACCGGCTTCGATGCGATGACCGGAACCCTCTTCGCTATCGACATCCGGGGTCACAACGGCGTCGCACTGAAAGAGAAGTGGGCGGACGGACCACGGGCCTACCTTGGCATTGCGACCCACGGGTTCCCGAACATGTTCATCATCACCGGCCCGCAGAGCCCATCGGTCCTCACGAATATGACGGTCGCCATCGAACAACACGTCGAGTGGATCGCGGACTGCCTCCACTATATGCGCGAACACGACAGCCGGTGCATCGAGCCAACGGCGGAGGCCGAGGATGCCTGGGTCGAACACGCCACCCAGGTAGCCGAAGCGACCCTGCTGCCGCTGACCGACTCCTGGTGGGTCGGGGCGAACATTCCTGGCAAGCCACGCCTGCTCTATCCGTACGTCGGCGGCCTCGATGTCTATCGCCAGAAATGCGACGAGGTCGCGGCGCAAGGCTATGCGGGCTTCGCCTTTCACTCATAATATCTCACGATCGGCGAGGATGACGGTCTTTCGAAGGCAGCGCTCGGGCGGCGCTGCTTTGCTGCACGCCTCAACTACGCCCGCCCCGCCTCGCCGGTGATCCGGCTCTGGTAGACCAACTCGCGCAACTCGTCATCGCTCAGTTCCTCGTACCAAGGCATCTGGTGCAGCATTTCGCGCAGACGCTGATCCTGACGGCCCATCTCGTCGCGCAGCTCTTGCGGGATCGGGGCGGCGCCCGGTGTGCCGCGGGCGATGGCCTCGATGCTGCGCAGCAGGGTCGGGTCGCGGGCGATGCGCTCGTAGAGATCGGCGAAGCTGCTCTGGATGACGGTGAGCTTGGCGATCAGCCCGGCGGGTGTGCGGCGTCCGTGGACGCGGTCGAGGATCAGGTGCAGGCGGAAGATGTTGAAGCTGCGTTTGACCTTGCGCGGGTTGCGCAACAGCCCGGTGGTCATCAACTCGGCAACCTGGCGATGCTCGTCGTCGCTGAGACCTTCCACCGCCGGCAGCCGCCGATCCAGAAACGTGCTGATCGCTACTGGGGCCAGCGGCGGCAAGGTGAATGGCACCTGGACGATCTTTTCGAGATAGTCGCGTTCGGCGACCGGAAACGGCCCCGCGCTTGTTCCACTCAGGGCGAACTCCTTGTAACGCACCCGAATGCCCTGCTCGATAATCTCGCGGTCCACGCCGAGTACAAACACGCAGCCCTGGATGTCGAGAAAAACCTTGATCGCCTCCAGCACGCCGATGGCCTGCTCGGGCAGGCAGCGGTCGAGGTCGTCGATAAAAACGACCAGGCGCCGGTCGAGGTCGCTGACCAGCTCTTTGACCAGCGCAGCGAGGCCCTGGTGGAACTGCTCCAGCGACTGGACCTGCTCGCGATAGATCCGGGTGCGCTCGCGCTGGAAAAGGCTGAAAAGCCGTTCGCTATAGTCTTCCTCGCCAGCGGCGCCGCCGGCGGCCTCGACCGCTTTGCTCATCTGGCCAAGCACCGGGATGAAGCTGAAGCCGGCGCGGATGACTGCATTTGCCGCCAGCTTACCGGCCGCATCCCACTGGAACTGGATCTCGCCGGGCTCCTCGCGGTCGACGCTGCGATAGAGGCTGGTCCCCAGATCGTCGAGGCGAGCGGTGAGCGCCGCGCGGGTTTGTCGAAAACCTTCGGAGTCGAGGGCGGTCTGTGGCGCGCTCGGGTCGAGCCGGTTGCGGTGGTCGATATAGGCGCGCAGCCAATCGGTATCGTGCTCGACCAGCGTGCGCAGGGTCTCGACCACGCGGAGCAAGAGCGCGCGCCAGAGGGCGTCGCTCTGGGTATAGCGCCAGGCGTCGAACCAGACCGTCGTGCAGCGCTGGGGGTCGAGCTGCGCCAGACTCATGCCCATCAGACTGGTTTTGCCGCTGCCCCATGGCCCATAGATGCCGACCGTCAGCGGCGTATCGGCCAGGTCGGCGCCACCGATGATTGCCGCCAGCGCCTTCGCCGAGGGCGCGAAGCCCAGTTCATCCTCGGTGGCGGGCAGGTCGCCGTAGCCGGAGTGTGGTGTGGTCATAGGTGCTCCTTGTTTGGTAGTGACGAGTGACAACGGTCCCCTCCCCGCGCCCCCCGCGTACGCGGGGGCAGGCGGGGGCAGGCTCGCGGGGATGACGAGTGATGAGTGACAATTCATGCCAAATTGGCAAAGTGTAGGTGCGGCTTGCAGCCGCACTGCCTCAAAAACTGGTCAGGTCTCTCCTGAGCCCTGACCGGTGCGGCCCACCACTCCCTGCATCCCGCGAACAGATGCCATGGGCCGCACCGGTCAGGGCTTGATAAAGGCG
>JAKSDJ010000439.1 GCA_022360155.1 Chloroflexales bacterium | reverse complement strand
GGCGCTGGGTTTGTTCGAGGCGGGTCTGCCAGTCCGGGGTATCAAAACGCACCTGTTCCGGATGGCCGCTGAGGAAGGGAGCGGCCGGATGGAACAGCACCTCGCTCCATCCCCAGTTGGGGTTGGGCGGCGGCAACCCTTGCGCTTGCCAGCGATCACGGTTGTAGGAGAGCAACGGGACATTCAGGTCACTTGGCAGCATCGCCATCTGCTCGCCCACCGTCAGCGTCTCCAACACGCCGGGTAAAAAGTCATCGCGCGCGAACGCTGCATCGGCCGCGATCAACGGGGTCAGGTTCAGGAAGTAGCTGCTGAACCGTTGCTCGTCAGTCCTAACTGTCCCCATGGCCGACACGGCCATGGGGACAATCTGTGGGTTCGAGAAGTCGATCCCCAGGCGATCACTATCCACATCGTGCATCTGCACATCGGGGTTGGCCGCATTGAAGGCGGCGATGATCGGCGCGAAGACCGAGCGGGTATAATCGCGCCCAGCAAAACCGATGACGACGGGAGCTGTTCTGCTGGGCAGCGAGATCGAGGAGGGCGTAAGGAGCGGCGGCGACAGGCATGCAGTGAGGATGCCTGCCGCCAGCAGGAGCATGAGGAGATACCGCTAGTCTTGCATACATTCCTTCTACAAGCACAGCTACTCATGAAATTGATCATACAACCACGATGGTCTGATATAGTACCGCCTTTAGGCGGTTCTACGGCAGCACAACCGCCTATCGTCAAAATTCATTAGAGGCAATTGTGATATCATACCACAAATAGGCTCTGGATAAGGGCTAAGAGCACGCCAGCCGTTACAAGCAAAGCAAGCCCATCCCAAGCCCGTCAACGCATTTGGAAGGGAAGTAGCAGCCTCTTTAAGCAACAACTCGACGCCTATGACAACCCAACAAGCGCCAGCGCACGACCGCTTCCTGGGGCGCTGGCTGGTCAGTGAATATACGTTTACAACCCCGACGGTTGCTTTGTCGGCATCATCCGCCAGACCCGCAGGCTGAGACGGCTCGCCGGCGGCGCGATTTGCGTCACCCAGCGGAGCGAGCCTCAACTCGAAGTAACCCAACACTCGATGGCGGTCTTCGGCGGCGAATGGGTCTTCGACCTGACAGCCGAGGGCCGGGTACGGCGCTACCACGGCCCCGGCGTGCTTGGCGTCGGGCTAGAGTTGGACGGGGGCAATGAAGGCGGTCTTTGGCCCAGGTGCGCTGGTGATTGACTGCTTGCATGATGCGCGCCACGACTGCGACGCAGTGGCTGCAGTGTGCCAAGCGGATCCGAAACGGCTGAAACGGGAGCGCTCGCAAGCGAGCGACGAGTTGCTGAAGGATGCTCATTGGTTGTTTCTGGAGACACCCGGAGGAACTAAGCGCAGCCGACTCAATAGCACATTGTCATAACATCCCGTTTGGCACAATAACGACGGAGGTTGTCGTTCATGGTGAATTCTGTTCTGGTTTCGCAGCCAGAAGCTTACTATAACGCATCAACTCCCATTCTCATCTCAATTTCAAATGTGCCCAATGGTGAAAAGGCTCTCAAGATTAGCGAGGGTCTGCCTCCTGTACACTTTCTCAAGTGGCAGCCTATTGCGACGATGGAGCGGTATAGCCCCACACCATCAAAACAAACTTCTCCTGCGCATCAACGGCGTAAACAGTATGATTGTAGGGTTCTTGCTCTGGGCACATTGGACAGCCGCCTTGATACATTATCGTATTCCCGTAATCAATAATCCAGTACAGACGATTCTCGATACGGGTGATGACCCTCCCCGTATCCTGACAATTACCCTCGATACAGCGATTTATTGGCACGTTACATGGGCCAACCCAGCCCACACATTCGGCAGAGAGCTGTCGATTATCTCCCGTGTGCAAGCCTGAAGTATCTCCCGGTTGCCCAAGGGTGAGTTGACCGTAAAGAGCTCGAATGGTAACGGGCTTGCCTTGGAAATCTCCACCTAAGCCCCAAACGACGCCCAAATCCCGTACTACTTGCATGGCTTCTTGTTGCGTGATCAATGGCGTTGCATTGGTAAAGCGTAAGCTTAGGTTCGGCGGCTGATGAGGCGGATTGAATGCATCAATGGCAATGTCCTGTATGAGATCACCCTCCTTAAGCGGAGTTACTGATAATGCAGTGATAGACGGATCTGTCGCTTGAGCAACTGCAGCATACGTGGAGTCAGTATGACGCCTCATCAAGATTGATACGATCGCTGCCACAGCGATGAAGATCACCATTGTCCCAAATATAACCAACAGGATATTTCGTGCTGCATGATGAAAAGAAACATGTTTCATGTACTGCTCTCCTCGATTCAGTTCGTTTGTAGGCCAACGTATAAGAAATTAGTGCCCGAAATGGTCTCATCACCATAGACTTGATTGTAGGGACATGGTGATGCGCCACACCCGCCGTAATCCGTAGTACTTTCCGCTGAAACGGGATTATTTATCTGGCCACTACGGGTGGCTTTGTAGCTGACTTGGCGAATATAAGCCCGATTGGGAGATTTAGCGCCCATCTCCGCTGTTGTATGAGTTGTTTCGCTATATGACGCTACATAACTGGCATTTGTCATTCCAAGCGAAGACTCGGAAATACCGCCAAGTAGACAATTATTACCATTGATCCCGTTACACCAATAGGGACTGCTTGCATTGTTTGTTTCGTTGTACGCCGAGTTTTGCCCATCTACGGTATAGCTTGAGAAGCAAGTAGTGTTATAGTTAGGGTTTCCTGTATTGTAGTCAGTCCATTCAGCAACTGCGACCATCTTGCTTCCACAAGCGGACTGCTTCGTCAAGCCAGTTTGTACAAAATGGTATCTAGCCAGGCTGCTATTATAGGTATAGGAATTGACAAAGAGAAACGTCGCTGTTCCCGATGGGACGAAAGGATTCGTCC
>JAKSDJ010000733.1 GCA_022360155.1 Chloroflexales bacterium | reverse complement strand
CACCGCCCCGCAATACCGAATTCTTCTCGGTTACCGGCGAGTTAGAGTTTCCTGCTGTATACCCCGTTCCTGGCGAAGAACCGCTCCTGCGCAATATCAGCCTGAGCGAGGTCAGCGTGTTGAAGGCTGTACGGATCAGCGCCGGAACATGGGCGCGGGTTGTCGTCGATGGCGATGGAGCGCCTCTGCTTATGGCCGGTGAGCGCGACGGGCGCCGGATCGTAGTGCTTGCCTTCGATCTGCATAATTCGGATTTGCCGCTCCAAGTCGCTTTTCCGCTCATCCTGTCCAATCTGATCAATTTCCTCGTTCCTGGCACCGGAGCTGAGGCGGCCCTGCTCGCCCCTGGGCAGCCTCTAGCGCTGCAGGTGGACTCGTCCATCACCGAAGTCCGAGTAACCAAACCCGATGGCACAGCGGTCAGCTCGCTCACGGACGCCGTTCAGATCCAAAATAATCAAGCAGTTTTTGCCGCAACTGACGAGTTGGGCGTCTATCTCGTCGAGGAGTTCCGCGACGGCGAGCGTGTATTCAGCCACAGCTACGCTGTCAACCTCTTCGCGCCGGGCGAGTCGCAAGTTGCTCCCCAACAAGACCTTGAGATCACACAAGCCAGCGGGTTGCAAACAACAGCCTCAAACGAGCGCGTTGGGCGACAAGAATTCTGGCGTTGGCTAGCTGCGTTGGCGCTCCTTGTGTTGGTTATCGAATGGCTGGTCTATCAGCGGAATGGGTTGGCCTACCTGCGCGATCGCTGGCGCAATCGCGGCCAGGGCAAAGGAACGATTCGCACCCAGCGCACCTAATGTCTGCAGTCTATATGTGCAGCGCTCTCTTCAGCAATGAGGAGGCGATCTCCTCGCCTCCTCCCCGCATACGCGGGGACCATCCCCGCACCGCCGCATCCATTTCCTACCATTTCGACTCTTGTCTAAACATTTCAATCAAGTGTATAATGCAATAGTCCCACATCTATGGAAGCTAAGATGGCCGCAACGATCAGAAGCGAGGAGATGGTATGAGCGTCTACAATCCCCTTCACTCGGATTTTGCTTTCACGATAGGCATCGAAGAGGAGTATCAGGTTATCGACCCCGAAACCCGCGAATTACGCTCATACATCACCCAAATCCTCGATGATGGGCAAATGATATTGCGCGAACAGATCAAACCAGAGATGCACCAGAGCATCGTCGAAGTCGGCACAAAGCCCTGCCGCACCATCTCTGAAGCCCGCGCCGAAGTTGTTCGGCTCCGTGGCGCCATCGCCGGCCTGTCCGCACGCCACGGGCTCAAGATCGCTGCTGCTGGCACCCACCCTTTCTCGTCCTGGATGCAGCAAGAAATCACCCCCTTCGAGCGATATAAAGGGGTGATTGACGAAATGCAAGACGCGGCGCGACAGCTCTTGATCTTCGGGATGCACTGTCACGTTGGGATGCCCAATCAGGAAATCGCTATCGAGTTGATGAACGTCGCCCGCTATATTTTGCCGCACCTCCTAGCGCTCTCATCATCATCGCCATTCTGGATGGGCCGCAACACAGGCTTTCGTTCCTATCGCAGCGTCATCTTCAGCGGCTTCCCGCGCACCGGCATTCCACCTTCGTTCAGTTCGGCAGGCGAATTCGAACGCTACATCAATTTGTTGATCCAAACCGGTTGCATCGATAACGGAAAGAAGATCTGGTGGGATATGCGCCCGCATCCGTTCTTCAATACCTTGGAGTTTCGCGTCTGCGACATTGCGACCCGTGTCGAGGAATGTTTAGCGCTGGCCGCAACCATGCAGGCATTCCTGGTCAAATTTTACAAAATGTTTGAACAGAATACGACTTTCCGGGTCTATCGCCGCGCGCTGATCAGTGAAAACAAGTGGCGGGCTCAACGGTACGGTATGGAGAGCAAGCTGATTGACTTCGGCAAACACGCCGAGGTCGAGACCAAAGCGCTGGTCCACGAGATGGTCGAACTCGTTGATGATGTCGTCGATGAGTTGGGGTCGCGTAAAGAAGTCGAGTATCTACTTCACATCGTCGAACATGGTTCTAGCGCACAACGACAATTGCGGGTCTACGAAGAGACCGGAAGCCTTCAAGCCGTTGTGGACAACTTGATTGCCGAAACAATAGAAGGTGTTGAGGTCATCGTTCCCCACACGCGCAGTGTCGGCTAATCATACGCTGTATGGCGCTTCATCAACGTGAACAATCAGCCGCAGGAATGTGCCGATCGGCACATTCCTGCGGCTGATTTGCATCTCCCCTCCAAGGATTACATGACACAACTGCACTCGGCAAGCTAAGGCTATACACTGAAAAGAGGAGGACGGTGCAATGGTCGATGACAAAACCCTGATCCAAGAACTTTCCGCAATACAACGCGACGATGCGTTCGAGCACTATTACGACCTGCACCCAACCAAGGAAGATCTCATGGGCGAAAGTACGACACAATCCAAACTCATCTTCTACCTCCTGCAAGTCGCAGTACCCGATCACGCCGGACATGGCAGTGTTCAAAGGCGTGGTCATCCCCAATCCGGGGGGCGCGCAGCTTGCGGAGTTGGCGGCTGTACGAGTCCGAGCGCCCGCCGTCGCAGGTTGTGTTCGAGATCACTTCCAAGGACACCTGGCGCGACGACTTGCGCGCGAAACTAGTCCAGTACGCCGAGCTTGGCGTGCAAGAATACTACGCCTACGACCCGAACGACCCGCCATACTTAGCCCAAAGCACAAGGCCGGCTGCGCGGCTGGCAGTTTGACGGCACACGCATAGTTGAGCAGGAACCCGACGCGCAGGTCCGGCTGTGGAGCGCGGAGTTGGCGAGTTGGCTCACGCCGAACGGCGCGCTGCTTTTGTAATCCCTCCTGACCGTGCGGGCGCCAGCAAACACAACATCAGAGGACTGCGAAGCAAACAGGGTTCACATCCGCTAGACGCAACTCGCATCTTAACGAACAGCTAGAAAAAACACCCGGACGCCCCTATGAGTCATGCTCTTCGTTGCCAAAGTGCGCAATGATCCGACTTCAACATAGTTATAGCTTGCAGCATGGCAATTGCAAAGTCTTATGTCAATATCCTGATTCAGGCTTGCATCTGCGATGCTCGATTTTTACGAGCATCTATTCCACGATCCCGGATCGCATCGCAATAGACAAATCCTTGTTAACATAATACTTTGCATGAGCCATGTAGCTTGCAGCAAGAAACCCTATGGCATTGTGAAATCTGTGGTATACTAAACGTCGTCGTCCAGCGTTCGCCGTCGGCTATGTTTGGCTTCCCGTGTAACGCCACGCGCTGACGCTTGCTCTATTGGAGGCAGCTATGCACTTTGAGTTCACCGAAGAACAACAGATTATCCGCGGGACCGTGCGAGAGTTTGCGGAGAAGGAGATAGCGCCACGCGCTCGCCACACCGATGAGACGGGCGAGTTTCCTACAGAGACATTCCGCAAAATGGGCGAGCTAGGCTTGATGGGCTTGCCCTTTCCCGAAGAATACGGCGGCGCCGCCGCTGATGCTATTAGCACAGCGATCGCTATTGAGGAAGTAGCTCGGGCCTGTGGTTCGACTGCGCTATCCTACTCGGCTCACCTCGGCCTAGGATGCGCTCCCCTTGCCATGTTTGGCACACCGGAACAAAAGCAACGCTTCCTAACCCCTGCCGCTCAAGGCAAACACATGGCTGCCTTTGGCCTGACAGAACCTCACGCTGGCAGTGACGCCGGCGCGACACGGACAACCGCCGTTCTCGAGAGCAACGAGTGGGTGATCAATGGGAGTAAGATGTGGATCACCAATGCTCCTGTCGCCGGTCATATCATCGCCACTGCTGCCACGGACAAAGAGAAGGGCAAGAAGGGCATTAGCGCGTTTATTATTCCCGGCAATACTCCTGGTATGATCTTTGGTAAGCCCGAAGCCAAGATGGGCTTGCGCGGCTCGGTTACCACAGCCATCTCATTTGAAAACGTGCGTGTGCCAAAAGAGAATCTACTTGGCGAGCGTGGGCGTGGATTCATTCAATTTTTGCAGGTGCTCGATGGCGGTCGCATTGGTATTGGGGCAATGGCGGTCGGTTTAGCGCAGATCGCATTCGAAACAGCCATCGCGTATGCCCGTGAACGCGAAGCCTTTGGCAAGCCAATTGGCGCATTTCAATCGATATCAAATTTGATCGCCGACATGGAAGTCGGCATCGCCGGAGCCCGCCTCTTGGTCTATCAAGCCGCATGGTTGAAAGATCAAGGTCGCAACTATACGCGAGAGGCTGCAACAGCGAAGCTCTATGCCTCTGAGGTTGCTGAACGAGTCTGCCGCGATGCCATTCAAGTTTTTGGCGGCTATGGCTACAGCCAGGAGTTTCCAGTCGAGCGCCTGTATCGTGATGTGCGCCTCCTGACGATTGGTGAAGGAACCTCCGAAATTCTACGCCAGGTCATTGGGCATAGCATCTTGGGCCGCCTCGAGTCTGCAGAGCGCACACATTAATAATTTCCTCATTCTGGGGCAAGACTCGATGGCGTGTATTGCGTATACTGATATCGAAACAGGGGAAGAGCGCAACTGGGGCGCAGAATCCAGCGTCTCTCCAGTGGCTGAACCAAAGGTAATCGCGCATGGCAAACGAAAGTATGACAGACGAAAAACGAGCACGGCTCGAAGCAATCCGTGCAGCAAACCGCAACCGCAAAGCTGCTGGAACTGGCGAGGCAGCAGCGCCTGCCGTCGTTGAAACCACACCAAGCCCAGAGGTTGCAACGCCATCCTCTGCTCAACCTGCTACGGCAGGCACTGCGATGTCGGACGAGAAGGCCGAACGCTTGGCGGCGATCCGCGCTGCCAATGCGGCTAAAAAGGCCGATCCAGCCCCACCGGCTGCTGCTGCCGCGCCGCCAGCAAGCACCGTAGCGCCAGCAACACCCAAGCCAGCTACGCCCGCTGCTAGCGCGGCGACCAAAACACCGCCGCTTGGTCAAATGGCGACTCCTTCGTCCCGCCCTTTAACAATACAAAAGATTACCGCTCGCACCATTGTTGGCGCACTATGCGGTATGCTTATGCTTGGGTTGCTGGCAACAACGGTGGGAAATATTCTTCCAGCACTTATCTTTGGGGCATTCATCGGCGCTGTTGTTGGCTATATGTTTGGCAGTTGGCCGCCCTCGCCAGGTGATGAGACAACAGAATAGCGAAACAGCCTCGCGGCGCTGGAATAGGTTCGATTCGAAACTTTTAGCCTTTGCAACCCATCCGCTCAGTTTGTTGTCCTCTCGCTGCTCAAAGCCTAGAGAGGGCAACGCTGTTTTAGAGAACTCCCATCGAGACATGCTAATAATCGCTATCTTGTTTGTATAGCAAGGCATGTTGCAAGTCAACTCGACAGCTTGGCAAGCAGTGTTGACATCAGCGCATTGCATCCTGTCTTCAAAGAGCATTCTCCAATCAGAACAGCCTGAACCGAGCTTTACTTGAGACAGGTTTCGTTGGTGTTTTTGGCTTAACCAAAACCCTCCGGGCCAATTGGCATTACAGAATGAACGAAGATCGGCTATAATATCAAGATACAAAATAGTCTGGCGGCGAGAGTCTCCGATGATACAACGCGCTTCGCGGCGCTCTAGAGGGTCAAAACTGTTTTCACGGCGCCGTATTGCACCTCCAACCCAAATACATGACTTTGCTACCGAACAGACCGTGATACCAAAGAGGCTCGGTTAGGCCAGAATTGTAGAGATGAACATTACGACAGCAGCGCTGCGCGATCAGGCGCGTCACTTTGTCGCTAGTAGATACAACGAGTCTTGACACAGCCATTGGTAATGCAGATCACTTCGTTCTCTGAACATATCAGGCTAGTTCCTATCGGAAACACCTGTCTTATGCCTGCGTAGAGTTGCCATTTGTGCTACAATACGGCAGTTTGACAAAAAGTATGCGGCAACGAAGAAAAGTCTAGGAGTTCCCGTTTTTACTTGTCTCACCGCAGTATCTGGTATACTAGAAGTATGATACTGAATCATCGACGCAAGTATTTGGAACTTTTGGGTATCGGTCGTGCAAGGATTGTTTAACTCCACGTTCTTTTTCCTAGCAGAAGATTAAGCCAGTGGAATTTTTTTGATCCACCACGCTGCATGTGCCTGTTGCAGGTTCATTGTGGTGAAGGTGGCTCCAACGTATTTTCTGGTTCGATTCCGCATGGAGCCGCCTAAATTCACAATGTGTTCTGCTCCATCGAGGAAGCTTATATGGCCCAGACTCAAACCGACAATACCCGCACGCCCCAGGCAGGACCGGTTCCCGATCTCTCTGCTCTTATTGCCCAGGGACGCCAACGCGGCTATGTCACCTCGGATGAGTTGCTTCAGGTTGTGGCCGAGGCCGAGGAAGCATCTGAGGCAATAGATGCTGTCTATGCAGCACTGGCCGAAGCCGGTATTCCTGTCCGCGATCTCTCCGATGACATGACAAGCGAGGACGATGCGGCATCTGCAAACAATGTCGATCTAGACGAGGGTCTATCCGACGCCCTCCTCGGCGATAGTGTGCGTCTCTATCTACGGGAGATCGGTCAGGTGCCACTGCTCACAACCGAGCAAGAACAAAAATTGGCCCGCGCGATTGCCGATGGACAATCTGCGCTCCGCAGCCTAGAACTCGTTCCAACCGATAGTCAGGAAGCTGTTAAACTGCGAACAACGGTTTCGGCTGGTGATACAGCGCGTCAACAAATGGCCGCAGCAAACCTACGACTGGTTGTGAGCATTGCCAAACGTTATCGCGACCGCGGGCTACCCCTCCTTGACCTTATCCAAGAGGGCAGTTTGGGCCTCTTGCGCGCCATCGAGAAGTTCGATGTCACCAAAGGCTACAAGTTCAGCACCTATGCAACCTGGTGGATTAAACAGGCGCTGAGCCGCGCCCTAGCCGATCAGTCGCGGCTGGTTCGTCTGCCGGTTCACCTTGGGGAAACCCTTAATCGCATTCAGGCCGCACGTCGCCAGTTGACCCAAAACCTCGGTCGTGAACCCAACGACACCGAGTTGGCAGCAGCGCTCGGAATGGGCGAAGAAAAGCTGCGTGAATTGCGGCGCACGGCGCAAGATCCAGTGTCGCTCGCCACGCCTGTCGGCGAAGAAGCCGACAGCACCCTCGCCGATTTCATCCCAGATCCACACGCTCTCGATGCCGACGATGCTGCGGCAAGCGGCATGTTACGGGCACAGATTGCTGCGGCGCTGGACCAACTTACTGAGCGCGAGCGCCGTGTCCTCGAGTTGCGCTATGGTCTTGCCGATGGACAACCACGCACGCTGGAAGAAGTAGGGCGGGCCTTTGGCGTCACTCGCGAGCGCGTTCGCCAGATCGAAGTGAAGGCGCTGCGTAAGCTACGGCATCCACGTTTGGGAAAATTGCTGAAGGATTACCTAGACCAAATTTAACACCAACATCGTCGGTTGTCGCAGGGGAGGTGCAACGCAACGCTGTGTCCTCCCCTTTTGTTTGCCTGGAAGTTAATTGCACCGTTTTTCCATAGAGTGAAATCGAGGTATTGTATGGAACTCCACGTCTTGACCGCTGAACAGCAGCGTATTGTTAACCTCGCCGATAGCCTCGCCCAGCGCTTTGCCCAGCGCGTCGACACCCACGACCGCGAGGGAAGCTTTCCGTTCGAGAACTACGTCGATCTGCGCGAGTCGGGATATTTACGCCTGATCGTGCCGCGCGAGTACGGTGGCGAAGGGGCCAGCCTTTTCGACATGATTCTGGCCCAGGAACATTTGGCGCGCGGTGACGGTGCAACTGCGATGGCGGTGGATATGACCATCCATATGATTGGCCGTCTCACCGAGACAAAACAATGGCCGCAGCCAGTCTTTAGCGCCATTTGCCGCGATATTGTAGAGCACGGTGCGCTCATTAACACAGCGGCAACCGAGCCTGAACTGGGCAGCCCATCGCGCGGCGGGCTGCCCGCAACGGACGCGACTCCAACCGAGGGCGGCTGGCTGATCAGCGGCCATAAACAGTTTGTCAGCATGGCCCCAGCCCTGCGCTATTTTGTGATCAGCGTCGCCCTCCCACCCAGCGCCGAGTCACCGGAAGGTGCAACAGCCAATGCCATTATTCAGGATGGTACAGCAGGATTGCAGCTGAAAGACACGTGGAGCGACGCTTTGAGTCTGCGTAGCAGCGGGAGTTATGATGTGATCTTGGACCAGGTTTTTGTAGCTGACGAGTGGGTGGTAGATCGCCAGCCAGTGGGAACGACGCCGCCCCAACGATCCCCTGTGCAAATGGCCTGGTTTGGGCTGACATTGGCGGCAGTCTATCTCGGGATCGGGCAAGCGGCTTGCAATGCTGCATGCACATATGCGAGCGAGCGCACACCAACAGCACTGGGACGACCTATTGCCACATTGCCCGCTATTCAGCGCCGCATCGGCGAAATGCAGGCAACCCTGACCGCAGCCCGTGCAGCGCTGCACCAAGTCGCCCGCGCGTGGACCGAACAGCCAGCGCTACACCAGGTTCTACCTCCCCAGATCGCCGCCGCCAAATATCTCTGTACCAATGCTGCAATCGCCGCAAGCGACCAAGCTCTGCGCATCGCGGGCGGCGCGGGGCTAACGCGCCGCTTGCCGCTGGAGCGCTTCTATCGCGACGTTCGTGCTGGCTTGACCCACCCGCCCAGCGACGATGCCGCCCTGGAAATGATCGGGCGAGCTGCGCTGGACTCGCAACTCGCCCATACTGGCGTTTAACTCCGCTGCAATTGCTACCCCACACAACATTGGCCACACAATGACCGGTCAGGTTTCATCCGCCTGACCGGTCTCGCTTTTGCTTATCTCTAAGAGGCTGTCTGAAAAGGGGTATGGAATGCGGCAGCCATGCTGCCGCGCGCAAGCACGGCTTGCGCATTCCGCATGTTGACGTGCCGATACTCCGCTCCATCCTAGTTTGTGATCCCGTTCTTGCCGGGTCAAACGGCTTTTCAGACAGCTTCTGAGGACTGACATGCTAGAACGGGAAAGCTGACATGTCGCGTTCTGCTGCCAAAATCGCCCTGACAAAGGATGTCGGGCGCATGGCGGTGTTGGGCTGCAGCTTAACATGAGGGTAACATCCAGTAACAAATCTACCGCTGAATATCACAGTCAAGTGGACGATATGCGAGATGATATTCCATCTCATCTT
>JAKSDJ010000386.1 GCA_022360155.1 Chloroflexales bacterium | reverse complement strand
TGCGGTGGTAGGGGAGGAACGAGGAGATGACGAGGCGAGGAGATGACGAGGCAACGCCATATGCCCAGCATCAGCAAAGCAAAACGCCGCACGTTTGCTGCCCACCGCCCTCTCTCTGCGCCCATCCAACCCTCATAGCAGAGGCATCCGCCCGGCAATTGCGCCGTGGACGCCTCCAGGCGGCATCGTCTCACACACCGCCCTGGCGACAAGTTCGCGTCGCAAGCCCATCTCGGCGAGCTGGGCAAACTCGACCGCGGCCATCGCTGTCGTTGTTTGTCCAGTCTGCATACATATCTTTCCGTGCGGAGATTAGCGGCAAATTGACCGCATCTTCCCACTATTAGGCGCGGCGCACTTCTTGGCCGGTCACACATCCTGGGCATCGAGCCAGGCGGTCAGGTCGGCTAGACTGCTGAAGTCGAGCAGCGCCTCGCCCAAAGCCAGTACCTGCTCGGCAGACAAGGCGCTGACCCGCTCCTGCACCGCTTCTGGGAGCGCGCCGATTTTGCGTGCGAGCAGGCGCACCACGATCTCGCGCTGGCCCTCAGCCCGCCCAATCTCTTCGAAACTCGTGATAAACGTGTCCATACCCAATTCCTCCTGTTCGACCTGGCGCATGGCTTGATGAGCCACCAGCATCAGGTCAGGGGTCAGTCGCATGATGTGTTCCATCAGCCGGATGAGTCGCCGTACATCCTCGGCGTTATAGCCCTGCCGCAACAACGCTCGGTAGCGCACCACCTTGCGCTGCAGCCGCTCATCCGGCTGCCCGCGGGTCTCCTGCGCATCGCGATGGAGCAGTGTCAGCACCGCAAACGGATTGGGCGTCGCTGCCAGCATCGCCGGATCGAGGTCAAGCAGCTTCACCATCGGGAAGCGCAGACTCAGCTCGCAGCCCCAGAGATCATACCCAAATCGATCGGGCCGCCAGCCCGGCGCCTCGTCGCCCAGCACCGCCAGACTGACCACCGGAATCCGGTCCCGATCAAACAGCCGCGCGTGATAGCGGAACATCCGCTCCGCAAAGTTGGCATCGTGTTGGCTCTGGATCTCCACATGCACCAACACCCAAGCTGGGGAGCCATCGCGCCGCCGAACCCGCACGAGCTTGTCAACCCGTTGCTGGCCTGCCTGATCCTCGGGCGCAATCTGCTGCAGCTCCGTCTCCCGGAACGTCACCGGTTGGGTCCAATCGATCGCGGCGTACGCCCTGGGAAAAAAGAGTTCCAGGAAGGGCGCAAAGAACTGCTCCAGGGCGTACTTCCAGGCCCCGTCAAAATCGGATGGCGGCAGGTCCATAACGAAATACCCCTTTCATGATACACGCGAGGGCGTGGAGTTGGCAACCGCATGATTTTGATACAGGGTCTATCATACCACTTTGCGTGGTTCTCAATCTGAGCCGTTAGCCGCTCGGCATTGTCGGCGCGAGCTGTTTGGCGACGCATCGAGTGATCAAGCTCTGCGACCCTTCGAGCATGATCCAGCTCGCTACAATGAGGAGTGAGCGACAAACGACTGCCGCTGGTTGTAGATGATGCAGCCATCGCCGCACAGCGAGGGTGGGGAGGCGTCGATGAAGATGGATAAAGACGCGGCAAGGAATGTACAAATCACACGACTCGTCCGCTAACCGCCTCACCCCTCAGCGATCACGGGGCGCTCCATCTGGCGCAACACTGGGAGGAAGCACATCCCAACACATACCAGCGTGTAACAACTCGCCAGCACGACAAGCGTCACCGGCAGCCCATGCCACTCTGTGAGCACACCGGCGGCGATGATCCCAAACGGTGAAGCCGCCATCGCAATCGCCGAAAAGGTGCTGAATACCCGCCCGCGCAGTTCTGGCGGGATGCGCTCCTGGCGAATAGTGACAGACAGCGGGGTCAGCGGACCGCCGATGATGCCGGACAGAAATATGGCGCCGACCACAACCAGGATCGGCGGCATCAGCGCCAGTACCCAGAGCATCAGCGCAAACGCCAGGAACCCGACGCACCACACCAGGCGTCGCGAAAACCGATAGCCAAACATGCCGTAGAGCCCGATGCCAAGCAGTGCGCCGGCGCCCTCGGCG